>NZ_JPWT01000065.1:0-71236 GCF_000773065.1 Burkholderia sp. ABCPW 111 | reverse complement strand
CTACTGCTTCAACGGCAACCTGATCATGCGCGCGACGGGCGACCGGATGCTGCTGTCGCCGCCGCTCGTGGTTTCGAAGACTGAGATCGACGAGATCGTATCGAAAGCGAAGAAGGCGATCGACGCGACCGCGCAGCAACTGGGCCTTTCCTAACCGTATTGCCAATCGGGCGGGCGGCGCTCGTGCGCCGCTCCCCACCTTCATCATCAGGGGAACAACATGAGTGTGAGCCATCTTCGTCATGCGGTCGCGCGCGCTGCGTTCGTCGCGCTCGCCGGTGCGTCGGCCTTGTCCGTTCCGGCCGCGCAGGCGGCCGGGGTCGAGCTGAACGTCTACAACTGGTCCGACTACATCGCGAAGGACACGATCCCGAACTTCGAGAAGCAGACGGGCATCCACGTCAAGTACGACAATTACGACAGCGACGACACGCTGCAGGCGAAGCTGCTCGCGGGCAGCTCCGGCTACGACATCGTCGTGCCCACGTCGAACTACATGGCCAAGCAGATTCAGGCGGGCGTCTATCAGAAGCTCGACAAGTCGAAGTTGCCGAATCTGTCGAACCTCGATCCGACGCTGATGAAGATGATCTCCGACGCCGATCCGGGCAATCAGTACGGCGTGCCCTGGGCGTTCGGCACCGACGGCATCGGCTACAACGTACAGGCGGTGAAGAAGGCGCTCGGCGAAAACGCGCCCGTCGACAGCTGGGCGCTCGTGCTCGATCCGGCGAACCTGTCGAAGCTGAAGGGTTGCGGCGTGTCGTTCCTCGATCAGGCGGTCGACGTGTTCGCCGCGACGCTGCAATACATGGGCAGGAATCCGAACAGCACGAATCCGGCCGACTACCAGGCGGCGTTCGACGTGCTGAAGAAAGTCCGCCCGTACATCACGCAGTTCAACTCGTCCGGCTACATCAACGATCTCGCGAACAACGACGTGTGCGTCGCGCTCGGCTGGTCGGGCGACGTCGGCATCGCGCACCGCCGCTCGGCCGAAGCGAAGCGCTCGTACGACATCAAGTTCTCGAACCCGAAGGAAGGCGGCCTGCTGTGGTTCGACGTGATGGTGATTCCGAAGGACGCTCCGCACGCGGAAGCCGCGCTGAAATGGATCAACTACATCGAGGACCCGAAGGTCAACGCGGCGATCACGAACGAAGTGTTCTACCCGACCGCGAACCGCGCGGCGCGACAGTTCGTCGTGCCGGGCGTCGCGCAGGACCCGACCGTCTACCCGCCCGAAGACGTGCTGAAGAAGATGACGCTGATGCGGCCGATGCCCGCCGACATCCTGCGTCTCGAAAACCGCCTGTGGGCGCAACTGAAGACGGGACACTGATCACGAACGACGGCCGCGGGCAGCAGTCGCTCAACCGCTGCCCGCCCGAAGCAAGCAAGCCGGCGCCGGCGCGTTCGACCTGAAACGCCCGACGCCTCGACTCCCGGTCGCAGTGCCTCCGCGATTCGCATCGTGCGCGTCGCGCGGGAGCGCTCATGCCTGCGATCCCCAACGAAGGATGGCTACATCATGAAATCGACGCCTTCAATCGACACCGCGCAACTGGCGCGCCCCCCGGCCGGCAAACCGTCCGGAACGAACGAGTTCGTCCGCATCGAGAACGTCGTGAAGAAATTCGGAGACAGCACCGCCGTCGACAACGTCAGCCTGTCGATCGCGAAGAACGAGCTGTTCGCGCTGCTCGGCAGCTCCGGCTGCGGCAAGTCCACGCTGCTGCGGATGCTCGCCGGGCTGGAGACGGCGACGTCCGGGCGCATCTTCGTCGACGGCGAGGATCTCGCGACCCTGCCGCCGTATCGCCGCCCCGTGAACATGATGTTCCAGTCGTACGCGCTGTTTCCGCACATGACGGTCGAGTCGAACGTCGCGTTCGGCCTGAAGCAGGAAGGCACGCCCAAGCACGAGATCCGCGAGCGCGTCGCCGATGCGCTGCACCTCGTGCAGATGAGCCGTTACGCGCAGCGCAAGCCGCATCAGCTCTCGGGCGGCCAGCAGCAGCGCGTCGCGCTCGCGCGCTCGCTCGTCAAGCGCCCGAAGCTGCTGCTGCTCGACGAGCCGATGTCCGCGCTCGACAAGAAGATCCGCCAGAAGACGCAGCTCGAGCTCGTCAACATCATCGAGAAGGTCGACGTGACCTGCGTGATGGTCACGCACGATCAGGAAGAAGCGATGACGATGGCGAGCCGCCTCGCGGTGATGAGCGAAGGCCGGATCGTGCAGATCGGCACGCCGAGCGCGGTCTACGAATTCCCGAACAGCCGCTTCTCGGCCGAATTCATCGGCTCGACGAATCTGTTCGAGGGCGTCGTCGTCGAGGACGAGCCCGATCACATCTTCGTCGAAAGCGAGGACCTGGAGGCGCGGATGTACGTGAGCCACGGCGTCACGGGGCCGCTCGGCATGCCGGTCGGCATCTCGGTGCGGCCCGAGCGCGTGCGCGTGTCGCGCGAGCGCCCGAGCGCGCCGCACAACTGGGCGCGCGGCGTCGTCACCGACGTCGCGTACATGGGCAGCTATTCGCTGTACCACGTGCGCCTGCCGAGCGGCAAGACCGTCGTGTCCAATCTTTCGAGCTCGCACCTGATGCAGGAAGGTGCGCCCGCCTACAACGACGACGTGTTCGTCTCCTGGTCGCCCGCAAGCGGCGTGGTGCTGACGCAATGAGAACCTCTCCCTTTTCCTCTCCCTCTTCCTCGCTCGCGGCGGCCTCCTGCGCCGCCCGAAGCGCGTCGCCCGCGCGCGCGCTCGTCACGCGCATCGCGGCGCGCTTCACGCCGTCCGGCCGCAGCGTCGCGATCGGCGTGCCGTTCCTCTGGCTCACGCTGTTCTTCGCGCTGCCGTTCGTGCTCGTGCTGAAGATCAGCTTCGCCGATCAGGTGATGGGCATCCCGCCGTACACCGCGCTGATGAGCGTCAAGGACGGCGCGGTGCAGTTCGCGCTGCAGCTCGGCCATTACGCGTTCCTGCTGCAAGACAGCCTCTATGTCGCGACCTACGTCAGCTCGCTGAAGATGGCCGCGGTGTCCACGCTGTTCTGCCTGCTGATCGGCTATCCGATGGCGTACTACATCGCGCGCTCCGCGCCCGCGACGCGCAACCTGCTGATGATGGGCGTGATGCTGCCGTTCTGGACATCGTTCCTGATCCGCGTCTACGCATGGATCGGCATCCTGAAGGACGACGGCCTGCTGAACCACGCGCTGATCGCGATCGGCCTGATTCACTCGCCGCTGCGCCTCTATCACACCGATGCGGGCGTCTACATCGGGATGGTCTATTCGTACCTGCCGTTCATGGTGATGCCGCTCTACGCGCACCTCGTGAAGATGGACCTGACGCTGCTCGAGGCCGCATACGACCTCGGCGCGAAGCCCTGGGTCGCGTTCACGCAAATCACGCTGCCGCTGTCGAAGAACGGAATCATCGCGGGCAGCCTGCTCGTGTTCATTCCGGCCGTCGGCGAATACGTGATTCCCGAGCTGCTCGGCGGCGCCGACACGCTGATGATCGGCCGCGTGATGTGGGACGAGTTCTTCAACAACATGGACTGGCCGATGGCCTCCGCGGTGACGGTCGCGATGGTGCTGCTGCTCCTCGTGCCGATGGCCGTGTTCCAGTACTACCAGGTGAAGGAACTGGGGGACGCGAAATGATCAAGCCCAACAAGCCGCTTTCCGCCGGCGTGCTGACGCTCGGCTTCCTGTTCCTGTACATCCCGATCGCGAGCCTCGTCGTCTATTCGTTCAACGAATCGAAGCTCGTCACCGTCTGGTCCGGCTTCTCGCTGAAGTGGTACGCGGCGCTGTTGCAGGACGACGAGCTGCTGACGAGCGCGTGGCTGTCGCTGAAGATCGGCCTGTTGACCGCGTTCGCGTCGGTATTCATCGGCACGTGGGCGGGCTTCGTGCTCGCGCGCTTCGGACGCTTTCGCGGCTTCACGCTCTACACCGGGATGATCAACGCGCCGCTCGTGATTCCCGAGGTGATCCAGGGCATCTCGCTGCTGCTGCTGTTCGTCGCGCTCGAGCAGATGCTCGGCTGGCCGAAGGGCCGCGGAATGGTGACGATCTGGATCGGCCACGTGATGCTGTGTGTGTCGTACGTCGCGATCATCGTGCAGTCGCGGGTCAAGGAGCTGAACAAGTCGCTCGAAGAAGCGGCGCTCGATCTCGGCGCGACGCCGCTCAAGGTGTTCTTCGTGATCACGCTGCCGCTGATCTCGCAGGCGCTGCTGTCCGGCTGGCTGCTGTCGTTCACGCTGTCGATCGACGATCTCGTGCTGTCCGCGTTCCTGTCCGGCCCCGGCTCGACGACGCTACCGCTCGTCGTGTTCTCGCGCGTGCGCCTCGGCCTCAATCCCGAAATGAACGCGCTGGCGACGCTCTTCATCACCGCCGTCACGATCGGCGTGATCCTCGTCAACCAGATGATGCTGAGCCGCGAGCGCCGGCGCGAGCGCGACATGCGTCTTGCGTTCGCGCAGCCCGCGCCGTCCAACGCCGCCGAATCCGACGCGCCCGGCAGCGCGCCGCGCGCACCGCAAACCGCCGCGACGAGAAAGTCGCTCGGCACAGCCTGACGCCGCCCCGATCGCCCGAACGAGCACCGAAGTCCTTCGCAATACGATCAATCAGGAGAATTTGCATGAGAAAGAAGTTAATCTGTCTGCTCGTGGCCGGGTCGCTTCCCGGCTTCGCCGGCGCCGCATCGACGAGCGCGCAGATCAAGGCGCTGCAGGCGCAGCTGAACGCACTGCAGGCGCAGGTGAAGGAGCTGCGGTCCGCGCTCGCATCGCAAAACGGCGCTGCGGGCGGCGGCGCTGCGGGCAAGGGTGCGGCAGCCGCGACAGCCGCCGCGCCTGTCGACGAATCGTCGCCGGACTACGGCCGCGCACCCGCCGCGCTGACGAACGACGACGTCACGCAGATGAAGCAGCAGATCGCGAATCAGCAACTGAAGGTCGATTCGCTAACCGACGCGGCGAACACGGGGCCGATCGCGGGCCTGTCGGTGACGGGCTACATCGATCCGACCTACGTGTTCAACCGCGCGGCGAGCACGTCGTCGTTCCTGTTCGCGAACCACGAGAGCAACTACAACTACTTCAACAGCACGTTCGGCGATCTGTATCTCGACATCAAGAAGACGTTCGGCGTCGGCCCGATGGCGCCGTCGGCCGAGATCACGCTGATGCCGAACCGCGGCAACGGCATCACGCTCTTGCAGAACTCGCGCGGCAACATCGGCAACAACATCCTCAACACCGCGGTCGTCAACGTGCCGCTCAGCGCGACGACGACGCTCGTCGCGGGCCTCGTGCCGAGCTTCGGCGGCTACGAGGTGCAGCAGTCGAACCAGATGCTCACGCTCACGCACAACCTGCTGTACGACTTCTCCGATCCGGGCAGCTACATCGGCATCGGCGCGAACTACACGAAGGGCAACTGGGCGTGGAAGTTCCTGCTCGGCAACGAGCAGTACCGCACGTACGGCTCGGTCACGCAGACGGGCACGAACGCGCTCGGCGATCCGATCACGACGAGCAACAAGGTGCCGACGTTCACCGCGCGCGTCGACTACACGTGGTCGAGCGCGCTCGATCTCGGCGGCTCGTTCAACGTCGGGCGACAGACGCTCGGCAGCGCGACGACGCAGTCGGGCGCGATCGTCTACGGTCCGGGCGGCCAGGCGTCGAGCCCGTACGGCGCGTTCTTCTTCGCGGAAGCGGACGCCACCTATACGCTCGCCGACATTCAGTACAACGCGGAAATCGACTACGGCCAGCAACAGCACGCCGCGTTCAACGGCGGCCGCGCGCAGTGGTACGGGTTGTCGCTGCTCGCGCACCGCAAGTTCAACGTGCCGGTGCTCGGCCGGATGGGCGCGACGGTGCGCTACGACTTCCTCGCGAACAGCAAGAACGGCGGCGGCGGCGGCGGGATCGCGCTCAACGGCAACGGGATGGATACCGCGGACGGCTTCGGCATCGACGCGGACTGCCTCGCGACGTCGAAGGCGAACGGCGGCCTCGGATTCGAGTGCAAGGGCGCGAACCGGCAGGACGTCGCGCTCGATCTGCTGTTCTATCCGACCCAGCAGATCACCGTGAAGGTCGAATACCGGCACGACTGGGCGAACAACAAGGTGTTCCTGCGCAACGACGGCTCGTACAGCAAGTCCAACGATCTGCTCGCGACGCAGTTCATCTATTCGTTCTGACGCCGACGGCGCGACGGCGGGCGGCGTGCCGCACGCCCGTTCGCGCCGCATCCCGTTTTCCGTATCGCATTGCCTCATATTGCATATCGCGCATCGCATATCGCGGCCGCACGACCTCGCGATGCGCCGATGCCGATCGACTTCCACCATTTGCCCATGACCGACACCTTCTCCCGCCGAGCCGAAGCGCTCGCACGCCGCTCGTACTACGAAGCCACCGCCGCCCGTCCCGACGACGACCCGACGCTCGACGGCACGCTCGACGTCGACGTCTGCGTGATCGGCGCCGGCTTCGCCGGCCTGTCGACCGCACTCGACTGCTGCGCGCGCGGCCTGTCGGTGGCCGTGCTCGATGCGTACCGGCCGGGCTGGGGCGCGTCGGGCAGAAACGGCGGGCAGATGATCGCGGGTTTCGCGAAGGACGGCGAAATCGAGCGCCAGCTCGGCATCGACGGCGCGCGCGGCGCATGGGCGCTGTCGCTCGACGCCGTCGCGCTCGTCGAAGAGCGCATCGCGCGCTACGGGATCGACTGCGACTTCACGCGCGGCTACCTCACGGTCGCGACGCATCCGCGCCGCGTGCCGGAACTGCGGCAATGGATGGACAGCGCGACGTCACGCTGGGGCCACCCGTCGCTAGAATGGCTCGATGCCGATGCGATTCGCGCACGCATCGCGTCGCCGCGCTATGTCGCGGGCGTCCACGATCCGCTGTCCGGCCATCTGCATCCGCTCAAGTACTGCCTCGGTCTCGCCGAGGCGGCGCGCCGCGAAGGCGCGCTGCTGTTCTCGCACACGCCCGCGCTCGAAGTCGTGCGCGGCGCGCGGCCCGTCGTGCGCACGCAAGCGGGCGAGGTGCGCTGCCGCCACGTCGTCGCGTGCTGCAACGCGGGCCCGGGCGGCGTGCTGCCCGAGGCGACGGCCGCGCGCATCGCGCCGATCGCGTCGTACATCGTCGCGACCGAAGCGCTCGGCGCCGATCGCGCGAACGCGCTGATCCCGCGGCGCGAAGCGGTTTGCGACAACAATTTCTTTCTCGACTACTTCCGCTTGTCCGCCGACCACCGGATGCTGTTCGGCGGCCGCGCGAGCTCGTCGGGCGCATCGCCCGACTCGTTCGTCGACGCGATCCGCAGCCGGATGGTCGGCGCGTTCCCGCAGCTCGCCGACGTGCGCATCGAATTCGCGTGGGGCGGCTTCGTCGACGTGACGCGCAATCGCGCGCCGGACTTCGGCGCGATCGATCCGAACTACTTCTACCTTCAGGGCTTCAGCGGCCACGGCGTCGCGCTGACCGGCATCGCTGGCCGCATCGTCGCGAACGCGATCGCGGGCGATACGCGCGCATTCGATCTGTTCGCACGCTTCAGGCATCGACGCTTTCCGGGTGGCCCCGCGTGGCGGCAGCCCGCGCTCGAACTGGGCATGCTGTACCACCGCGTGCGCGAGCTGCTGTTCTGAACGCGCAATTCACCCGCCTTCGCCCGGCACGTTCGTCACTCGATTGCCACGATGCCGCAGGCAAGCGGCCGCTGCGCATGCATAAGACTCCGGGCGTTCGTTGCCTTCATGCATTCGATATTCGCGAGCGCGTTCTCCGTTTCAGCTCACTATGGAGAACGCCGCTCGAAGGCCCCTTCGATTCCGTCAAACGTTCCCGCCAAGCCCGATGGACTCGCGCTTCTCCATCTGAACGCAGAGCATCGTTTGGGCATGCTCGATCCCTTCTCGAACAGTCCTTGCAAAATCCCGATGAAGTCGAAGCGAGTTGATAATTTTTTCGGCAATGCCGCCCGGAGTCGCGCATCGGCTCACATAGTTTTCGATTTCACCAGGATTCAAGCCTCGAGGCCTAACCCGTCTCGCCCAGTCGATCACTCCTGCCCATTCATCGAGCCCGTAATCTCCGGCGCACTTCAATATATCTCGATCGCTAACGGCCACCCTCATGAATTCGCAGTACATCAATATGAACGGAAGGCACGTGCCAAGGACGGTAACCGGCTCGACCTGATTCTCGGATCGCACGTCCAACGTATTCGCCACGACGGATTTCAATACTTTCCTCGCCGATTCACTCGCGTCGCCGCACGTCGCGCCAAGTGCCTGCCCGCTGGAAATCGTATCCGGCGCGCTTATGATCGCCCGGGCAATCGAGCCCGACCCAAGCGCCGCATCGGACAATCTCGAAAGCGAAACGCCGGCCAGGAACGAGATGACTGTCTGCCCCTCCCTCAACTCGTAATCGGAAATCATCCGGTAATCGATCGGTCGAACGGTGTAAAAGATCACATCGCAATTCTTCATCACCGCATTCACGTCTACAAGACGATCTTCGACTCCCGCCGCCGCACTCGTCGCATGCGATTTTTGAGAACCACGATGTCCGAGCCAAACATTCCCACGGTCGAACCCGATATCGATCAAGCGCGACGCGAGAGCCACTCCCAGGTGCCCCGCACCGACAATTCCGATTCCTTGACTCGTCATCCCATCACCTCCGATAACCTTGGAAAGGTCAATTTGTTCTGTCATTGGGCCAATCGAGAAATCTGAAAACGGCCTGCAGTCGCCGTGCCGCGAACGAGCGGATGAACCCTGCGTCCGATGATTAATAGGCCCCGCGATAGCTAGGCATTAGACTCGGACACGTCGTTCGCCGCGCCACGCGCATCGCGGCATCGCGGCATCGCGATCATGAGCAGCAGGCCGAGCCGCCTCGGCGATCGAATCGTCATGGCGTGCCGCGTTTTTCAGGTCTCGCCATCGTTCGTCGCCATCGATCTCTCCCGGCGCAACTCGCATTGCATTGTTTCGATCGATTTCCAACATGGGCGCGCTATCCGGCTGCGGCACGCACCCGCCCCGGTAGCCGTCGAACCGAATCCGCACACTGATCCGCACCGCGCCGACCGGAAGCCCGAACGCGACGCGCCTCGTCGGCGTCTTGCTCGTACCGCGGCGTGACAGCATCGGCATGAGTTGCTATCCTAGTTCACGACCGACCGTCGGTCAATGAAATGTCGATGCCTCTGTCGATACACACCCGAACGACCAGGAATGCAAATTTCGAGCGTATTCGAACCTTTGTTCGATTACGTTTGCACGCCACGTTTCAAGAAGCTTCGGCTGTCCCTTTCGTCAAGCCAACAACATGGGTATTTATCCAGATTCAAGGTGGCGCCACCACCCGCATATCGAATGAAATCGAGGATCACATGATCAACCAGCAGCGCTATGCTTTATTCGCACTCTTGCTATCCGGATTCGTAACGATTTTCGATTTATTTGTCGTCAATATCGCGATCGTCAACATTGAAAAGACACTGCATGCAAGCTATGTCGAGTTGACGATGATCATCGTGGCTTATGAGCTATCGTTCGGTCTATTGCTGATCACCGGAGGAAGGCTGGGTGATCTATGGGGGCGCCGCAGAGCCTATCAGATCGGCATGCTGTGCTTCACGGTGTCGTCGATTCTTTGCGGCCTGGCGCCCCACGCGACGGTTCTGATCGTCGCGCGCTTCTTGCAAGGGCTATCCGCCGCCGTGCTCTTTCCGCAAATCTACGCCAGCATCCGGGCGGATTTTGACGAGGCCGGCGCCCGCCGTGCTTTCGGATACCTGGGAATGACGCTCGGGCTCGCCGCGATGGCGGGGCAGGTTCTAGGCGGCTTGATCATCTCGGCCAATCTGCTGGAGTTGCAATGGAGAGCCATTTTTTTTATCAACCTTCCCATCGGGCTGGCGGCCCTGGCTTTTTCTCGCCATTTACGAAATACGCCCATCGAACAGAAAAGAAGCCTGGATTGGACCGGCGTCGCTCTTTCGAGCCTGGGGATCTCCGTTTCGCTGCTTCCCCTGCTCATGAGCGCCGTCTGGGGATGGAGCTTCAAAAGCTACGTCCTCACGCTGATCGGTCTGGGCACCTTGTATCTATTCATGCAACACGAGATCCGCTACGCACGCAGCGGCCGCGTCCCTCTCATCAACATGAAACTCCTCAGGGAAAGACGATTCATCAAGGGCTCGTCGTTGGTCATGTGCATCTATGCGACCGCGGGTTCATTCACGTTGGTGTTTTCAATTTTTCTTCAGTCCGGGTTGAAGCTAAGCCCGTTTGAAGCGGGAATGACCTATGTTTCAACCAGCATCGGGTTCGCCATTTCATCGCTATTGACGCCCAAGCTAATCGGCCGATCCGGCCCGCAAGTCGTTTCCATTGGCGCGGCCTCCTACGCGGCGAGTTTCGTCGCGCTGATGCTCGCCGTGCGATATTTCCCGATCCTCGAGCTGCCGTGGCTCCTGATGCCGGTATTGTGGACGCTGGGCTTTACCCAAGGCATGGTGATGACCCCTCTTTTGAATATCGTGCTGGCAAACGTGCAGGAAAATTTCGCGGGCATGGCCGCCGGTGTCGTTTCGACCTTGCAGCAGGTGGGCGCGGCATTCGGCGTTACCGCGGTCAGTACGATCCTGCAGATAACGCTGAAAAAAATGTCTCATCTGCAGGAATTTTCTCAACTGCAAAGCGCGTTCGTCTACAGCATGTTTTTCAACGTGGGAGCCGCCGTCATCGCCAGCTATATCCTGCGGAAGATGTTGAATCAAGCGCAGCGCGCCTGAACGGGATTGCGGCTCACCGCCCGGGCATGTTGCCGAATATCGGCAAAGCATCCGCCTCGACAAGGTTTTCTGACCGGACGCATCGCCAGATGCTCTCCGTCAACGTGCGAGGAACGTACGATAGAGTAGGCGTGACGGATTCTTCGCACTTGCTCGATGCCGACTTCGCGCGCATGCGCCGGCGACACGTTTCCCAAAAGAGAAGCACTCCGGAATTTCGTCGACGCTCGGAACCGGAACGCGACGCCGGCGCATGGCGACCGCCGGGAGGAGCCGGACTTTGCCTTCATGCATTGAATGGGCCGAGGGTCGGTCGATGACAAAAAACGTTGGTGGCATCGAGGACGTAGCCTAGACTTCTGACTTTTGCACGCAAGTTCTGAACCCCACGATGAGATACAAGACAAGCCAGCGGGAGCAGGGAGCGCCCAAAACACCCCGCACCAAGCCAGCCGAGGTACGTCTGGAAGAATTGATGGCGGCGGCCGAGAAGCTATTTTTGGCACAAGGCGTCGAGGCCACCACGATCAACGAAATTGTTGAGTTGGCCGAAGTAGCCAAGGGCACCTTCTATCATTACTTCGCCTCGAAGAACGAACTCCTGGAGGCCATGGGTCAGCGCTACACGGCGCAATACCTCGGCCGCCTGGAAGAGGCCGTTGACGCTTGCGCGGCGGACGACTGGTTAGGTCGGCTGCGCGCATGGATACGGACGAGCATCGAAGCCTACGCAGAAACATATCGCACGCACGACATCGTCTACATCAACCATCACCACCACGCGCGGAACAATCGCGAGAAGAACGCCATTCTCGATCAGCTTCAGGGCATTCTCAGCGGCGGCGCAAAAGCCGGCGTGTGGCGGTTGACGCAACCACGCATCACGGCGCTGCTGATCTATGCGGGCGTTCACGGCGCCACGGACGATGCCATCGCGGCTCGAGAAGCGGATTATTCCGAATTTGCCCGGGCCGTCACCGCCGTTTGCCTGCAGATGGTCGGCGTTGCGGACGAGGCGCAAACGCCCAAGCCGCGCCGTCGGTCGCGGTGATTGCGCCCGTGCGAGCGGCATCGCGGCGATGACGCGAACCCCGACGCGATGATCGCGGATGTGGCGATCCGATTCGAAAGGCGCACGCTGAACGTGCATTGAATCGCGTCGGCTCCCTCATGCGAGGGATCGAGTGAAGGCGTCGATCGAAGGCGTCGGGGCGGCCTCGTCGACCGAAGCAGGAAGCCTGGGGCGGCACCGAGCCCCTGCAGAGCCGCACGCCACGCCTTGCTCGGCACCCGTCAGCGCCGCCTCCAATATCGTCAGGCTCGCGCAGGCGAACATGTCTTGCAGAACCAACGCCGGACGGTTGCCATGCCGCGCAGACCGAAATGTCGCAAGACATCCGGCCGCGGTGATATTGCGCGTCACGGTGATGGCGAGCAAGGCGGCAACTTCGCCATCCGGAAGAAACGGCGAATTCCGCGCGCCGCCCTCCCCCGAGGCTTAAGAGACAGAGTGGTCGGCGCGACCCGCCACAACGAGCCATGGCGCAAAACGGCGCTGCGCGGCTGCGCCGACAAATATCCCGACATGCAACTCGTCGCGTTCGAACAGGATGCCGCATACGCATCTTTCCTGTTTCGCGTCGGAGAACTCAATACAAGCCGCGTCTCGGCGCCGAGAGCGAACTGGAATGGCGGGGGAGTCGATAAGGGAAGAACCGTCAGCCCGCCCTTCGCTAGGTGAGTGAACTTCACTTGGGGACACGGACGAGCGTCGAAGTCGAGCTCACATTGCACATCGACCGACTCGCGGTCAAATGCAACGGCAACTATTTCTGTCTGAAGCGCAAGCCATGCGCTCGCGGGGCAGCCGCGCCGCAATCGAACTGGAACGCGTTGTCCAGCTCCGACGGTTCGTTTCGCGATGCCGAAAACAAGCGCCACCCGCTTCGACAATGCAGGAATTCACCGAACGCGGTACTCCATCGTTTCGACGCAACCTTACATCCGAAAGTTTATTGACCGACCGACGGTCAACAAGTAATAATTTTCATTACTATCTATAACAAGGAGATGACTGATGGCGTCGATGCAGATCATCGGCCTGCTGACCGAAATCGGTCTAGCGGCGGAACTGCTTCAATCGGCAGAATGCGACTGGCAATTACGGGCGGACCTGGGCTTGAGTTCCGCCGAAACACTGGAACTGCAAGTGCGGCTGGAGCGGTTGGGATGCATCGGGTTCTCGCTGTGGGACAAGCATGATCACTCGCTCGAGGAGTTGGACAAGCTGATTGCGTCGATCCCCGACCAAGCCTCCTGTCCTCGCGATCGCGTCACGCCGAGCGGTTCGGCTGCCGGGGAAGCGCAATGAACGCGCGCCTCGCTTCCCTGAACCGACGATTGGCCAGCGCCTTGCAGACCGGAGGCGAAACACCCGCCCTGATCGCGGACGGCCGAGTGATCTCGCATCGGGAATTGACGTCGCATGTCGCGATCACCGCCGAGCGGCTCAACGCCCATGGCATCGGCAAGGGCGATCGCGTCGCGCTCCAGTTGCCCAACTCCGCCGACGCGGCCGTGCTGATGCTCGCGACGCTCATGGCAGGCGCGATACCCGTTCCCATCTTGCCGGCCTACCGCGAGCGGGAACTTCGACACATTCTGAAGACCACTCGCCCGCGCGCCATCGCGTTGACCCGGGGCAGCCGCCGCTTCAGCCCGCTTCAGACAGTGGTCGGCCTGCTCTCCGAAGAAGGCCTGGAAGTCGACCTTCTGTTGGCCGACGGCCCTTCCCGCGCCGACGATCGTCCGGAATGGCTCGATCTCCGGCAATTCTGCCTGGCGCCCGCCGACTCGATGCCGCGCGAACTGCGCCCGGTCGACATGCGCGCCGACGACACCGCGATGATGCTGCTGTCCAGCGGTACGACCGGCTTGCCGAAGGCCATCGCAAGACGGAACGCCGGATACGGATACATGATCGCCGAAGGCTGCAAGGTGTTCGAGCTCAGCCGTTCAGCCGTCTATCTGGCCGCCTTGCCGCTCTCGCACGGCTTCGTGATCAACTGTCCGGGCATTCTCGGAACGCTTGCTTGCGGCGGAACAGTGGTCTTGGCGGCGGACGCTTCCGCACAAACCTCTCTGGAGCTCATCGGCGCGCACGGCGTCACTCACACCACGCTGGTCCCCGCGCTCTTGACGCAATGGATGGAGCGCGCGGACGAATCGCGAGCCGGTTCAGGCACGCTGAGGTACGTGCAGGTGGGCGGGTCGCGATTACCCGCCGATCTCGCGGCGCAGGCCGAATCCCGGCTGGGGGTGCGCATCCAGCAGTGCTACGGCATGAGCGAGGGACTGCTTTGCTTCACCCGCTTCACCGATCCCGACGCGATCCGCTTCAACTCCCAGGGGCGCCCGCTTTCGGACGCCGACGAGATCCTCATCGTCAATGATCGGGACGAACCGCTTCCCTGCGGCCAATCGGGCGAGTTGCTCACCCGCGGCCCTTACACCATCGAACAGTATTTCAACGATCCGGACGCTTCGCGCCGAGCATTCACGCCGAACGGCTACTACCGCACGGGAGACGTCGCCCATCTCGATGCGGCGGGCAACGTCTATATCGACGGGCGCGTCACGGACACCATCAATCGCGGCGGCGAAAAATTCTGCCCGGAAGAACTCGAGGCGTTGATGAAGCGGCACGCCAAATTGAAGGACGCCGCTTGCGTCGGCATGCCTGACGGCCGCTTCGGCGAGGTTTCCTGCCTGTTCGCCGTCGCACGCGACGGTGAACAGGTGTCGCTCGCGGAACTCCGGAGGCATCTGGAAGCCGCCGGAGTCGCCGCGTTCAAACTGCCGGAACAGTTGGTGCTGATCGACGAGATCCCCAGAAAAGGCATCGGCAAGATCGATCGCGCCGCGTTGCGAGCAAGCGCCCGCGCGAACGCACCGGCCGTCGCGGCCGCTTGCCGGACGGGACAAGTATGAGGCGCCTGCAGACCCTTGCCGAAGGGGCGGTGAGATTCAGCGTGGCCGCGACGGCCCCCGTGCGGCATCAACTGGTGGTGTTCCCTCACGCCGGCGGCGGCGTCGACATGTATCGCGCATGGCGCGACTGCCTTCCGGCGCACGTGGATCTGATCGTCATGCAGTATCCGGGACCGACGCGAAGCGACGCGTTCCCGGCCTGGAGCGATCCGCGCGAGGCGATCCGGCGCTGCATGCGAGGGCTCGCCTGCCTGCTGGGCATCGCGCCGATCACCCTTTTCGGCCACAGCATGGGCGCACTGCTCGCCCTGCATGTCGCGTCGGCGCTGACGTCGTCCAGATTCCGCGCGGCGCAGCTCGTCCTTTCATCGCAGATGACGCCGCCCGCGCTGCAGGCAACGCTGCGAACGGCGCAAGACCTCGAGCGCCTCGCGGAAAGCGCGCTCGGCCTGGGTGAAGTGACGGCCCCCGCGAGACTCGATGCGGATCTGCGCGCGGCGGTCGCTTCGGCCGTCGCACGGGATCTGGGTTTGTTGCAACAGCTGGCGAGACTGCCCGTCGGCGACGTTGCGCCGACACGCATCTTCGGCGGCCGGGACGATCCGCTGATCAGCGCCGACGCGCTTGCCGACTGGTCGCGATTTCTGCCGCAAAGCGCGGGGATGGAAGTGTTTCCAGGAGGCCACTTCTATCACCGCGATCAGGTTCAAGCAGTGGTTGACGCCCTCCTGAAGCCGCATCGCGCATCACTCGCGGCGTAGATGCCGCATTTACGCCCATTTCAAACCCGTTACGGGAGAGTCATTATGGATTTCAATCTGTTCAATGCTCAGCCGTTCGCCCCCGATCCCAGCAAGGCGCTGGCCATGTTCCCTCGACTCAAGCGCTATAGCGACGCGCTCGGCAACACCCCGCTGCTGGAAGTCCCGGGGCCGAAGAACGGAGGCCGCATTTTCGCCAAGCTGGAGTCAAAAAATCCGTCGGGCTCCATCAAGGATCGCGTCGCCTTCGGCCTCTTTTGCGACGCGATCAATGCCCACGACTTCAGCCAGGCGCCCCTGAAATTGCTCGATTCGTCGGGCGGAAACATGGCGAAGGCGCTCGCCCATCTGGGTCATCTGTGCGGGCTGACGGTGCAGGTCGTGATACCGGACTCGTCGTCGGAAGAACTGCTCCGATCGCTGGAAGAAAGCCAAGCGATCGTCACGAAAGTGGACCGCAACCATTTCCTGCTCGGGATCATCGCGCGGAGCCAGCAGATCGCCAGCGAAGAACCCGAGTGGACCTTGCTGTCCCAGCATCTGAACCAGGTGAATACCGCGGTGCATCAGCACCATACGGGCGCGGAGATACGCCGCCAACTCGACGGCATGCGCGCGCACGTCTGGGTCGCGGCCGTCGGCACCGGCGGCACGCTCGCAGGCGTATATGCCGCGCTGGCGGAGCAGAACCCCGATGTGCGCGTGATCGGATGCACGCCGCGCGAAATGCCGTTCGGCACGCTGGAGCCGCCCAACGGCCACGCCCGATTCGCGGGCGCAGGCGGCTTGGGCTATGGATTCCGTCAGCCTTTCGTCTCGCTGATTCCCTTCAGCGTGCCTTTCCAGTCGGTGTCGCACGAGGAATCGCTGAAGGCGATGTACGCGTTCTTCGAAGCAACCGGCATCCCGATCGGCGGCTCCTCGGCCGCGAACTGGCTCGTCGCGCGCAGCGTCGCCGAACGGCTGGGGAAGGACGCGAACGTGGTCACCGTGTTCGCGGACGCAGGCAACGATGCCGACCGCGAACGCGGTCGCCAATTGATCGCAATCGAACGACGTGAAACCGGGAGCGCAAGCCATGCCATTGCCTGACAACGACATGATGTCGACCCTCGTCGGCCTCGCCAATCTGGCGCGAACCCGACTCGATGACGGCGCGGGAATGAAAGCCGCGCGCCGGACGATCGCCGAGCGGATCGGCAGCGAAAACATCGTCATCCTTCCGGCGCTCGAGTTGTGCGACATCAAGTTCAAAGCCCAGGCCGACGACCGGCCCAGCGTCGGCGACGTGAACTCGCATACCGACCGGTGGATCGGCGACGACGGCATCGAACTGGGCACGGTGCGCGGCGAAGGATGGAAGATCGCGAGCATCGGGCAAGACGTCATCTCCTACTATCGCGAAACCGCGGAGACGACGCTCGGCAGAATCGAAACGGCGGGCATCTGGAATTCCTCCGCGATCTGGCAGAGCCGTTGGCAATCGCTTTTCGCCACCGGCGTCAGCGGAGCGGTGACCGGCATGTTCGGCGTCCGGCAGCTGTACCAGGAAGTTCCGCGCATGCGCTACAGGTCCTTCGTCTTGCTCATTCCGATCGAAGCCGCCGACGCGTCTTTGCGAGACCGCATCCTGCGCGGATTCGCGGCCGACTGAACCAGGTGCCCCATGCGCAATCAGCTCTGCGAGCGGGATATCGCCGTCATCGGAATGGCCTGCCGTTTTCCCGGCGCGAACGATCCCGACGAGTACTGGCACAACCTGATCAACGGCGTCGAATCCGTGGTCGAGCTCGGCGTTGCGCCGCCCGACAGGCATGCCGTTCCGTTCGCCGCGCCGCTCAACTGCGACGTCCTGTCTTTCGACGCCGCGTTCTTCGGCGTCGGCCATCGCGATGCGGCGTTGATGGACCCGCAGCACCGCTTGTTCCTCGAATGCGCGTGGCATGCGCTGGAAGACAGCGCAACGATGCCCGCGCAGTTGAAAGACGCCGGCCTTTTCGCGGGTTGCAGCAGCTCGTCGTATCTGCACGAACTGCAGCGATCGGAACTGATGGAGAAGTTCCAGCCGTCCGAGTTCGAATTGCAGATCACCAACGATAAGGACTACCTCGCGAGCCGCGCCGCCTGGCACCTCGGCATCGAGGGGCCCGTGCTCGGCGTGCAAGCCGCCTGCGCCACGTCGCTCGTCGCCGTCGCAGAGGCGGTCGAGGCGCTGCGGGCCGGCCGCTGCCGCATCGCGCTGGCGGGCGGCTGCACGGTGCGCCTGCCTCAGCGCGCGCCCTATCGGGCGCAGCAGGGGATGATCTACGCCAAGAACGGCCA
This sequence comes from Burkholderia sp. ABCPW 111, assembly GCF_000773065.1. NCBI lineage: Bacteria > Pseudomonadati > Pseudomonadota > Betaproteobacteria > Burkholderiales > Burkholderiaceae > Burkholderia > Burkholderia sp. ABCPW 111. The sequence continues at coordinate 53,297 of NZ_JPWT01000065.1, read as the reverse complement.
CTGCATGCCTTTTTCGCGAGACGCAAGCGGCACCGTGTTCGGCAGCGGCGTGGCGCTCGTGGTGCTGAAGCCGCTTTCGGCGGCATTGGCCGACGGGCAGCGCGTGTTGGCGGTGATCAAAGGCTGCGCCGTCAACAACGACGGCGCCGACAAGGTCGGCTTCACCGCGACGAGCGTCTCGGGTCAACGCACGCTCATCGACAAAGCCATGCGAGACGCCGGCCTCGCGCCCGCCGACATACGGGCGATCGAAGCACATGGAACGGGTACGATCGCCGGCGATCCGATCGAGTTCGATGCGCTGAACGCGCTGTTTGTGGCGCAGGGGCCGGCCGGCCGCCAATGCGCGTTGGGCTCGGTCAAGGCGAACGTGGGCCATTTGGAAACCTGCGCCGGCATGGCGGGGCTCGTCAAAGCCGTGCTCGAAATCCGTCACGGCTGGATCACGCCGCAGATCCATGTCGGCGAGGTGAATCCGCGCATCGCGCTCGATGGCAGCCCGTTTTACCTACCGCCGGCCGCCGAACCATGGGACGCGGCAGACCCGCGAAACGCGATCGGCGTGAGCGCCTTCGGCATCGGCGGCACCAACGCACACGTGCTGCTCGCCCGCCCCGGCGCGAGTGATCGCCGCGCGGCGCCGCGTCCGCTCCACTATCCGTCGGCCATCCCGGTGTCCGCGCGCAGCGAGTCCGCGTGCCATCGATTGATGCAGACCTACCGGTCGGAACTCTCCGGCTCGCCCGCCGATGCCCTGGCCTGGAGCGCGCAAACGGCCCGTCGGTCGCAGAGATACCGCGGCATGCTGCACGTCGATTCCGCAGGCGCACTGGAGCCGATCGAGAACGTTCGCGACACGGGCCGCCGCGGGCCGCGCGTCGTGTTTCAGTTCCCCGGCCAAGGGAGCCAGTTCGTCGACATGGCCACGGGTCTCGCGCAGTCGAACAACGCCTTCGCCGCGCTTGTGCGTCGACAGGTGAGCCTGCTGCGCGCATGCGCGGACGTCGACGTTTCCTTCCTGCTGAACGCCGGCGGCAAGCCTGCCGGCTTGTCGGATACGGCGACGGCGCAACCGGCGCTGATTGCGGTTCAGATCGCGATGGCGCGCTTGCTGATGCAACATGGCGTCGTCCCCAACGCGGTGATCGGTCACAGCCTGGGCGAGATCGCCGGCGCTTGCATCGCCGGCATGCTGACCGACGAGCAGGCGCTGCTGTTCGCCGCGCAGCGGGGCCGGTCGATGTCCCGGCTTCCCGGCGGCGCGATGCTCGCAGTCGCGTTGAGCGAGCAAGCGTGCAGCGCGTGGCTGTCCGACGAAGTGTCGCTCGCCGCCGTCAACGGCAGCGAGGCCTGCGTGCTTTCCGGCACACCGGCGGCGATCGGCCGGACGGAATCGGCCTTGAAGGCGCGCGGCGTTCGCTGCCGCACGTTGGCGGTGTCCCACGCGTTCCATTCCGTGATGATGGACCCGGCGTTGCCCGAGCTTGCGTCAGTGGCGCCGACAAGCTCCGCGGCGGCGCCGGACATCCGCTTCCACTCGACCTTGCTGGGCGCGGAACTCGCCGAGGGCGCGCGGCTGGACGCCGCGTACTGGACACGCCATGCCCGCGAGCCCGTGCGGTTCCGCGAGGCGCTCGATTCGCTGCCCGATCGCGGAAAGACGGTTTTCGTCGAAGTCGGCCCGGGCGCCACGCTGACCGCGTTGAGCCTGTCGTCGCGCCCCAAGGATGCGTCGGTGCGCACACTGCGGAGCGAACGCGACGAAACGGAGGACGGCGAGGTTTGGCACACGGCGCTGCGCAAACTGTGGATGGCGGGCCTCGATCTCGACTGGCGCCCTTCGTGGAACGAACCGGGCGAGAACGTCAGGTTGCCTCATTATCCGTTCGACAGGCAGCGGCACGGCGCCGGCGCCGACATGGATGCGGAAACCCGATCGGCGCGCGTGGCGGCTGCGCATCCACCCGCCGGACGCTACGCGACGCTCGATGCGGCGGCCGACGCACTCTGGGAAAAGGCCACCGGAATCGCGCCATCGGCCCCTCATCAACCGTTCAGCGAAGACGGCGGCGACTCCTTGGCGGCAATCCGGCTCGTCGTGCTGGCCGAGTCGGAGCTGGGCGTCGAAATGAGTCTGTCGGACTTCATGCGCACCCCCACCCCAACAGGATTGCGCGCCTGCCTCGCCGCCGCGGGCGCCGCCAACGTCATCGATGCACACAGTTCAGGAAAGGAGATTTGATCATGGCCATCATCAACCATCCCAGGTTCGGCGAATACGAAGTCGAAACCGTCGTGGTGGACGACAAGAGCTCGTTCACCATTGCCTGCTCGCCGCGCAGGCATCTGCTGCCGAGCAACGGCGGCATCCGGTGGCACCGGTATCCGTCGCTCGAGCGGCAGAAAGACGAGGCGATCATGCTCGCCCACGCGATGGACCTGAAGCACGGCCTTTACCGGACAGGCTTCAGCGGCGGCAAGATCGTCGTCAACAGCAAAGTCGGGCCCGACGAAGCGCCGCACGTGCTCGACGCCATCGGCCAGGTGCTCAACCGGTACGACGGATCGATGTACACGGGCTGCGACATCAACACGAGCAGCACCCACATGACCTACCTCAGAAAATCCACGCGATGGATACTGGATGCGATGGAAAGCCCGCAGATCAATACCTCGATCGCGACCGGCTACGGCGTCTGGAGCGCCCTGAGGGCGATACTCGATCAGTCGCCCGGCCGCGACGATGCGCCGCTCGTCGCCATTCACGGGATGGGCAAGGTCGGACGCGAAGTCGCACGGCAATGTCTCGCGCATGGGTACGACGTGATCGGATATGACATACGGCCGAGCGACGACATTCCGGCAGGCGTGTCGATGCTCGACGACGAGGACGCGTTTTGGACGCACGCGTCGGACGTGCTGTGCATTGCGTCGCTGTCCGGCGTACTCGATGCCGATACGGTCGATCGCATCCGCACGCGCTGGGTCGTGAGCAGTTCCAACTCGCCCTTCGCGAGCCCTGAAGCGCAGGCAAAACTGCTCGCGAACGGCGTCCAATATCTACCCGATTACGTCTGCAACGCGGGAGCCGTGATATGCGATAGCGTCGAGCGGTCGTTCCCGGACATCTTTCAGACGATGACGCAGGCGCAGGCGAACGAATACACGGGCGCGTTGATCAGCACCAAGACCGGGGAGCTGCTCAGGCGCGCGCGACTGCTCGGCTGCGACGTGCATACGCTGTTGTCGCGCGTCCACTGAGCAAGCCATGCACGCGCACCGCCGTCGTACCGAATTCCCGCGATCGGGGCGCGGCGCGCGAAACAGCGGCTTGGCCGGGCGCCGCGTCCGTCGAGCAGGCCGGCCCGCTCCCAGCCGCACGTCTTATCCGTCCGGGCCGCTCGTCCCGACGGTCCGCTTTCATCGCGAAACAGCATGTCGACCGGCGTTTCGCCGCAACGTCGAACGCCGCTGCGCCGTGCGCTCGCCGCAGCCATGCCGGCGTTCGCTCCACACGCTTGGGGGCCGCCGCGCAAGCCGCTGTCGCCATGGACATCGCCGGCCGCGGCGTCCGCGTCCGGCGGCCGATGCGCCGCCGATTGCTCGGCGACGGCACCTTGGCGCATGCGATGCCCCTGTTGCGCGCCGACGCTCCCTTCGTAGGCGTCGGCGGTTGGGGGCCGACGAACCGACTCGCGAGCTTCACGGCCGTTTCCCGCCCATTGCGCATCAACCCGGCTACCGGCCGGGCTCGAACAGGACGCGACCGTCCCTGCGCGCTTGAGGCCGGGGCGCCGTCACGCGCGGCGCGCTGCCCGAACGGTTCCCGCAAGAACACCACACGCACTCGATAACCTCTCAGGAAGCTACCATGCAATCCATCAAACCCGGTTCGACTTACGACGTGTTGATCGTCGGCGGCGGCATTCTCGGGCTCGCGAGCGCCTATTACGCGACGGCCAGAGGCTTGAGCACGCTGATCGTCGATCAATTTGGCGTACGGAACGACGTCAACAGCTCCAAGGGCGTCGAGCGCATGTTCCGGCTGATGCAGGACAACGAATCCGAGGCGCGGCTTGCCGAGGCGTCGCTCGCGCTATGGATGGAAATCCAGCTCGCAACGGGTACGCGCCTGCTCGCGATGGACGACCTCCTGTTCTTCGGGCACCGGGATGCCCCGATGACCACCGAAGGCAACGTCGCCCAGGTCCGGAAAACGATGGACGGCATGGGAATGCCGTATGAATATCTGGATTCGCCCGAGGCAATCCATCGGCGCTTTCCGATCTTCAATCTCGCCCCCCTGCCCCGCGATTACGTGGGGCTCGTCCAGGCCGCCAGCGCCTCGATCAACGTGCAGGCGGCGGCGAGAACCTTCCTGCTTGGCGCGAAGCGCACCGGTCGTCTCCACGTGCTCGACGGACAAACGGTCGTGAACGTCGAACATCACCAACAGGCGGCCGACTGCGCGTACGCGCTTCACACGCAGAGCGACGGTGCGTCGATGACGGTACATGGACGCCACCTCATCGCGTGCCCCGGCGTATGGGCGGATTCGGTGCTGCGCGGCCTCGGGCTCAAACAGAGCGGACGCTGGAAAATCTGGCAGATGAACTATGCGTACTGGGACCTCAAGGCAAGCCATCCCAAGATGCCCATCTGGTTCGAGTTCGGCAACGTCGATGCGAGCGACCGGGGAACGTTCTACGGATTTCCTCAATTGGATTTCTCGCCGGCCATGCACAACATGGTGAAGATGAGCGCGGACTACACCTACGACGTCTTCGACGAACCTTCGGCCATCCGGGCCACCGTGAGCGATCGACTGATGCGCGAGCTCACCGAGCATCTCGGGCAGCTCATCGACCCGGACGTCATCGATGCGGATCGTTACCAGCACGCGGGCACGTGCCTCTACTCGATGAGCCCGGACGGCAAGCTCGTCATCGGCCGAATTCCGACGCAGCCGCGCGGCGAGTCGTACCATGCCCGCGCCGCCATGTGCATCATGGAATCGGGCCGGGCATTCAAATACGCCCCGCTGTTCGGCCGCGTGCTGGTCGAGCTGGCCGTCGACGGCCATTCCCGCTATCAAAGCGATCTGGAAATCTTCTCGCCCACGCGCGATGGCCTGTTCGATTCGTTGAACCGCTAGAACGACGCACGCCCCGCCTCCATGGAAGATCGGCTCCGTGACGGGGCGGCGGCCACCTCGAGCCGATGGGCGGAGCGCAGGGTGGAATCCCTCGGCACACGGCGTCAATCCGGAATACGAAGAGAAACATATCGCCGCCGCACGAAGCACGACGCGGAACCCCCCCTTCCTGCGCCACGTGCCGGCATCCGGACGATCGGCCTGCCCCCGCGCCGCCGGCATATCCGCGTCTCGGCGTGCAACTCGCGCGCCCGTCGCGGGTCCAACACGGCGCTTTCGCGTTGCCGCATCCACTCATTTGCCCATCGATCGCCAGCTCGCGACGCATTTTGATACGAGCTTTCCTGTGTACCGTCATCGCGACGAGGTACCGGCCGACACTCACGTATCGTCCAACACGTCATGCTCACATTCGTCAACCAACCGCACGCCGCGTCGTACTATGCGGCAACCCTCAACGACACCACTCGCCATCCGTCGCTGGAAGGCCCGATCGACGCCGACGTCTGCGTGATCGGCGCGGGCCTCACCGGCGTGTCGGCGGCGCTCAATCTCGCCGAGCGCGGCCATTCGGTCGCGGTCGTCGAGGCGTCGAAAGTCGGATGGGCGGCGAGCGGGCGCAACGGCGGCCAGATGATCGGCGGCTTCGCATGCGGAATCGACGCGTTCGGGCCGTACCTGAACGCCGGCGAAATCCGGCTGATGTGGGACATGGGGCTCGAAACGCTTTCGATCGTCAAGGAGCGGATCGCAAAGCATGCGATCGACTGCGCGCTCGTGCCCGGCCATCTGAGCGCCGCGAACAAGCCGCGCGACGTTCGCGCACTGCGCGGCTGGCGCGACGAAGCCGCGCGCCGCTTCGGCTACGATCGCCTGCGTTACGTCGAGCGCGACGCGCTCGCGCAATACGTTCAATCGGACCGCTATCTCGGCGGCCTCTTCGATCCGGACAGCGGCCATCTGCATCCGCTCAACTACACGCTCGGGCTCGCGCGCGCGGCTGTCGGGCAAGGCGCACGCATCTACGAGGACAGCGCCGTCACGCGCATCGCGAGCGAAGCCGGGGCGCACGTCGTATCGACGGCGCGCGGAGAAGTCCGCGCGAAGTTCGTCGTGCTCGCGTGCAATGCGTTTCTCGGCGCGCTCGCACCCGCACTGTCGCGCAAGATCATGCCGGTCGGCACCTACGTGATCGCGACCGAACCGCTCGGCGAGGCGCGCGCGCACGCGCTGATGCCCGCGCAGGCGGCGATCTGCGACAGCCGCTTCGCGCTCGACTATTTCCGCCCCGCGCCCGACACGCGGCTGCTATGGGGCGGCAAGGTCAGCTACTCGACACTCGAGCCGCGCGATCTCGCCGAAGCGATGCGCCGCGACATGCTGAAGACGTTCCCGCAGCTTGCGGAAGTGAAGGTGGACTACGCGTGGGGCGGCTTCGTCGACATCACGATGAATCGCGCGCCGCACTTCGGCCGCTTGTCGCCGACCGTCTATTTCGCGCAGGGCTTCTCGGGACACGGCGTCAACACGACGGGGCTCGCGGGCAAGCTGATCGCCGAGGCGATCGACGGACAGGCCGCGCGCTTCGACGTGTTCGGCAAGATCCGCCATCGCGACTTTCCCGGCGGCGCGGCGCTCAGGACGCCGGCGCTCGTGCTTGCGATGGCGTGGCATCGGCTGCGCGATCTGCTGTGATGGCGCGTCGCGCCGGCGAGCGGGCGCACGCGAGCGCGCCAGACGCCCTGGGCCGCCGCTAGATACGGCGTGACGGCGCGACCGGTCGCCGCCCGCCGCACATAGTCGGCGCCGGACGGACGATTCGAACACCGCGCATGCCGTCGAATCGATGTAGAACATGGACGCACGCGCCGCTTGCGAGATTGCTTGCATGCGCAACGAACATGCGATGCACGGCGCGGCAGCCTGCATTCCAGCCGCCGCGCGACTGCTTCGGCCGATGCCGTCGCGCAATCAACCGCGCACGCCGTCATCGTTCGATCAGAACGTTTCCCAGTCCGCGGTCGCGTCCGCCGCAGCCGCTGCGCGCGCAGCCGGAACGACGGGCGCGGCCGGGGCCGCCGACGGGGCCGGCTTCACGGCGTCGACCACGCGCACCGCATGCGCCGCGCGCGGCGCGGTCACCGTCGACGTCGACGTCGCGGACGCCGACGCGCTCCGTCGATGCGAAGCCGAATCCGCCGACGCGCCGTCGAGCCGGAAAAACGCGACAGTCTGCTTCAGCTCGCGCCCCTGCTCTTCGAGCGAATGCGACGCGGCCGCCGCCTCCTCGACGAGCGCCGCGTTCTGCTGCGTGACCTGGTCCATCTGCGTGATCGCGAGATTCACCTGCTCGATGCCGCGGCTCTGCTCGGCCGACGCCGCCGCGATCTCGCCCATGATGTCGGTCACGCGCGCGACCGCCTGCGTGACTTCGGCCATCGTCTTGCCCGCTTCGCCCGCGAGCGCGGAGCCGTCGCGAATCTTCTGCACCGACGCGCTGATCAGATCCTTGATTTCCTTCGCCGCGCTCGACGAGCGCTGCGCGAGGCTGCGCACTTCGCCCGCGACCACCGCGAAGCCGCGCCCTTGCTCGCCCGCGCGCGCCGCCTCGACGGCCGCGTTCAGCGCGAGGATGTTGGTCTGGAACGCGATCCCTTCGATGATGCCGATGATTTCGGCAATCTTCGACGAGCGCTCGCTGATGTCGGTCATCGTGTCGACGACCTGGCCGACGACCGAACTGCCGCGCAGCGCGACGTCCGACGCATTGGACGCGAGCCCGCTCGCCTGCTGCGCGTTGTCCGCATTCTGCCGGACGGTCGACGTGAGCTCTTCCATGCTCGATGCGGTCTCCTGCAGCGAAGCCGCCTGCTCTTCGGTGCGCGACGACAGATCGAGGTTGCCGGCCGCGATCTGCCCGGAGGCGGTGGCGACCGCATCGCTGCCCATGCGCACGCGCTCGACGATGCCCTTCAGGCTGCCGTTCATGTCGGCGAGCGCTTTCAGCAACTGGCCCGTCTCGTCCTTCGACGTCGTGTCGATGCGCGTCGTGAGATCGCCGTCGGCGACGGTGCGCGCGAACTTCACCGCATCGCCCATCGGCTTCGTGATCGAGCGCGAGATCAGCACGCCGAGCCACAGCACGACCGCGAGCACGGCCGCCGCCGCGGACACCTCGAGCGTCACCGCGCGATCGATGATGTCCTTCGCTTCGTTCGAGCCGGCCTGCCCGAGATCGGCGTTGAACGCGCGATGCGCGGCGAGCGCCGAGTCCATCTGCTTGGCGATCTCGATCATCCGCGTGCCCATCAGGTCGCCCGCCTCCTGCTTCTTGCCGTTGCGCGACAACGCGAGCACGTTGTCGCGCACCGCGTCGAGCTGACTCATCAGCGCGCGGTCGGTCGCGAGCATCTCCTTGTCCTTGTCATTGGACAGCAGCGGTTCGTACTTCGTGAACTGATCGTCGACGTTGCGCCGTTCCTGCGCGATCTTCTGTTCGAAATCCTTCGCCTGATCGGCATTCGTCGAGAGCACGTGCTGATTCACGAGCAGCAGCATCGAATCGAATGCGCGCTGCGCGTCGTCGAGCACGACGAAGCTCGGCACCGTATTGACCGTCGAATAGCTGGCGGCCGTGTAGACGCGGCGGCTCTCGTAGATGCCGAAGCCGGTGATGGCGCACAAGGCGACGAGCGCGGCGAGAATCAGCACGATCAGCCGGGCGCCGATCTTCATGTCGTAAAAGAGTTTCATTTTTCAGGCGCGAGTAGCAGACGCGGGTAACTGTGGGGGCAACGATTCGGACAACTGCAAGACAGAGGCGCGTTCGACGACGGATGCCAATCGTGTGAAAATTGATCGTGCTTCCGTCATGCATTTGTATGGTTCGAACGCATTCTGCGCATAGCTATCCGACACCGTTAGCCCGGTATACGGCACGCGTGGGCATGTACTGAAGTGCTGCGCATCAGATTCGACGTCGATACGCGATCGACGTCGACACGCGTGCCGCATCCGCGGCTTTTCGTCTACATTTTCAGGGCGTTCAGATCGTGCCCGGCAACGGGCTCGACGCGAGCACGGCGGCTGTCGCGAGCACGCCCATCAGCACCAGCGATTCGATCTGCAGCACGATGCCGAAGCGCCGCAATGGTCGGACGAATGCGTTCGATTTCGGCGAGGAGCCGTCGAGCGTCGTCAGCAGAGAAGGCATCTCGAAGAAGCGATTGTGTCCGCCGAGCGCCGCGGCGATCGCCACGAGCGCGAGCTTCAGCAAGAGCACCTGCCCGTACGTCGAGCCGAGCAGATTCGCGGCCGCGCCGACGCCCCTCCAGCCGTTGTACGCGCCCGTGCCGAACAGCACGACGAGTGCGAACGTCGCCGCATCGGACAGCGACTGCACGAACGCCGCGCCGTTGCGCCGATCCGCGCCGGGCGCATCGGCGAGTTGCGGCACGACGACGTACGTCGCGATCGCCACGAGCCCGACCCACGCGCTGATCGCGAGCAGATGCAGCCAGTCGACCCACACCGGCACGCTGAACAGCCCGGCGTCGACCGGATGTCCGCCGTTGCTGCGCGCGAGCGCGACGCCCGCGAGCACGAACCACAGCGCGAACGGGAAACGGGCGTCGCCGCCGGACTTCGACAGCGACAGCCCGACGACCGCGAGCATCAGCACCGCGCTGACGAGCCATGCGTGGCCGTAGCCGGTTCCCACGAGCATCGAGCGGACGGCGGGCCACGCGTCCCACAGCGCCGATTCGCTCATCAGCGCGCAATGCACCCAGAACGCAAGCACGCTCGACAGCAGCATGCCCACCGCCGCGATCCGCAGCGCGCAAATCAACCGGCGACTCACTTGCGCCTGCCAGGGCGACGCGGCGCGCGCGAGCCACTGATCGCCGAGCAGCGCGCCGACGACGACCGCGAAGGCTGCGCTCTGCAACGCGACGCCGACCAGCCGCAACATGCCGAGGAAACCGTCGTTCATCACTTCACCTTGAACACGTAGGAGCCCTTGGTTTTGTGCGCATCGGCCGTCATCACCGTCCACTGGACGGTGTACGCGCCCGGCGCGAGCTTCGGCACCGCGAGCGTCAGCACGCGCGGGTTCGCCGCGTCGACGCGCGCCTTCTCCGCCGCGACGGGCGCGCCGTTCGCATCGGCAACCTTCACCGTGCTGAACGTCGATTCGAGGCTTTCGTTGAACGTGAGCCGCAGCGCGTCGGGCGCCGCGTCGACGGTGCTGCCCGCCGCCGGCACGGCGCTCTCGAGCTTGCCGTGCGCGAGCGCGACGGCGGGCGCCGCGGCGGCGGAGATGACAGCGGCCGCGATCGCGGCGAATCGAAGCCGCGGCGGGTAAGTGAATCTCTTCATGATTTCCAATCCTGAATAATCGTGGCGAAGCGGCGTCATACTTGTGCCGTCATTGCTTTTGCAGCTTCACGACGGTGAGCGCGCCGTTCACCTCTTCGGCGACAAAATCGATCTTGTCGCCGGTCTTCACCTGCGACAGCATCGCCGGGTCCTTGACCTTGAAGACCATCGTCATCGCGTCCATGCCGAGGTTCTCGAGCGGGCCATGCTTGATCGTCAGCCTGCCCGCGGCCGCATCGATCTTCTTGATTTCGCCGTGCGACATGCCGGCGTTCGCGGCGCCCGCCCGCTGCGCGCCGCCCTGCATGTCCATCCCGCTCATCTCGCCCGCCGCCTGCGCGGCGGCCGGAACGGCAAGCGCACATCCGATCGCGATCGTCGCCAATACGTTCTTCATGGTGTCATCTCCTTCGTTGGGGGTGGAAAACGAACCGGACGCCGCCGCCCGGCCCGGTAAAACTCAGTTGTCCGGCAATTCGCCGGTGTATTCGTACGCGACGGTTCCTTTCGGATGCCTGAACCAGCCCGGATCGCGGTAGTCGTTGCGGCCGAGACCCTGCCGAACCTTCACGACCGTGAACATCCCGCCCATCTCGAGCGGGCCGAACGGCCCGGTGCCCGTCATCATCGGCAGCGTGTTGTCGGGCAACGGCATTTCCATCCCGCCCATCGCGCCGCCCGTGCTGCCCATCGCCATGTAATCGGGCACGAGTTTGTTGATCCGCTTCGCGAGATCTTTTTGCGGCACGCCGATCAGGTTCGGCACCTGATGCCCCATCGCATTCATCGTGTGATGCGACTTGTGGCAATGGAACGCCCAGTCGCCCGGACGATCCGCGACGAATTCGATCGCGCGCATCTGGCCCACCGCGACGTCGACCGTGACCTCCGGCCAGCGCGCGGCGGGCGGAATCCAGCCGCCGTCGGTGCCCGCGACTTCGAATGCGTAGCCGTGCAGATGAATCGGATGATTGGTCATCGTCAGGTTGCCGAAACGAATCCGCACGCGGTCGCCCGCGCGCACCGGCAGCGGATCGATGCCCGGGAACACGCGCGCGTTCCACGTCCACATGTTGAAGTCCGTCATCTCGTTCACGCGCGGCGTGAAGCTGCCGGGATCGATGTCGTACGCGGACATCAGGAACACGAAATCGCGATCGACGGGCATCGCGCCGCGATCCTTCGGATGCACGATGAACGTGCCCATCATTCCCATCGCCATCTGCACCATCTCGTCCGAATGCGGGTGGTACATGAACGTGCCGGGTTTCTCGAGCCGGAACTCGTAGACGAATGTCTTGCCGGGCGGAATGTGCGGCTGCGTGAGGCCGCCGACGCCGTCCATCCCGCACGGCAGCAGCATCCCGTGCCAGTGGACCGTCGTGTGCTCGGGCAGCTTGTTCGTGACGAACACGCGGACCTTGTCGCCTTCGACGGCCTCGATCGTCGGCCCCGGCGTCTGTCCGTTGTAGCCCCACAGATTCGCGTTCATCCCGGGCGCCAGTTCGCGCACGACGGGCTCCGCGATCAGATGAAATTCCTTCCAACCGTTCTTCATCCGCCATGGCAGCGTCCAGCCGTTCAGCGTGACGACGGGCGTGTACGGGCGGCCGTTCGGCGGCGCGAGCGGCGGCTGGGTCGCGGCCTTCGCCATCGTAGGCGCCTCCGGCAGCGACGCGGCGCCGGCCTTGCTGACGAGCGCCGCGCCCAGCAGCGCGGCTCCGGAGCCGCCGAGAAAAGTTCGACGTGACACCATCTTCATTAACCTTCCGAATTCGTGGATGACGCGGGCGGCGCCGCGAGCGCGGGAGCTTGCCCCTGTGCGTGTGATGCGGGCGCGGGCGCGGCCGGCGCGGCGGACGATGCCGGCGCGACGGGCGCTGAAGCCGGCGATGCCGGCGCCGCGATCGCCGAAGCGGATGCCGACGACGAAGCCGACGAAGCGCGCCCGGCCGACGCCGCGGCGGGTGCGGCCGGTTGCGACTCGCCCGCCGCCTGCGCGCCGCGCGGCAAGCGCCCGCCCATCGCCTGCTGAAGATCGGTCTGCGCGAGCCAGTAGTCCTTCAGCGCTTCGATGTAGCCGTTCACCGCGCCGACCTGGTCGCGCGAGTCGGCAAGCAGCTCGAACACGCTGACGAGCATCCCGTTGTAGCGGAGCAGCATTTCGTCGGAGATCGTCTTGCGCAGCGGCACGATCTCGTCGCGGTAGTGCTTCGCGACGTCGTAGCGCGTCACGTAGGCCGCATACGATTCGCGCACTTCGGAGCGCGCATCGATCGCGGTCTGCGCGAGCCGGTTCGCCGATTGCAGGTAAGTCGCCTTCGCCCGCGCGACCTTCGCGCCGCCCCAGTCGAACAACGGAATCTCGACGCTGATCTCGTAACCGTGCTCGTGGCCCTTGTCGGTCTCGTAGTTGTCGAGGTAGCCGGCTTCGAGCGCGTTGACGAAGCGCGTCGCCTGCGTGAGGCCGAGCGACGTCGCGACGCCCTGCGTCCTCAGCTTCGCTGCCTGGATGTCGAGGCGGTGCGCGATCGCGAAGCGCTCGACGCCGTCGAGCTGCGGCCGCTCGGCGGGCAGATCGGGCAAGCGATCGGGCAACTCGTACGCGGTCGACGCGCCCCACAGGCCCATCGCGCGCGTGAGCTTCTCGCGCGCCGCGACCGCGCGCAGCCGCGCGCTCGCGAGTTGCGCGACCGAGTCCGCATAGAACGCCTGCTCGCGCGCATCGTCGAGCCGGCTGAAGTTGCCCGCCTGACGCATCCGGCGCGCAAGCTCCGCGCCGGCATCCGCCGAATCCGCGACCTGCTCCGCGTAGGCCGCCGCCTGCGCGGCCGCGACCGCTTCGACGTACGCGCGGCGCGCATTAGCCGCGACATTGAGCATCGCGTCGGCGGTCTCGAGCTTCGTCTGCTCGAAGCGCCGCCCCTCGATCCTCGTCGCGAGCGGCAGCGTCAGAATGCTCAGGACGCCCATCGAAAAGGTTCGGCCGATGCTCAAGTCGTTGCTCGAGTGCGTGCGGCTGAACGTGAAGCCCGGATTCGGCAGCCGGCCCGCCTGCACGAGATCGGCCTCGGACAGGCCGAGCTCCGCGTACGAAGCCTGCAGCCCGCGATTGTTCAGGAGCGCGATCTGTACCGCGTCGTCGATGCCGAGCGGCTTCGACAGCAGCGCCTGCGTGCGGCGCGCGGCCGCGTCGCGGTCGGCGTCGGTCTTCACCAGCGCCGCGTCTTTTCCGAGCCGATCGGAAGCCGCGGCCGAGACGGCGTCGAAGCCGCCGTCCTTCGAAAAGGTCGTGCAGCCCGCGGTGAACGCCAGCACCGCGGCCGCGGCGCCGATCCGCAGAGAAGTGAGGCGCGTCGTCATTGGGCCGCCTCTTCGTGCATCGCACGATGGCCGCCATGGCCGTCGCTACCGCCGTGTCCTGCATGTCCTGCATGTCCTGCCTGTCCGGCTGCTGCGTCGTCACCCGCTCGGATGGGTTTCGCGGCCGCGCGGCGCGGCGGTTCGGCCACCGCGCGGTTCAATTGCTGCCAGGTCGGCCCGTCTTCGTCGCGGTAGCGGCGGTAGCCGTCGAGTGCGGACGGCGCCACGATCGCGGGCACCGACGCCGCGGCGTCCGCCGGGTCGGCGAACGTCGTCGTCGCGTGCACGAGCGCCGGCCATGCCGCCGACGCGCCGAGCAGCGCTGCGGAAATCTTTCGCATGAAATTGTCTCGTCGTCAGGCATCCCGGCGGCGCGCGTGCGCGCCGTCAGGACGAGTTTGCGTATCGCGGCAAGCGCGCCGCGACCCGAGGGATCAGACGAGAGAGATTCGAGGCGGCCGTTCGATGCCGCCCGTCAGGAACGACACCGCGCCGGCGTCGTGAGGAAGGAAAAGCGCGATGCGCGTCGCGTCGAACGACGCCGACGCGACGGAGCCGGCCGGCAAGCCCGCGCCCACACAGCAAGATACGCAGGTCGCGCATGGGTGCGCGTGATGCGCGCCGCGCGGATCGGAGTGCCGATGATCGTCGGCGGCCACGGCCGCGTCGTTCGCACCGTGACCGTTTTCCGCCGCGGCTTGCGGCAGATGGTGGGCAGGCGCGCCGCCGTCGCCGCGCGCGGGTTCGCAATTCATCGAGACGGCCGCCAGCGACTGAACCGGGAGGCTCAGGGCCAACAGCACGATAACGAGGAGCTTGCGCCAATATGACATAGGGGCGGAGTCTAACATGCGTCGACGACGGCCGTAAGCGCTTTCTGCACGTCGAACGAAATGCGGCGGCGCGGCGCTGCCGCGCTGGCAGAGCCGGCCGGCGCTCGGCGGACGCAACGCAACGCAACGCAACGCAACGCAACGCAACGCGGCGCGGCGCGGTGCAACTCGGCATCGGCACGGCTGACGAATCCGCGGATTCGCGCGCGCCCGCGGCACGCGCTGCGTCCTGCCCGAAAACGGCGACGAAACGAAAGCGAACAAAAGCGAACGAGGTCAAACGAGAGCGGGCGGGAACCGTTCGCGGCCGTCCGTGACGCCGCACCGCGCTCAAGCCGGCGCGCGCCCGCCCTTCTTCGTGCGGTGCGCGTCGCCTTCGCCGGCACTTCGCTCGCGCTCGCCCGTCGAACGCTTCTCCGAGCCACGCGCCGCCGACGCGGCGCGCCCGCCCATCGTCCGCGCGAGCAGCGGGCGCAACTGTGCGAGCGTGCGCGTGTTCAGCACCTGTGCCTTCGTAAGCCAGCCGCGGCGCGCCTGATCGACGCCGATTCCGAGATGGATCAGATCCTCGCGGCGATGCGCGTCCGAATCGATCGACACGAGCACGCCGGCCTGCGCCGCCTGCCTGCACCAGACATCGGCAAGATCCAGCCGCTGCGGCTGCGCGTTCAGCTCGAGATGGCAGCCGCGCGCGCGCGCATGCTCGATCACGCGGGCGAGATCGATGTCGTATGCGTCGCGCTCGCCGAGCAGCCGTCCCGACGGATGCGCGAGGATCGTGAAATATGGATGATCCATCGCGCGCAGCACCCGCTCAGTCTGCGCCGTGCGCGACAGATCGAAACGGCCGTGCACCGCGCCGACCACCAGGTCGAGCCGCGCGAGCACGTCGTCGGGCAGATCGAGACCGCCGTCCTCGAGGATGTCGACCTCGATGCCCTTGAGCAGCACGACGCCGTCGAGCGTTTCGTTCAACCGATCGATTTCGTCGATTTGTCTCGCGAGGCGAGCGGCGTCGAGCCCGTGCGCGACGCCGAGCCGGCGCGAATGATCGGTGATCGCCAGATATTCGAGGCCGCGCCGGCTCGCCTCGAGCGCCATGTCCTTCAAGCCGTCGCGGCCGTCGGTCGCGCTCGTGTGCGCATGCAGATCGCCGCGCAGGTCCCGGCGCTCGACGAGATGCGGCAAGCGGCCTTCGCGAGCGGCTTCGATCTCGCCCTGGTTCTCGCGCAATTCGGGCGGCACCCACGCAAGGCCGATCGACGCGTAGACCGATTCCTCGGTCGCGCCCGCGATGCGCCGCTCGCCATGGAACACGCCGTATTCGTTGATCTTCAGATCGCGCGCCTGCGCGATGCGGCGCATCGCGATGTTGTGCGCCTTCGACCCGGTGAAGTAGACGAGCGCCGCGCCGAACGACGGCGGCGCGACGACGCGCAAGTCGACCTGAATTCCGCAGCGAAGCACGACGCTCGAGCGCGTGTCGCCGCTCGCGAGCACGCGCGCGACTTCGTCGTATTCGGCGAAGCGCGCCGACACCTTCGCCGGATCGCTCGCGGTCACGAGAATGTCGAGATCGCCGACCGTCTCGCGCCTGCGGCGGAAGCTGCCGGCCGCAAGCGCCTCGCTCACGCCCGGCGTCTCGCGCAGATACGTGAGGAGCGGCGTCAGATACTGCGTCGCGAACGACAGCAGGAAGCGCTGCGACTTGCGCCGCAGCCGCGCGCCGGTCGCCTCCGCGATGTGCGCCTCGGTCTTCTCGCCGAAACCCGGCAGCCCGCGAATCTTGCCGTTCTCGGCGGCCTCCTTCAGTTGCTCGAGCGTCTCGACGTGCAGCGCGTCGTGCAGCGCGCGCACGCGCTTCGCGCCGAGCCCCGGCACGCCGAGCAGCTCGACGATCGCGGGCGGCAACGCCTGGCGCAGTTGTTGCTGCAGCCCACACGTGCCCGACGTCGCAATTTCTCGCAGCTTGGCGGCGAGATCGGGGCCGATCGTCGGAATGTCGTCGAGGTTCCGGCCCTCCGAGATCATCGTTCCGATGTCGCGACCGAGCCCGCCGACCGTGCGCGCCGCGTTCCGATAGGCGCGCACGCGAAACGGATTGGCTCCCTGTATCTCGAGCAGATCGGCGATCTCAGCAAAAACCGCCGCAAAATCGGCATTGTGGATCGGCATGTTCGACCTCGCGTCACATCGGCGTCGGCGCGCGACGCAGCGCGGTCACGCCGCGCGGCCCGACGCGCAGCCGCGCAACCGCGCGCAGCCATCGCGCCTTTTCAGCTTAGACCACGACGCGCATCGGGGCCGTGCGCGGACGCCGGCGGCGGCGCATGCCGGCTGCCGGCATCGCGATCCGTCCGCTCGACGTCCGGCACGACAGGCTCAGCATAGGCAGGGCGCGGCGCGTGTCGTTGCGTTGGATCAACCGGATGCACGCCGCAAATTTCGTGCGCGCTCGCGGCAGCCGTTACGTATGATGTGCGCGTTGCTGCACGAAGCCAAGCTGTACGGAACATGCGCGCCGACCTGCGGCAAGCGACGCCGGAATCGATTCCAGAACTGGAGAATCGCATCCGCCCGGTTTCTTGTACCGTTTCACGAGGAAGCCACTGCGGCCGCCGCAACGCGCGATACCGGCCGCGATACCGGCCGCGATATCGACTTCGAATCGTGGCCGGCGAGGTTCGTCGATCCGCGATCCGCCGCGGCCAATCGTCGATCGCGCCCGAAAAAAAAACGCCGCGGCATGGGTCACTTCTGCGGATATCCCGGCGAAAATCGCGCGGCGCCCCGCCGCAGCGCGTCGTTCAACGGCTCGGAATAGAACCGGAACACGCATTGCGCGACGAGCGCCGACACGCTCACGTAAAACACCAGCCACATCGGCTTCGCGCCCGCGCCGATCGTCTCGCGCGTGACGACCTCGCGCAAGATCCCGAGCACGACGATATGGAACAGGTACAGCTCGTAGCTCCGCTGTCCGAACCAGCGAATGACGCGGGACGCGACGCGCGGCGCGCGCGCGTCGTCGCGCGCATCGTCCCTGCAGCCGTATAGCAGCACCGCCGAGCAGAATGCGACGGCAGTCACGCCCCAGACGACGTTGCGCATGATCGGCCCGCTCAGGTAGACGGCGGCGATCGCGGCGGCGGCGGCCGTCCGAAGCGCCCGGCTCCAGCCGCGCGGAAGCGGGCGAAACGGCAGCAGCGCCGCGCAGCATCCCATCGCGATCGCGTCGAAGCACGACACGTAGCCGTACAGCGCGACAATTTCGTCCTGCGCATGCAGGCTTCGGTAAAGAGGACCGGCGACGATCGGCACGCACAGGAACGCGACGATGCGGCGCCGGCGGCGCAGCACCAGGCAGAGGATCGGAAACGCAAGATAGAACACCTCCTCGACCGACAGCGACCACAGAATATTCATCGCGTAATTGAAATAGCCGACCTTCGCCATCAGCACGTTGTGCCAGAACGTCAGCACCGACAGCACCGCGACAAACGTGCTCGCGGTGTCCGGTTTGTCGACGAACGATCGCAGGCCGAGCGAGCCGAGCGCCACGATCGCGACGAGGACGAGCGCGAGGCTCGGCAAGATCCGCGACGCGCGATACGCGTAGAACGTCGCCGGCTCGATCGCGCCGAGCGAGCCGAAGCGCCGGATCGACGTCGACGTGATCAGGAACCCGGACGCGGCGAAAAACATCGTGACGCCGTAATTGCCGTTTCGCGCGACGGCCTTGATCGCGTCCGACAGAAACGGCGAATCGATCGGCGTGACGTTCAGCCGGTACGTCAGATGGAAATGCAGGATCAGCACGAGCAGGATCGCGATGCCGCGCATCAGGTCGACGCCGTCGCTTCTTGTTTTCGATTCCATTGCTTCCGGATTCCATGCAGGTGTCGGCCGGCTTGCCGCGTGCGCCGGTTTTCTTCGATTTTTTCGGACTGCCACGAACCTGAACGCCGCCGCCGCAC
Source organism: Burkholderia sp. ABCPW 111 (assembly GCF_000773065.1). Taxonomy (NCBI): domain Bacteria; kingdom Pseudomonadati; phylum Pseudomonadota; class Betaproteobacteria; order Burkholderiales; family Burkholderiaceae; genus Burkholderia; species Burkholderia sp. ABCPW 111. The sequence goes on along the minus strand of NZ_JPWT01000065.1, from coordinate 34,590 downwards.
CGGCGCGCGCACGCCGAATCGCCTGCGTGATCACGCGCGTCGCCTGGATGCGATACGTTGCGATCGACGCCGAGCCCTCGTTCGAGGCGTCGAGAATCTTCATCCAGCAGGATTGAAAAAACGACCGTTTCAATTCCAATAATTTTGATGAGGAAAATTCCCTATCCCACTGTAATTGCTAACGTAATAGGCCGTTACTATAATCGTTCCAAAGCGGCAATCCAATAATTGGGGCGTCATGAAAACGACACCGTTTTCCTCGTTGAAAGCGATGTGCAGAACCGTACTTCGTCGATCGAAGTGGGCGGCGTTGCCGATCGCCCTCGCGTCCGCACTCGCCGTCCCGTCGTTCGACGCGCACGCGAATTCCGCCGTGCCGAAGCGGCATCCCGCCACGTCCGTGTTCATCAGGAAAGCGAGCTTTCATCCGCAATCGGCTCATGCGCCGCTCGCCACGCACCACGTAAAGGCCGGCCGCTACCGGCTGGCGAGCGGCGTGCACCGCATCGCGTTCTCGCCGCGCGCGCCGCTCGGCGCTCGCCCGTTCGAGCCGCGCGGCACGTCGCAACCGTTCGGACTCCGTTCGAACATCGCCTACATGATCGACCAGCACACCGGCGAAACGCTGTTCGAGCGAAATGCGCAATCAGTCGTGCCGATTGCGTCGGTGACGAAGCTGATGACCGCGATGGTCGTGCTCGATTCGAAGGCGCCGCTCGACGAGCGGATCGAAGTGACCGACGACGATCGCGACCAGGACAAGTTCACCGGCTCGCGCCTCGCGATCGGCTCGGCGCTGAGCCGCGACGACATGCTTCACATCGCGCTGATGGCGTCCGAGAATCGCGCGGCGGCGGCGCTGTCGCGCTACTACCCCGGCGGCCGCCCGGCATTCGTCGAAGCGATGAACCAGAAAGCGCGATCGCTCGGCATGGTCGACACGCATTTCGAGAATCCGACCGGGCTGTCGAAATACAACATGTCGACCGCGCGCGATCTCGCGAAGATGGTCGAGGCGGCTTATCGATATCCGCTGATCCGCGACTATTCGACCGATCTGAAATACGAGGTCGACACGGGCCTGCGCACGCTCTACTACCACAGCACGAACATCCTGCTGCGCGACGCGGGCTGGAACATCGGCGTGCAGAAGACGGGCTATATCAAGGAGTCCGGCATTTGTCTCGTGATGCAGACGACGATCGACGGGCGCGATGTCGTGATGGTGCTGCTGGATTCCGCCGGGCGTCATTCCGATTTCTTCGACGCCGCGCGGCTGCGCGCGATGCTGACGACGGGCGGCGCGCGCGTGACGGAAGCGAATTCGGCGAGCGGCGGCTGAGCCGGGGCGCGGAGCGCCGGAACGAGCGGGGCAGCGGGTTCGTCACGGGCGCGGTTCGCGAGTCGGCGCCCGGCGGCGAAACCGTTTCGTGACCGTGACGCGCGTCGCGCGGAACCGAACGATGCGGCGAGCGCGCCGCGCACCGCCGCTCAACGCGCTTCGGCAATGCCGCCGCATGCGCGAGCGCCGGCTCGCGCAATCCACGTTCGCCGCCCTGCGGCAGCCCGCTCCGATCGCCCTTCCGCTCGCGTTCCCCAACAGCCGGCCGCTCGCGCGTCTCACGCGCTCTTGCCGCGCCCGTCGAACGTCGCCCTGAATTGCGCGGCGAACCGGTCGACCTGATCGGCCGGCAGATGATTGACGCCCGCCGCGCGCTTTCGCCCGCCGCCCGTTGCGAAGCCTCGGCAAAAATCGTCCGCCCCGATCGCGTCGTTCTCGGGCACGCGCACGCTGACGACGTAGCCGCCGTCCGTCCTCGGACTCAGAATCGCCAGCGCGCACGCCGGATGCTCGCGCATGAGCTCGTTCGCGAGTACGCCGGTCACGCGGCGCGCCCAGCGCTCGGACGGCAGCACGAGCATCATCGCGCGGGACGTCGCCACCTCCGGGCGCACCGCGCGCGCTCGGCCCAGATCGTCTTCGTAACCGTCGCTCAGCACGCGCAGCACGTCGGTTCCGTCGATGAAGCCGAGTGGGTCCGCGAACGGCTGCATCGTCTCCGCCAATGCCGCGGGATCGAAATGCAGATCGTCGACGCGCTCGCCATATGCGTTGTAATTCAGGCACCGGCCGAGCCGCGCGTATTGCTCGAGCGCCGCCGGCTCGACGCGATGCGCGCGCGCAAGCGCTTCGCCGAGTTGCGGCAGCGCGTCGCCGAACGCCGCAACGATTGCCCAGCGCGCGTGACGCCCGTTCAGGAATCGGTCGACGATCGCGCTCGTGCAGACGTCGGCGGCGGTGTCGATGTACGCGTGGAAATTCGGATGGTCGGGCAGCGCGCCCGCGAAGTGGTGATCGAAGTAGCGCAGCCGCGCACCGGCCGCGAGCAGCCGCTCGACGTCCGCGCGGTTCTGGTCGTGCGACACGTCGAGAACCGTGATCTCGTCGCCGGCGGCGGCCGACACGCGGTCCAGCAATCGAACGTCCCGCTTGACGCCCGTCACGAGCGTTCCGCCCGGCCCTTCGGCAAGACGCAGCTGCTGCAGCGCGCACAGGCCGTCCGCGTCGCCATTGAAGGCGAAGATCCGCGCGGGCGGCGGACGGCCGGCGTCGCGGCTCGCCGCGCCGTCCGCCGTTTCGTGGAGGGCCGCTTGCGGGCCTCGATGCCCGCCGCGTGCGATTCCGAAATTCGACATGGGTCTCCAGAAAGCGATCGATCGGTGTTCGAAGTGCTTCGCCGGGATGAAGCGTGGCCTATGCATGAAGTGACGAGGAGGGCCCCGTTCGACGTTCGACGTTCGACGTCAGGCTTCGGCTTCGGCTTCGGCTTCGGCTTCGGCTTCGGCTTCGGCTTCGGCAGGCCGATTATCCCTGCTCGATGCTCGAAGCGCGATGCGCGCACTCACAGTTCATCGCGCCTCGCATGACGAATCGAAGCGCCGCGATTGTATCGTTTCGCCGTCGATCAACCGCTTCGCTGCACGAAACGCTGCACCGCTACGTCGCGCGCCGCGTGCCTCGCCGGCCGCGCCGCACGGCCAGCCACCGCCGCGACCACGACCTCGCCTCCGCCTCGACCAACGCCGGCCCCGTCACGCCACTGCCCGCGCAACGCCCGTTGTCCGCCGCGCTCGAAGCTTCATCTTAGGCCTGCGCCCGATCCGAACCAAGCCCGCGTCAAGACGCAAAGGGCGCGCGGCCGGCCGCCTCTTCCGCCAGCCGTCTCCGGCCTCCATTCGCTCATGCAGCCGTCGGCGTCTCCGTCAAATACGGCGCGACATGTCCCATCGCCCGCGACACATACGCCTCCTTCTCGCCGACCGGCGCGACGTAATGCAGCGCACGCTCCGCGGCTTCCCGCCCGTCGAGGCGCGCGATGACCCACGCGGCCAGGTACTGCGACGCGAGGCAACCGCCAGCCGTCGCAACGTTGCCGCGCGCGAAGAACGGCTGATTCAGCACGTCGACGCCGGCCTCCTGCGCCCACGGCTTCGTCGTGAGATCGGTGCACGCCGGCAAGCCGTCGAGCACCCCGAGCTGCGCGAGCACGAGCGTGCCCGAGCATTGCGCGCCGAGTAGCTGCCGCGACGGATCGAGCCGCAGTTGCGCGAGCAGCGCGTCGTCGGCCACGACTTCGCGCGTGCGCACGCCGCTGCCGACGAGCACCGCATCGGCGTCGCTCGCGTCGCGCAGCGACGCCTGCGCGTCGATCTCGACGCCGTTCATCGACCTCACGCGCGCGGTCGGGCTCGCGATCGACACGCGCCAGCCCCGCGTCTTCACACAGTTGAGAATGCCGAGCGCGATCAGCGAATCGAGCTCGTTGAAGCCTTCGAAAGTGAGAATGGCGATATGCATGAAGTCGTCTCCGTCAGTGATCGATTGCGACGACGCATCGTATGCCCGATAATCACTACAATCAAATAATTGTCATGGATACATCGGCATGGCCCGCGCCCGTTACAAACGCCTCGTCGACGCACTTGCCTCCGACATTCGCTCGGGCCGCCTGCCGCCCGGCACGCGCCTGCCGACCCATCGCAAGCTCGCGGCCGCAGAAGGGCTCGCGCTCGTCACAGCCACGCGCGTCTACGCGGAACTCGAAGCGATGGGGCTCGTCAGCGGCGAAGCCGGCCGCGGCACGTTCGTGCGGGAAACCGCGCTGCCGCGCGGGCTCGGCGTCGACCAGCACGCGGCCGCCTCCGGCGTCGTCGATCTCGGCTTCAACTATCCGTCGCTGCCCGAGCAGACCGAGCTGCTGCGAAGCGCGCTGCGGCAGCTCGCATCGTCGGGCGACCTCGATGCGCTGCTGCGCTACCAGCCGCACGGCGGGCGGTGGCACGAGCGCGCCTCCGTCGCGCGCCATCTCGCGTGCCGCGGGCTGTCGGTCGACGCCGAGCAGGTGACGATCGTGAGCGGGGCTCAGCACGGGCTCGCCGTGACGGCGATGGCGCTGTTGCAGCCCGGCGATGTCGTCGCCGCCGACGCGCTGACCTATCCGGGCTTCAAGGTCGTCGCGAACGCGCAGCGCCTCGAGCTCGCGCCGATTCCGGCGTCCGGCCAGGGCCCCGACCTCGACGCGCTCGCGCGGCTGTGCGAAACGCGTCGGGTGCGCGCGGTGTACACGATGCCGACGCTGCACAATCCGCTCGGCTGGGTGATGAGCGCGCATCGCAGGCGGCGGCTCGTCGCGATCGCGCGCCACCACGGGCTGATGATCATCGAGGACGCCGCGTACGCGTTTCTCGCCGGCGATCCGCCCGCGCCGATCGCGGCGCTCGCGCCGGAGGCGACCGTCTACGTGTCCGGGCTGTCGAAGAACGTCGCGACCGGGCTGCGCGTCGGTTTCGTCGCGGCGCCCGCGCAGTGGGTGCCGGCGATCGAGCGCGCGATCCGCGGCACCACGTGGAACACGCCCGGCGTGATGACGGCGATCGCATGCGGCTGGCTCGACGACGGAACCGTCGCGCGCCTCGAGGCCGACAAGCGCCGCGACGCGGCGGCGCGGCAGGCCATCGCGACCGACGCGCTCGCGGGGCTGCGCTGCGTTCGTCATCCGGCATCGTATTTCGTGTGGCTGCCGCTCGCCGACGAAGCGCGGGCCGATCAGGTCGCGATGGCGCTGATGCGCGAGCAGGTGTCGGTGTCGACCGCCGAGCCGTTCGCGACGTCCGCGCACGTGCCGCATGCGATCCGCGTCGCGCTCGGGTCCGTCGATCCGGAAACGCTGCGCGACGCGCTGCGCAAGGTGAGGCGAATCATCGGCGAATATTCTTTTTAGGACCCGGAAGAGCGCCGGACGGAACGGCGGTCGGGCCGACAAAGCACGCGCCGGTCGCGGATACGCGAGCGACCGCCGCACCGTGCGAACACTTGACCGCGCGGCGACGAACGCGATCGGAAGCGGCCCCGAACCGCCCGGCGGCCAGCGCCTTTGCCTTTGCCTTTGCCTTTGCCTTTGCCGTCTGCCGTTTGCCGTTTGCCGTTTGCCGCGCTGCCGTGACGATCGGCGAGAGACGCCTGTTCAGGCGCGCGGCCCGGCGGTCGGTTCGCCGTCGTCTCGGGAACACGCCAGCCGGTTCAGCCGAGCGGGAAAACTTCGGTAACGCGCGGCTTCGTCGGCACACCCGAGCGGCGCTGGGCCGAAGACGATCAAGCCACAATGAGAAGAGGAGCGATTGAATGGCGGCTCACCGCTTGGATCGGTGTCCCGCTTCCGGGCCGCTTGTGTCTGGGCCGCCATTCAATCGCCCCTCTTCTCATTGCCTGCCCGCACGCAAACTCAGCATGCGCTCGCCGGCCGAGCCCACGACGAAGCGCGCCCGCCTCGCGCGCGCCGCGTGTGCCTACAACGCTTCCTCGATGCGCTGCTCGCCGGTCTCGCGAACCGAGAGCGCGTCGCCGATCGCATAGAAGTGGCCGCCCGCGACGTGATGCAGGCTCCGCCACGCCGGCTCCGCTTGTTCGAATTGCCAATGCCCGTCCTTGAACGCGCGCGTATCGGACCATGCGGCTACGACCTCGCCGATGAACAGGTCGTAGGCCTGCTGGTTATGCGGCTCCGGCACGAGCCTGCACGCGAGCCACGCGGAGCAGCCCGCGACGAAAGGCACGTCGTGGCCGTCGATCGAAAACAGCTGCACGCCGGCACGCTGCAGCTTGTCCGGCTGGTCCGACAGGCTATGGCTGCCGACCTCGTGCGTAAGTCGCAACTGCGCCGCCGTCGGCACCTGGACGACGAAGCCACCGCCCTTCTCGATGAGCTCGCGCGTTTTCGTCGCCTTGTCGAGCACCACCGTCAGCTTCGGCGGCGAGAAATCCAGCGCGCACGCCCATGCCGCCGCCATTACGTTGTCCACGCCGTCGTGGCGCGCGGACACGAGCACCGTCGGACCGTGATTGATGAGTCGATAAGCTTTTTTCAGCTCGACCGCAGCGATATGACTGTCCATTCAGACTCCACAAAGAGAATTGCCACGGGATGATGCCGGGCGGGTTGCAACCGTTCGGACGTGATCGATTCGCCGACGCCGCGTGCTTGGCGCCGCGCGCCTCACGCCACATACCTCATGCCACACGCTGCGCACCGCACGCCGCGCGCCCGGAGCGCGTTGCTTGCCATGCGTCGCCGATGCGCCGACGGCCTCGCTTCGATGCGGTCGCCATGCGCATCGCATCCATCGCTTCCAACCTCGCCTGCGCCGCCCAAGCGACGGCGGCGAGCCGACCGACATGCACTTGCAAGCGCGGCGCGACGCAACGGCCACCGATCGGCTCGACGATGCGTCTTTCGACGCCGACGCCGACGCCCGTAACCCGTAACCCATCGCTCATCGTCCATCGCCCGACGACTACCGGCAGCGCTCGCACAAGCGCAAGGATAGCGTTCGTTAGCCGTCTTCGCTGACGGCGCCCGTGGCGCGCAAGCGCCACCGGCCGACGTTCGGGCCGACGTGCGTGGCGGTCAGGTCAATCGATCGGACGCCACGACATGCCCGCCCGGCTCCGGAACCAGCGCCGCCTCGATCAGTGCGCGGGCGATCCGCGGCGCCGGGTTGATCCGCCAGCCGCGCGGCAGCAGCGGCCCGAGCAGCGTCAGCGCGAGCACCGCGGCCCGCTCGCCGGCGCGAAACTCGCCGCGCTGCCCACCGATCAGCCCCGGCCGCACTGCGGTGAATGAAGCGAAGCCGAGACCGGCCAGATCCCGCTCCAGTTCGCCCTTCACGCGGTTGTAGAAGAAGCGCGACGACGGATCGGCGCCGACGGCCGAATTGAGCACGTAGGTCGGCGTGCCGTGCTGCCGCGCGATGCGCGCGACCGCGAGCGGATAGTCGTGATCGACGCGCCTGAACGCGGGCCGGGAGCCCGCGGCGCGCATCGTCGTGCCGAGCGTGCAGATCACCGCGTCCGCGCGCCACCACGGCGCGTCGTCGGGCAGGCGATCGAAGTCGACGCGCGGCGCGTGCAGCTTCGGATGTGCAGGCAGCGCGCGGCGCGCGAGCGCCACCACGCCGTCGACACGCGGATCGGCAAGCGCCAGGTCCAGCACGTGTCGGCCGACGAGCCCGGTCGATCCGACGAGAAGCAGCTTCATCCTGAATTCCTCGGTGCGTGGCGTGCATCGGCGACGACGGCGGCCTTGCCACATCGCCCGGCGATTCTCTTGCCGGGCGGCTGGCCATGCCGTCGCCCGTCGCGCCGATGCATTCCGTTCCGTTGCTCGAACGCCCGGCGCGAAGCCGGACGACCGTTCCAGGTGTTCGTGTCCGTTGCCGCCCGGACGATCGACGCCAGAAACGCAGGATAAGGGATTTTGAACTGTGTGCAGCGATTCGGATCGAACGTCGAAAATCGGCCGGCAAGTCCTGCGCGAGCCGTATCGAGAAGAACGGCATCGCCGCGATTTCGCCGATCGAAAGCGGCTTGCGCCGGCGAATCTGCGGCGCGAGCGAAAGAGATCAAGATCGATCGCGCCAAGCGCCTCGACGTTGTGGCGAATCGACAAGCGAAAGCCCAACGAGTTCGCACGTTGATTGACCATTGCCGACGCGCGCGCAACGCGCTCACAATCGAAACGGATCGGCGCGCGGTTGCCTTGCGCATGATACGAGCGCCGGATGCTCGGCTCGGCCGCCGCACGGGACAACTTCCGCTATCTTGCAGCGGCGACGTAGCCGCCGCCGAACCAAAACGATTGTTCCCTGCCTGGCGGGCCGTCGTCCGTCGGCATCCGAACGCATTCGACAACGCGCGGGATTCACACGACATGGCTATCCCACAAACCAGGCAGGAATTGCTGGATGCGATCCGCACCACTTACGAAAAGCTGGCGGCGGACCTTGCCGGCGTGCCGCCGGAACGCGCACGTGAGGCTACCCTGGAAGGCCACGCACGAGGCACGCGGATGAGCGCGGCCGATCTGGTGGCCTACCTGATCGGCTGGAACCAGTTGGTGCTGAAATGGTGCGACGCCAGCGCGCACGGCCGGCCGGTGGATTTTCCCGATACCGGGTACAAGTGGAACGAACTGGGGCGCCTGGCACAGACGTTCTATGCCGATCATGCCCATGACGACTATCCCGCCTTGCTGCACCGGTTCGCCGACGTGCACGCGCGCATCGTGTCGCTCGTCGAGCGGGAAACCGACGAATCTCTGTATGGCGCGCGCTGGTACGAGAAATACACACTGGGACGGATGATCCAATTCAATACGTCGTCGCCGTATGCCAATGCGCGCGCGCGTTTGCGCAAGTGGAAGAAAGCCCATGGGATCACCTGACGGCGAATTTCTCGGAAGGTCGCGGCCGGCATGGGCTGCTGCAATGCGATGCAGATTTTCGACATCGAACGATACGACGCCCCCGTTTCCGACATGTTTTACGCCCGTCACCGCGAAAGTCGTCGTGCGCCGTTTTGGCGGAATCGCCATGCCGAGCCACGCGACCGCGCGCCTTCGTCACCGCAAGCGCTTCAAGGCTCCGAAGCTCCGTGAACAAGTGATGAACGAACAGCTGCCCATCGCCGGAATGTTCGTCATTCAAAATTTCGCTCATTCCGCTCAGTCCGGCTCCCCCGAATTCGAACGCGCTATCTCGCACACGATTCCAAAAAAGCGCCGCCCCAGCGACGAAATCATCAAGCAAAACAACATCCTCGATTAACGCCACATCTCACCCACCCGCACCCGAATTCCTCTCCGCGTCGAATTGACCTGCGGCGGGATTTTGTAGCCAATCAGGCAGTGAGTTTCGCGTCGATATTATCGGAATCCAACCAGGCTCGACGGACCGTGGCCGGAGGTTGATAGCGATGCGCGCTATGGGGCCGGCGCTCGTTGTAGAACTGCCGCCAGCGTTCGATGAGTACCTTGGCCTCGGCACGGCTGCGGAACCATTCCCGGTTCAGCAATTCGTCACGCAGCTTGCCGTTAAAGCTCTCGACGAACCCGTTTTGCCACGGACTGCCAGGCGCGATGAAGGCCGGACCGATTGCAGCGTCTCGCAGCCAGCGCATGACCTTGGCAGCAGTAAATTCAGCGCCGTTGTCAGACCGAACGAATGCAGGCTTGCCGTACAGCCGCATCAGTCGCGACAGCGTCAAGATCACATCCTGCGACCGCAAGCTGGCACCGACTTCGATCGCCAGGCATTCGCGAGTGTATTCATCGATCACGCAAAGCATCTTCAACGCCCGCCCGTCGCCGCGTCGACGGGGACTGCACTCTACGGCCTCTCGTCCCTCCCCCTCAGCAGCTACGCGGCGGCTGCGTCTATCGTGTTGTCGGTCTTCTACATATGGGGCTCACTGCCCCGAGTCGCACGGACTGCCGTAGCGCTCAAGCGCGGCGTGCTCGATAAGGACTGGTCACCTTGTTCCGACCTTCGGTTCACGGGAGCTTGGCAGCCTCAAGCGAAACGATTTCCGGGACTGGCTGGACAAGATGGAATGTACAAACAAACGTCTTGCCAACATCCAGAGTGTTGTACGAAAGGCACTCGAAGACGCGGTACAGGATGAGTTGTTGACCGCCAATCCCCTCCACGGGTGGACATACCGGAAGAAGGAGGCACCGAAGGAGGAGGACGACGTAGACCCATTCACTGCGGACGAGCAACGGGAAATTGTCGCAGCCATGCCTCCACAGGCGGCAAATATGTTTCGGTTCGCGTTTTGGACCGGGCTACGTACTTCGGAGCTTGTCGCGCTCAATTGGACGGACATCGATTGGAAGCGCGGCGTGATAGTCGTCAAACGGGCATTGACCCAGACCGCAAAGGAGGCAGAGGACACGAAGACACGTTCAAGTCGCCGGGAGGTAAAGCTCTTGCCGCCTGCCATGTCTGCGCTAGTCGCCCAAAAGGCTCACACGTATCTACAAGGCCGGGAAGTATTCCAGGACCCGCGAAACGATGCTCGATGGTCCGGGGACTCCCCCATCCGGATAGTGTGGACTCGGGGACTAAAGAAGGCACAGGTCAGGTACAGAAAGCCTTACCAGACACGCCATACATACGCATCTATGATGCTCTCCGCTGGGGAGCATCCAATGTGGGTAGCTCGCCAAATGGGCCATTCGAACCAGAACACAACCGTTCGAATCTACGCTAGGTGGATGCCTACGGCGGACCCCGATGCGGGCGGAAAAGCAGTGGAGAAGTTTGCGGAATCGACGTTGCGATTAAGTTGCGATTCCGTACAGAAAACAGCAGGAAATCAAGGCAATTAATCGCCACCCGCCTCGCCAAGTACTTGAATTATAAAGGAATTCTGGCGGAGAGAGGGGGATTCGAACCCCCGATAGGCTTTCACCTATACACGCTTTCCAGGCGTGCGACTTAAACCACTCATCCATCTCTCCGGAAGACGGCAAGTATAGCAAATTCCGGAACCGCACCGCCACCCCTTGGCAAAACCCGCGTCACGGATGCCGGATGTAGTCGACGAGCGCGTTCGTATAGGCGTCCGGCCGCCGATCCAGCAGGCTCACGGCGATCGCCGTCGCAAACCCGGCCGGCACGCCGAACACGCCGGAACTGATCGGCTCGATGCCGAACCAGCTCGGTCCCGCAAAGCCCGTGATCTGCGTGAAGAGCGGATACGTCGACACGATGTAATAAACGCATACGCCCAGCCCCGTCACCATCCCCGCCACCGCGCCGCGCGTCGTCGTGCGCTTCCAGAACACGCCGAGCACGAGCACCGGGAAAAAGCTCGATGCCGCGAGCGAAAACGCCGCCCCGACGAGAAACAGGATCTTCCCGGTATTCAGCGACGCGACATACGACGCGAACAGCGCGACGCCGAGCAGCAGCACCTTCGAAATCGTCACGCGCCGCTGGCTCGACGCGTCGGGCGCGACCATGTGGTAGTAGACGTCGTGCGACAGCGCGTTCGCGATCGTCAGCAGCAGCCCGTCCGCCGTCGACAGCGCCGCGGCAAGCGCGCCCGCCGCGATCAGCCCCGACACGACGTACGGCAGCCCCGCAATCTCCGGCGCCGCGAGCACGACGATGTCGGGCTGCATCTGGATCTCGGACCAGTGGACGATGCCGTCGCGCAATTGATCGACGACGCTGATGAGCCCCGGCTCGAATCGATGCCATTGCGTGATCCATGCGGGCAGATCGGCGAACGGCCGCCCCACCAGGTTCGTCAGGATCTCGTATTTGATCAGCACCGCGAGCACCGGCACCGTCAGGTAGAACAGCGCGATGAAGAACAACGTCCAGCCGACCGAGCGCCGCGCGGATGCGACCGACGTCGTCGTGTTGTAGCGCGTCAGGATGTGCGGCAGGCTCGCCGTGCCGAGCGACAGGCACAGCAGCAGCGCGAGGAAGTTGCGCTCGCGCGGCCGGCGGTCGTCGTCGCTCGCGGCCGGAAACGGCTCGTGCATCGGCACCGGATCGGCCGCGCGCGCGAGCAGATCGTCGCGCGCCTGCTCCCACGCAATCCGCGCCGCCGCCGAATCGCGCGGAAATTCGGCGAGCTCGCGCTCGCGCTGGTTGATCTCGCGCAGCGGCCCGTTGTGCCGGCGCAGCGCGGCCACTTCTGCCACGAGCCGCGCGCGCGCGTCGTCGTACGACGCCGGCAGCCTATCGAGCTGCGCCTGGATCTCGGCCGCCTGCCGGCGATACGCGTCGCGCACCTGCCGCTCCTGCGGCGCGTCGCGCATCTGCGCCTCGAGCTTTTCGGCGCGCGACATCAGATGGCCGTAATTGAACTGCGGCACGGGCCCGAGGCCGTTCTTCATCGAGATCAGCGAAACCGGCAGCAGGAACGCGATGATCAGGATGATGTACTGCGCGACCTGCGTCCACGTGACCGCGCGCATCCCGCCGAGAAACGAGCAAACGAGAATCCCCGCCAGTCCGCAGAAGATGCCGATCGAGAAATCGACGCCGATGAAGCGCGTCGCGATGAGGCCGATGCCCTGTATCTGCGCGACGAGGTAGACGAACGAGCACAGGATCGCGGCGATCGCCGCAAGCGCCCTCACGAGCGTGCTCGAGAAGCGCGTGCCGAGGAAATCGGGAATCGTGTAGCGCGCGAGCTTGCGCACGTAAGGCGCGAGCAGGAACGCGACAAGGCAGAAGCCGCCCGTCCAGCCCATCAGGTACGCGAGCGCGTCGTAGCCGGTCGCGTACAGCGAGCCCGCGAGGCCGATGAACGAGGCGGCGGAGAGCCAGTCGGCGGCGGTCGCCATGCCGTTGAACGCGGACGGCACGCGCCGCCCGGCGACGTAGTATTCGACGAGATCCGACGTTCGCGACAGCAGCCCGATCACCGCATACACCGCGATCGGCACGAACAGGAACACGTAGCCGATCCACACGCCCGGTCCGGTCGCGCGCTCGATCCGCCAGAGCAGCAGCACGAACGCGACGAAGCCGATCGTGTATAGCGCATACGCCCGAACCAGCCGATTCGTCAGCATGCGTCGGCGTCCGTCGGATGCGGATGGGCGTCGTCACGCTTCGCCTCGCCCGCACACGCGTCGTAGTCGCGCCGCAGGATTCGGTCGGCGCGCTGCATCAGCACGATGTAGACGGCGATCAACGCGAGATAGACGAGAATCGCGCCTTGCGCGCCGACGTAGAACGGCAGGCTGAAACCGGCGAAGCGCAGAGGCTCGAGCGCCGGCGCGAAGAGCGGCACGATGAACGATACGATGCAGCCGATCGTCATCAACACAGCGATCAGCGCGACGTTGAAACGCCAGTAGCGCGCGTGTGCGCGCGCGAGCCGTGCCGGCACGAACGGCGGCTCGGCGGTATGCGTCGGCGTCGGCGAAGAAGAACCTGAAGAAGAAGCGGCCATGCGCTTGTGTAACAAAAAGCCCCTGCGCGGGCAATCGGGATTGCCGCGCAGGGGCTCGCGCGGCGCGCACTCAATCGCACGCCGCGCGCCGCACGCGTTTAGCGCACTTCGGCGAGCTGTTCGAGGATCGCGGGGTTCTCGAGCGTCGACGTGTCCTGCGTGATCGCCTCGCCCTTCGCGAGCGAGCGCAGCAGGCGCCGCATGATCTTGCCCGAGCGCGTCTTCGGCAGGTTGTCGCCGAAGCGGATGTCCTTCGGCTTCGCGATCGGCCCGATCTCCTTGCCGACCCAGTCGCGCAGCGCCTTCGCGAGCGTGGCCGCCTCTTCGCCTTCCGGACGCGAGCGCTTGAGCACGACGAACGCGACGACCGCCTCGCCCGTCGTGTCGTCCGGCCGGCCGACGACCGCCGCTTCCGCGACGAGCTCGTGCGACACGAGCGCCGACTCGATCTCCATCGTGCCGAGCCGGTGTCCGGACACGTTCAGCACGTCGTCGATGCGGCCCATGATCGTGAAGTAGCCGGTTTCCTTGTCGCGCACGGTGCCGTCGCCCGCCAGATACAGGCTGCCGCCGAGCTCGGCGGGGTAGTAGCTCTTCTTGAAGCGGTCCGGGTCGCCCCAGATCGTGCGCGCCAGCGCCGGCCACGGGCGCTTGACGACGAGAATGCCGCCCTGCCCGTTCGGCACGTCCTGCCCCGTTTCGTCGACGACGGCGGCCATGATGCCCGGCAGCGGCAGCGTGCACGAGCCCGGCACGGTCGGCGTCGCGCCGGGGAGCGGCGTGATCATGTGGCCGCCCGTTTCGGTCTGCCACCACGTATCGACGATCGGGCAGCGTTCCTGGCCGACGTGCTTGTGATACCAGATCCACGCTTCCGGATTGATCGGCTCGCCGACCGTGCCGATGATGCGCAGGCTCGACAGATCGTAGCTCTTCGGATGCACGTGGACGTCGGCTTCGGCGGCCTTGATCAGCGAGCGGATCGCGGTCGGCGCGGTGTAGAACACGGACACCTTGTGGTCGCCGATCATCTTCCAGAAGCGGCCGGCGTTCGGATACGTCGGCACGCCCTCGAACACGACTTGCGTCGCGCCCACGGCGAGCGGGCCGTACGTGATGTACGAGTGGCCCGTGACCCAACCGATGTCGGCCGTGCACCAGAACACGTCGGTCGGCTTCCAGTCGAACGTCCATTTCATCGTCTGCGCGGCCCACAGCAGGTAGCCGCCCGTGCTGTGCTGCACGCCCTTCGGCTTGCCGGTCGAGCCGGACGTATACAGGATGAAGAGCGGATGCTCGGCGCCGACCCACTCGGGCTCGCACTGGTCGGCCTCGTTCGCGACGATTTCGTGCATCCAGACGTCGCGGCCTTCGTGCCAGTCGACCCGGCCGCCCGTGCGGCGATAGACGACGACGGTCTTCACCGCGTCGCAGCCGCCCATCGCGAGCGCCTCGTCGGCGATGCTCTTGAGCGGCAGCGTCTTGCCGCCGCGCATCTGCTCGTCGGCGGTGACGAGCGCGGTCGCGCCGACGTCGACGATGCGCTCGTGCAGCGATTTCGACGAAAAGCCGCCGAACACGACCGAGTGCGTCGCGCCGATCCGCGCGCACGCCTGCATCGCGACGATGCCCTCGACCGACATCGGGATGTAGATGACGACGCGGTCGCCGCGGCCGACGCCGCGCCTCTTCAGCGCGTTCGCGAAGCGCGAGACGCGCGCGAGCAGATCGGCGTAGGTGACGCGCGTGACGGTGCCGTCGTCGGCCTCGAAGATCACCGCGACGCGCTCGCCGAGGCCGGCGGCGACGTGGCGGTCGAGACAGTTGTACGACGCGTTCAGCTCGCCGTCCTCGAACCACTTGTAGAACGGCGCGTTCGTCTCGTCGAGCACCTTGCCGAACGGCTTGCGCCATTCGAGCGTCTCGCGCGCGAGGCGCGCCCAGAATCCTTCGTAATCGCGCTCAGCCTCTTCGACGAGCGCCCGATAAGCCGCCATGCTGGAAATGGCCGCCGCCTTCTCCACTGCGGCGGGCGGCGCGAACTGGCGGCGTTCGTGCAGAACCGATTCAATCGCAGACATCGACTACCCCTTGGTGAACATGGAATCCACTACACACTACATGCCGGCGCGATCGGGCGCGCCGTGTCTAATTCGGCGCGCAATGCGCCTGTCTCCCACCCTGCGCACCGCATGCGGCTCACGCGGCGCGCGATGCTGCATCGCACCACGCCAACCGGCCGCGGCGAAGCGATGCAGACGTTTCACGATAAGCGCCGGAACTTACCCGTCACTTACGCGACGAGCGCGCCGATGCTGCTTTACGCTAGCTTTCACGCGACCCTACAATGCTAACTAACTCGTCGCCCGGATTCCAGCTTGAATCGCTACGCCCTCTTTCTCATCGTGTCGATGTTGCTCGTCGGCAGCAACGTCGGCATCGGCAAATCGATCGTCGCCTTCGTTCCCGTCGCCATTCTCGCCACGCTGCGCTTCGTCATCGCGAACGCGGTGCTCTGGCCGCTCTTCAGCCCGGTCAAGATGCGCACCGTCAAGCGCGGCGAGTGGCTGAACCTGTTCCTGCAGGCGTTCTTCGGCACGTTCATGTTCACGCTGCTGATGCTCAACGGCGTGCAGCGCACGAGCGCCGTCGCGGCGGGCGTCATCACGAGCACGATTCCGGCCGTCGTCGCGCTGTTCGCGTGGCTCTTCCTGCGCGAGAAACCGAACGGGCGTGCGCTCGTGTCGATCGCGCTCGCGATCGTCGGCGTCGTGACGATCAATCTCGCGAACAGCGGCGCGAGCGAAGGCGGCGGCCACGCGAGCTCGCTCTCGGGCAATCTGCTGATGCTCGGCGCGGTCTGCTGCGAGTCGATCTACGTGATCCTGTCGCGGCGCCTCACGCAAACGCTCGCGCCGATCGACATCTGCGCGTACACGCACCTGTTCGGCCTGCTGCTGATGCTGCCGCTCGGCGCGGGCGCGCTCTGGCATTTCGACTACGCGAGCGTGCCGGCGGGCATCTGGGCGCTCGTCGTCTGGTACGGCCTGTCGGCGAGCATCTTCTCGTTCTGGCTGTGGATGAAGGGCATCCGCCACGTGCCGGGCAGCCTCGCCGGCGTGTTCAGCGCGGTGCTGCCGATCTCGGCCGCGATTTACGGCATCCTGTTCCTCGGCGAACGGCCGACGCTCGCGCACGGCTTCGCGCTCGCGTGCGTGGTGACGGGGATCGTGCTCGCGAGCCTGCGCGTGCGGCGCTCGCCGCCCGTCTCGCCCTGAGCGAGCGCCGCGCGGGCGGCGCGCCGTCCGTGCGACGAAGCACCTTTACCGCTGCAAGCGCACCGCGCACACACCGCACCACACGACATTCGCACCGCGCACGCGCTCGGCGCGCCGCCGGCGGGCGCGTCGAGCGCGCCTGGCCGCGATGCTGCGCCGCTGCAAGCGGTCCGGCCGACGCGTTACAATAACGCGCTTTTTTTCAAAAACGTTCCATATCCCCGCGTCCCCGCTTCGCCCGACCATGTCCGCCGCCCCAACCGATCCGCGCCCCGCCCGCCCGGCCCGCCGCAAGATGCGCCCGCTGCCCGCCGTCATCTTCATGAGCCGCTGGCTGCAAGTGCCCCTTTATCTGGGCCTGATCGTCGCGCAGGCGATCTACGTGTTCCTGTTCCTGAAGGAAGTCTGGCACCTGCTGTCGCACGCGGCCGGCCTCGACGAGACAAACATCATGCTCGCCGTGCTCGGCCTGATCGACGTGGTGATGATCTCGAACCTGCTCATCATGGTGATCGTCGGCGGATATGAAACGTTCGTGTCGCGCCTCGGCGTCGAGGGCCACCCCGACGAACCGGAATGGCTCGACCACGTGAACGCGGGCGTGCTGAAAGTGAAGCTGTCGATGGCGCTCATCAGCATCTCGTCGATCCACCTGCTGAAGACGTTCATCAATCCGGACCAGCACACGGTGCACGCGATCATGTGGCAGGTGCTGATCCACGTCGCGTTCCTCGTGTCGGCGCTCGTGATGGCATGGGTCGACCGCCTGACGACGCACACGCACCCCGAGCATTACCACGAAGCGCCGGCGCAGCCGTCGGCGCCGCGCGAGCCGGCGCAACAGTCGGCCTGAGTCGATTCCCATACCCACAGTCCTCACAGAGTCTCAGCCATGACCGTCATCAAACAGGAAGACCTGATCCAGAGCATCGCGGATTCGCTGCAGTACATCAGCTACTACCACCCGCTCGACTACATCGAGGCGCTCGGCCGCGCATACGAGCTCGAGGAAAGCCCGGCCGCGAAAGACGCGATCGCGCAGATCCTGACGAACAGCCGCATGTGCGCGGAAGGCCGCCGCCCGATCTGCCAGGACACGGGTATCGTCACGATCTTCGTGAAGGTCGGCATGGACGTGCGCTGGGCAAGTGAAAACGGCGGCGCGACGATGAGCGTCACCGACATGATCAACGAGGGCGTGCGCCGCGGCTACACGCATCCGGACAACGTGCTGCGCGCATCGATCGTGAATCCGCCCGAAGGCGCGCGCAAGAACACGAAGGACAACACGCCGGCCGTGATCCACTACGAGATCGTGCCGGGCGACAAGGTCGACGTGCAGGTCGCGGCGAAGGGCGGCGGCTCGGAAAACAAGTCGAAGTTCGTGATGCTGAACCCGTCCGACTCGATCGTCGACTGGGTGCTGAAGACCGTGCCGACGATGGGCGCGGGCTGGTGCCCGCCCGGCATGCTCGGGATCGGCATCGGCGGCACCGCCGAGAAAGCGATGCTGATGGCGAAGGAATCGCTGATGGAGCCGATCGACATCCAGGAGATCATCGCGCGCGGGCCGAAGGACTGGGTCGAGGAACTGCGCGTCGAGCTGCACGAGAAGGTCAACGCGCTCGGCATCGGCGCGCAGGGTCTCGGCGGTCTGGCGACCGTGCTCGACGTGAAGATCATGGCCGCGCCGACGCACGCGGCGTCGAAGCCGGTCGCGCTGATCCCGAACTGCGCGGCCACGCGCCACGCGCACTTCGTGCTCGACGGCTCGGGCCCGGCCAAGCTTGAAGCGCCGTCGCTCGACGCGTGGCCGAAGGTCCAGTGGGAACCGAACACCGAAACCAGCAAGCGCGTCGATCTGAACGCGCTGACGCCGGAAGAAGTCGCCAGCTGGGCGCCGGGCCAGACGCTGCTGCTGTCGGGCAAGATGCTCACGGGCCGCGACGCCGCGCACAAGCGCATCGCCGACATGCTGGCCGCGGGCGAGAAGCTGCCCGTCGATTTCACGAACCGCGTGATCTACTACGTCGGCCCGGTCGATCCGGTGCGCGACGAAGTGGTCGGCCCGGCCGGCCCGACGACGGCCACGCGCATGGACAAGTTCACCGAGACGATGCTCGCGCAGACGGGCCTCATCTCGATGGTCGGCAAGGCCGAGCGCGGCCCGGTGGCGATCGACGCGATCAAGAAGCACAAGGCGGCTTACCTGATGGCGGTCGGCGGCGCGGCGTATCTCGTGTCGAAGGCGATCCGCGGCGCGAAGGTGCTCGCATTCGAGGATCTCGGCATGGAAGCGATCTACGAGTTCGACGTGCAGGACATGCCGGTGACGGTCGCCGTCGATTCGCAAGGCACGTCGGTCCACCAAACGGGGCCGAAGGAATGGCAGGCGAAAATCGGCAAGATTCCTGTCGCGAACGCGTAAATAAGAATGATTTTCAGGCCGGATTTCAATCCGGCCTTTTCGATGCGGCGAATTCGTTCACCTTTCGGATTTCGAACGAATTCGCCCTTGGCTTTTCAGGAACGAGCGTTTATCGTTCAGAAATTCAAGCCCCCACACGTCACAAGGAACGAACATGCAAGGCGATAAGAAAGTCATCGAATATCTGAACGCCCAGTTGAAGAACGAACTGACCGCGATCAATCAATATTTCCTGCATGCGCGGATGTACAAGCATTGGGGTCTCGAAAAACTCGGCAAGCACGAATACGACGAATCGATCGGCGAAATGAAGCACGCGGATTGGCTGATCGAGCGCGTGTTCATGCTCGACGGCCTGCCGAACCTGCAGGATCTGCACAAGCTGCTGATCGGCGAGGAAACCGAGGAAATCCTGAAATGCGATCTGAAGCTCGAGCAGATATCGCAGTCGACGTGCAAGGAAGCGATCGCATATTGCGAATCGGTGCGTGATTACGTGTCGCGCGAAATCTTCGAGAAGATCCTCGACGATACCGAAGAGCACATCGACTGGCTCGAAACGCAAATCGACCTGATCGGCAAGGTCGGCATTCAGAACTATCAGCAGTCGATGATGGGCTCGCCGGAGTAATTCCTCCCGTTCGATTTCTATTCGATCCACGCTCGCTCGCCGACATGACGCCGCCGCCCGCATCCGATTTCCGCGCATCGCCCGCCCATGCGCCGATCGGCATCTTCGATTCGGGGCTCGGCGGCCTGTCGGTGCTGCGCGCGGTGCGCGAGCGGCTGCCCGACGAGGCGCTCGTCTACGTCGCGGATTCCCGTCATGCGCCGTACGGCCCGCGCGAGGACGCGTTCATCGTCGAGCGCACGCTCGCGATCGGCGAATGGCTCGCCGCACGAGGCGCGAAGGCGCTCGTCGTCGCGTGCAACACCGCCACCGCGCAATCGATCGCGCTCGTGCGCGAGCGCCTGCCGATTCCGCTCGTCGGCGTCGAGCCCGGCATCAAGCCGGCGGCGCAGCATTCGAAGACGCGCATCGCGGGCGTGCTCGCGACGCAGGCGACGCTGCGCAGCGCGCGCTTCGGCGCGCTGATCGCGCGCCATGCCGCCGACTGCCGCTTCATCTGTCAGGCGGGGCATGGCCTCGTCGAGGCGGTCGAGCGCGGCGACACCGGCTCGCCCGAGCTGCGCGCGCTGCTCGCGGGCTACCTCGAGCCGATGCTTGCGGCGGGCGCCGACACGCTCGTGCTCGGCTGCACGCACTACCCGTTCTTCGACGCCGCGATCCGCGACGTAACGTCCAACCGCCTGCATCTGATCGACACGAGCGACGCGATCGCCCGCCAGCTTTCGCGGATACTGGACGAGCGCGATCTGCGCGCGCCGGCCGGCTCCCGGCCGGCACCGCCGCCGCGCCTCTGCTCGACGGGCGATGGCCGGCAACTGCAGTCTCTCGCCGCGACACTGCTCGGGCTCGACGTGCCGGCCGAATCCGTCACCATTTCCTCCCCGAGCACGGCCGCGCCCGCCGCCCATCCGGCGTAGCCGCGCCGCCCGCCGTCGCCCGAAAACCCTTCCAAGCGCCTGGTTTTGTTACAAAAAACCCGGGACCGCGCTTGCCAAGCCCCACAAATATAATGATAATAATTCGCATTAACGTTAGCTATCGCGCTCCATCATGATCGTCTGCGTGTGCAAGTCCGTTTCCGATCGGAAGATTCGCGCATCCCTCGCGGAAGGCGTGGACACTTTCGACGAACTCCAGTTCGAACTCGGGGTCGCTACGTGCTGCGGCAAGTGCGAGGAAACCGTGCGCGACATCATGGCGGAACAGGGCGTTTGTGCGAGCCGCTGCGGCGTCGAGCACCACGCCGCCGTGCCGGTTCCCATCGCGTTCTACGAACGCAAGGCGGCCTGACCGGCGCGCCAGGATCGCACGCGGCACCGCGCGCGCCGCGCTCTCGTTTTACCAGCCCGTCAGCAAGCCTGCCCGCGCGAGCCAACGGCCTACCTGCGAAGGAGCCCGTAATGGAATTGCTGATCGGATTCGTGACTACTGTGTGCATCTCTTTGCTGATCTTCCGCAAGTGATGCCGCACTTCGCGGCGTACATCACGCGCGCCGCCGCGCTACGAAGCTAACATGCAGGTTTCGAATTCCCTGCCGGCCGCCTCCGCGCCGGTTTTTCCCCGTATGAATCCCCGCGTCGTCACCGCTGCCGTGGCGGTTCTCGCCGGACACGCGATCCTGCTGACCGGCGCACTGCTGATGCGCAACGACGCACCGCATCGATCGCTCGAGTCGAAGACGATCACCGCCCAGTTGCTGAGCGCGCCCGTCGCACAGCCGGTCGGCATCCAGTCGGCGCCGACGCCCGAGCCGCCGAAACCCGTCCCGAAGGTCAAGCCGAAGCCGGCGCCCGCGCCCCGGCCGGTCGCGAAACCGAGTCCGACGCCGCTGCCCGTGTCGCACGAGCCATCGCCGAACGCGATCACCGCGCCGGAACCCGCACCGCCCGCGCCCGCGGCTCCCGCCGACACGAGCGCGAAGGCAGCGCCGCCCGCCGGCGCGCCGACGAGCCGCCCGACGATGGAAATCGTCGCGCCGAAGGAAGGCGCGCATCTGACCTGCCAAATCGCGAAGGCTGCATATCCGACGCTGTCGAAGCGCCGCGGCGAGACGGGCGTCGTGAAGGTGCGCTTCGTCGTCGGCCTGACGGGCAAGATCGAAAGCGCGCAAGTCGTCCAGAGCAGCGGCTTTGCGCGCCTCGACGACGCGGCGCTCGACGCGATCCGCTCGTCGCCGTGCCAGCCATACATGCAGAACGGGCAGCCGATGCGCGCCGCCTACACGCAGCCCTACGACTTCACTCTGACCGACTAATCTCGGCAACACCCGAAAGAAACAACAAGGAAAGGAAATGCAAAGCTACGGAATCGCGCACGTGTGGGCGCAAGGTGACTTCGTTACGCGGTTCATCGCGATCGCACTCCTCGTGATGTCGATCCTGTCGTGGATGGTGATCGTCATCAAAGGCTGGAACGTGATTCGCCTGAAGCGTCTGTCGAAAGATGCAGAGCAGTCGTTCTGGCATTCGGACGATTTCGAGGAAGGCGTGAAGAAGCTCGGCCGCGCATCGTCGTCGACGCAGGACAACCCGTTCCTCGCGCTCGCGCTGTCCGGCCAGGAGGCCGCCGATCATCACCATCAGACACAGCCGCACCTGCACGACCGGATGGACGTGTCCGACTGGGTCACGCGCTGCCTGAAGGACACGATGGACGAAGGCATCGCGCGAATGCAGAGCGGGCTCGCGATTCTCGCGTCGATCGGCAGCACCGCGCCGTTCGTCGGCCTGTTCGGCACCGTGTGGGGCATCTATCACGCGCTGCTCGTGATCGGCGCGACGGGCCAGACGTCGATCGATCAGGTCGCCGGCCCCGTCGGCGAATCGCTGATCATGACCGCGTTCGGCCTGTTCGTCGCGATTCCCGCCGTGCTTGGCTACAACGCGCTCACGCGCGCGAACAAGAGCATCGTGAGCCGCCTGCGCCGCTTCGCGCATGGCCTGCACGCCTACTTCGTGACGGGCGCGCGCCTCGCGTCGTCGGCCCAGCGCGACGGGCTGCGCCTCGCCGCGCGCGCGAACTGAGCGGAGGTTCGCGATGGCAATGAACACCAGCTTCGGCGACGATGACGACGACGGCCTGATGAACGAGATCAACATGACGCCGCTCGTCGACGTCATGCTCGTACTCCTGATCATCTTCCTCGTCACGATTCCGGCGATGCATCACGCCGTGAAGATCGACCTTCCGCGCGCGAGCAGCCAGCCGGTCGAAGTGAAGCCGAAGACGATCGACGTCGCGATCGAAAGCGACGGCACGGTTCTGTGGGACGACCATCCGGTGAACGCAACCGATCTGCAGGCGCGAATCGCGCAAGCCGCGCAAACGACGCCGCAGCCGGAGCTGCATCTGCGCGCGGATCGCAAGGTCGCGTACGAAAAGGTCGCTGAAGTGATGTCGGCCGCGCAGGCAGGCGGCCTGACGAAGCTCGGCTTCGTGACCGAGCCGAAGTCGAACGCGAAGTAATCGCCGTGTTGCATGCCGCGTGCGATAAACGCACGCGGCACAAACGCACGCGGCACAAAGTAAAAGGCCCTCATCGCCAGATGAAGGCCTTTTTTCATGCGCGCACGGGCGCCTTCGGGCGGCGGACCCGACGGCCTGACTGCTGCACGCCGAGCAACGCGATGCGACATGCCGTGGTCTGCACGGACTAGCGCGGTCTGCCCTATCTGGCTCGCAACATATGCGGCCACCTTGTTTCGCTTGGCACCTTCCCTCACGAAATGGGATTCCAATATAGGCCTAGCCGCGCACGCATTCAAGCAGCCGACGATTGAAACTACCGATTGCGTGACGCGCGTCAAATGCCAAAACCGATGCACACGCGAGCTTCCGATTTCGTCAGATCGAAATCTTCATGTCCGCGTCCTTCGCGCCGCGCTCCGGGCAGCTGGGCTCCTTGTAGTTTTCGCTGTCGAGCTTCTCGACGAGATAGTCGACGAACGCACGCACGGCGGGCGGCATCCCCTGCCGCGACACGAACACCGCGTAGAGCTGCGGCACGGGCAGCGTCCAGCCCGGCATCACCGGCGACAGTTGCCCCGCTCGCAGCGCATTGCCGTACATCGACTCCGGCAATGCCGCGATTCCGACCCCGTCGAGCACCGCTTCGCGGATCGACATCAGATCCGCCGTCACGAGGCGCGGCTCGTGCTCATGCGCGTGGCGCGTGCCGTCCGGCGCGATCAGGTTGAATACGTGACGGCCGTCGCCCGACGGCGTATCGAGCGTGTCGAATCTCGACAGATCGTCGGGCACGAGAGGCGGCGCGTTCTGCTGCAGCAGGCTCGGCGCGCCGACGAGCATCTGCTCGGTGCGCCACAGCGGCCGCACGACGATGTTCGCGTTCTGCGGCGGCTCGGATCGCACGCGCAGCGCGACGTCGATCGAGTCTTCGAAGAGATCGATCACGCGATTCGTCACGCGAATCTGCACGCGCACTTCGGGATAGCGGCGCAGGAATTCCGGCAGCAGACGCGAAAGCATCGTCTGCGACAACGTAACGGGCACGCTCACACGCACCGTGCCCCGCGGCGCCGAGCGTAGTTGCTGCACTGCATTCATCGCGGCCTGCGCTTCGGACAACATTGCTTGGCAATGCTGATAGAAAAGCTGCCCCGCCTCGGTCAACGCGAGCTTGCGAGTCGAACGCTGCAACAGGCGCACGCCGAGCGTCGCCTCGAGCTCGGTGAGCCGCCGCGACAGGCGCGACTTCGAGATTCCGAGCACGCGCTCCGCGGCCGAGAAGCCGCCGTGCTCGACCACCTGAGAGAAGTACATCAAGTCGTTCAGGTTATGTGCGTCGATAGTCATTTCATCGTTCCAATTCCACAACGATCCATTGCGAATCGAGCAGATTTAATCGGCAATTCGCTCAATATAATAGCCTTACGTTGCAAAAATATCGCTATTCCCAGCCATTCCTAGAGCCCTCCCATGACTATCGCCCGCTCGATCCAGCGCACCTACCCCTCGCTTCGCACCACGGAAGGCGGCGGCTTCGTGGTTCACCGCCCGTTTCCGACCCGCCTGCTGACGGATTTCGACCCGTTCCTGCTGCTCGACGAAATGGGGCCCGTCGATTACGCGCCGGGCGATGCGAAAGGCGCCCCCGACCACCCGCATCGCGGCTTCGAAACGGTCACGTACGTGCTCGACGGCTGGTTCCGTCATCGCGATTCGGCGGGCCACGCGGGCGCGCTCGGCCCCGGCGACGTGCAATGGATGACGGCGGGCGCGGGCGTCGTCCACAGCGAGCTGCCCGACCCCGAATTCGCGCGCCGGGGCGGCCACGCGCACGCGTTCCAGCTTTGGGTGAACCTGCCGCGCCGCGACAAGATGATCGCGCCGCGCTACCAGGACATCCCGGCCGCGCGCATTCCCACGGCCCAATCGGCCGACGGCCGCGCGAAAGTTCGCGTGATCGCCGGCGATGCATTCGGCGCGCGCGCGACGATCGAGACGCGCACGCCGATGCTCTATCTGCATTTCACGCTGTCGCCCGGCGCGCTCGTCGAGCAGCCCGTGCCGGCTGGCTTTCGCGTGTTCGCCTATCCGATCGAGGGCGGCGGATTCTACGGCGCCGACAGGACGGCGGTCGACGCGCGCCACATGGTCGTGTACGCGGAAGACGGCGACACCGTGGTCTTTGCCGCGGGCGACACGCCGCTCGAACTGCTGCTGATCGGCGGCGCGCCGCTCAACGAGCCGATCGTGCGCTACGGCCCGTTCGTGATGAACACCGAGGACGAAATCCGCGAGGCGGTCGTCGATTATCAGACGGGCCGCATGGGCCGCATTCCCGCCTAGGCACCGGCGGCGCGCGTCGGCCAAACGACGGAGGGCGGCAACGTCCGCCACTACAGCGGATTTACGTCACAATATCTTCTCGCGCCCGGCAAGGGCCGCACTACAGAAGGAATCCGCCGCTTTGAACTTCGAACATCTGATCCAGATTAACGCCGCCGACAACCCGGCCCTGCCGACGCTGACTCGCGCGCAGCTATGGGAAGGTCTCGTGCTGCGCGCCGAGCAGCCGCAGCTTTTCGTGATCGGCCTCGACCGCTGCATCGTCCACGAACGCACGGAGACGACGCTCGAGCGCGAGCTGCACTACGGCAAAGCGACGGTCCGCGACCGCGTGACGTTCACGCCGAACGAGCAGGTGCGCTACGACATCCACGCGGCCGACGGCGAGATCGGCGGCTCGCTGACGATGACAATCGAAGAGCGCGACGATCAGCAACTATTCCTGCGCTTCGAATACCGGACGACGCTGCCCGTCAGCAACGACAGCGAAGACGCGCGCCAGACGCACGAGATCGTGAAGGAAGCCTACCGCACGTCCGACATCGATACCGTCCGCCTGATTCGCGAGTACACGCAGGGCCGCAAGGACCCGGACCCGCTGCATTGACCATGCCTGGCGACGGCGTATCCGTCGCCCTCTTTGCCCATGCCTATCGACATCCAGGTTCCGATCAATAAACTTACGTTGTAAATGGGAATGGTTATCATTTAGAATTCATTCCATCGAATCGCAACTCACCAATCGCCTGAATGACCGAACCTATGCGCTCCAATACGCTTACGTTGCGCCGCCCGGGCGGCACCGCATCCAGCAGCCGCCCCAAGGCGGCCGTGACGACGCCGGCGGAACCGGTGAAGTCCGCAGCGAAACCCGCGGCAGCCACGAACGCCGGGCAGCGCGTGGTGAGCAGCGATGCGCTGTTGCAAGGCCAAAGCCACGTGAGCATCGCGCACAACGGCGAAACCTACCAGTTGCGGGCCACCCGCCTGGGCAAGCTGATTCTGACGAAGTAACGAACCGAGTATTGTGGGGACCACCTCTACGAGAGGTGTTGGGCATTAGCCAGCCATGACGGCTTGCACGCGAGTCTAGACCCCTTCGTGCAAACATATTCAAGCAGCCGTTATAGCAAGCCAAGCCGCTTTTTTTGGGGTTCTCACTGCGTGAAAGAGAAAGCGACGCGTCCGATGGCGCGTCGCTTTTTTTGCTTGCACGGCTTGCGAAGCGAAAACGCGCGAACGGCCGCCGCCGGCTCGTGCCGACGATTGAGCGGATGCCGACGAATGAAATGCCGCCGTCGGGGTCAGCCGGCGCCTATCAGCGCGGCGATCGCCGCGCGGGCGACCGTCGCGTCCTGCTCGGATTTCACGCCGGACACGCCGATTGCACCGACCGTCTCGCCTTCGACGATGATCGGCACGCCACCCTCGACGAGGCCAACGAGCGGCGCGCTCAGGAACGACACGCGCCCCTGCAGCACGATATCTTCGTAGACCTTGCTCTCGCGACGACCGAGCGCGGCCGTGCGGCCCTTGCTGATCGCCATCTCGACGGTGCTCGGCGCGGCGCCGTCCATCCGGTGCAGATACAGCAGATGCGCGCCGTCGTCGACGATCGCAACCGTCACGGACCACTGGTTCGCAACCGCGAACGCCTCGGCGGCGGTCGCCATCTTCTTCACGTCATCGCTCGTCAAAACGGGTTTGGTTTTCATCTCGACACTCCTTCGTGATGAGAGCCCATCGACGGCTGCATCATAGCGCTCGAAGCGCGTCAGAATCCCCAGAACATCAGCCACCACGCACTGTCGATCACCGCGAGCGCGGCGCCGAACCAGGCCATCGCGAACAGCCGGCGCGTCCAGCCCGCATAGCGGCCGGTGACCTGCCAGGCGAGCCATGCGCTCCACAGATTCGCGCCGGCGAGAATCGCGATGCGAACGCCCGATGCCCAGCCGAGCGGCACATGCTCCGCGCGCAGCAGCGACAACGTCGTCGCCGACAAGCCGAGGAACACGCCGGCGCCCGCAAGCGGGATCAGCGCCTGAGCGAGATGGTGCAGCCGCACGCGCTCGAAGCGGCCGAGCATCGCGACCGCGCCGGCGAGCAGCACGGCAAGCGCCGTGCCGTATGCGAGACCCGTGCCGGAGATGTACGCGATGACGAGCGAGCCGTCGAGCCACGAGAACACGTCGTTGTGCTCGGGGTAGTGCGTGAAGACGAACCACGGCGCGTTCGTGTCGAGCGGCCACATGATGTCGTGGTCGATCAGCCAGCCCGCAAGCCACTGCTTGATCTGCACGAACCACGGGCTCACCGTCCAGTGGAACGCGCCGATCGCAATGCCGAGCAGGCCGTATAGGATGAGCGCCGTGTCCCAGCCGCTCGCCTGCTTGTCGCCGAGCGCGACCACTTCCTCGGACGGCGAACGCGCCGTCAGCTCGATCGCGCCGCGGTGGCCGCTGCAGCGGCCGCACATGTGACACGCCGCCGCGCCCTTCATGTTGCGAAGCGGCACGAGCGGCGCGCAGTTGATCGGAATCACGCGGTGGCCGTGTTCGCCTTTCTTGTACGAACGGCGCCATGCCTGTTCATCGACCTTGTAGCGCAGCGGCGCGAGGCGCGCGAGCAACGAGAAGACCCCGTTCACGGGACACAGATAGCGGCACCACACGCGCTTCTCGCGCCCGTACAGAAAGCCGATCACGATCGCGGCAAGCGTCGAGCCGCCGAGCACGAGCAGCACCGCACGCGGATACTGATAGACGCTGACCATCTGGCCGTAGATCGTCGTCAAGCCGAACGCGACGAACGGCCAGCCGCCCCAGCGCATCCAGCGCGGAATCGCACGACCGCGGCCGAACTTGCTCGCGAATTCGCTCAGTGCGCCCTCAGGACACAGCACGCCGCACCAGACGCGGCCGAGCATCACCATCGACAGCAGCACGAACGGCCACCAGATGCCCCAAAACACGAACTGCGCGGCGAGCGTCAGGTTGCTCCATAGATGCGCGGTGTCGTCGGGCAGCGGCGTGAACGCCGGCACGAGGATCAGGAACGCATAGACGAGTACCACGATCCACTGGATGCCGCGGATCAGCGCGCCGTGGCGCTGCATCCAGTGCCCGGCTTCCGCGACGAGGCTCGTGCGGCGACGGCCGACGACAGCGCTCATGCCGGCCGGCCCGCAGTCGCCGCCGGGTGTCGCGCCGCGCGCTTGAGCAGCAGATAGACAACCGCCCAGTAGACTGCGTACGCGACGAGGTTCGTGAGCGACGGATGAGCGCGGTAGCCCGTCAGCGTCGCGACGAGCGAGCCGAACGTGCTTGAATCGTCGAGGATCGCCGACGTATCCCACAATTGCGCGATGCCGAGCGGCAGGATCTCCTTGTCGATCAGCTTGTCGATGCCCGTCTGGAACAGGCCCGCGCCGAGGAACAGCAGCATGATCTCGGTGACGCGGAAGAAGTGCCGCCACGAGAAGTACTTGCCGCCGAGTTGCAGCACGTAGAACGTCAGGAATGCGAGGCCGAGGCCGATCAGCACGGCGAGCATCTGGCCGCCGTCGACATGTCCGGACTGACCGAAGCCGAGCCCGTAGAGAAAGATCACCGTCTCGCTGCCTTCACGCGCGATCGCGAGCGCGACGAGCACCGCGACGCCCCACCAGTTCGCGTCCTGCGTGCTCTTCTGCAACGAGCGCTCCATGTCGCGCTTCAGCGAGCGCCCGTGCTGCTTCATCCACAGCACCATCTGCACGATCAGCACGCACGCGATCAGCACCATCGCGGTTTGAAAATAGTCCTGGGCGTCGCCCGACAACACTTCGGTGAAGCCGACGAGCGCGGCGCCGAGCCCGACCGCCATCAGCAGGCCGGCGAGAACGCCCGCCCACAAATAAGGCAGGCCGCGGCGCGCATCGTCGTCGCCGTTCTTCAGCCATGCATAGAGGATGCCGACGACGAGCAACGCCTCGACGCTCTCTCGCCAGACGATGAACAAGATCTGACCCATTGTTTTTACCTCCCGGCGCCCGCCGCGCGGCCTGTCCGCGCGTCAAACGCGAAAACCGTTACTTCGCGACGATGACGCCCTGCGCCTGCTGGTGAAAATCGTCGAAAAACTTGTACTCGCCCGGCGACAGCGGCGCGATCACGACGAACGATTCGCCGCCCGGCGCGAGCACCTTCTCCTTGCGAAGCTGCACGCTCTCGAACTCGACGGCGCCCTTGCCCGTATTGCGGATCTGGATCTTGATGCGCTGCCCGGCCGGCACTTCGATGCGCGCCGGATTGAGCTTGCCGTCGGCCATCTCGAGCTTGAAGGTCGGCAGATCGGCCGCATGCGCGGCGCCTGCGACGAAGATCGCGGCGGCAAATGCGAATACTCTGGGGAATTTCATCGTATTTCTCTAAAAGGACAGCGCGCTCGTCGCGCGCCGTCCGTTTGCTGCTTCTGCGATCAGTACCCGCCCTTCTTGCCGATGCCGGCGAACGGGAAATCGTATTCGAGCGTGATCGGCTTGAACCACGCGCCGACGCCGGTTTCCTTGTCGACGTGGCGGCCGAACGCCGTGTGGCCCGCCTGCATCGGCGGCTTCACGACGAGCGTCAGGTGATACTTGCCCGGGCCGGCCAGCTTCACGTTGTCGCCGTAGTGGGGACCGTCGCTCGCGACCATGCCCATCAGATCGCCTTGCGCCTTCCACTTCGCGTCGCCCTGCTTCGTCAGCTTGTACGTGACCTGCAGGTACGGCATCCAGTCGCCTTCGGCGAAGCCCGTCGGGTTGTTCTTGACCGCATGGATATCGGCTTCCAGGTGGATGTCCGAATCCGACGCCTTGCGCATCATCCCTTCCGGGTCCATCGTGATCGGCTGCAGATACACCGCGCCGATCTCCATCCCGCCTTGAATCTGATGCTTGCCGATCGGGTATTCCGCCGCCGTCGCCGACAGCGCAGCGCACGCGGCCGCCAACGCGATACCGCTGCGAACAAAGGAAGCACGCAACATTGACACTCCTGTTTTTATCTCGTGATACACGTCCCGCCCGCGCGGACCCGGAACCCGGGGGAAAGACAAGAAAGCGATGAAGAACGTTAATGCGAACTATTCTCAATACAGGCGCAAGTGTAGCACCGAACGGCCTCCGAAACAAATGGAGATGCCGCTAAATCCCTGATCTGACAAGGCTTACAGCGAGATTAACGAATGCGGCGGGGGGCCGCGAAGCCCTCATTCGACCCCGCTCACGTGATCGCCCACGTTCGCGCCGAACAAGCGCTCACGCAGCAACGCGAGCTGGTCGCGCGTCTGCGCGGCTTTCTCGAACTCGAGATTTTTCGCGTAATCGGCCATCTGCTTCTCGAGCCGCTTGATCTCCTTCGCGATCTGCTTCTCGGACATGTCCTCGAGCTTCGCGCGCTGCTGCGCCTCCTTCAGCTCGGCGCGCGCTTCGTCGACGTTGTAGACGCCGTCGATGATGTCCTTGATCCGCTTCACGACGCCGCGCGGCGTGATGCCCATTTTTTCGTTGTACGCGATCTGCTTCGCGCGGCGCCGCTCGGTCTCGTCGATCGCGCGGCGCATCGAATCGGTGATCCGGTCCGCGTACAGGATCGCCTTGCCGTTCACGTTGCGCGCCGCGCGGCCGATCGTCTGGATCAGGGAGCGCTCGGCGCGCAGGAAGCCTTCCTTGTCCGCGTCGAGAATCGCGACGAGCGACACTTCGGGGATATCCAGGCCTTCGCGCAGCAGGTTGATCCCGACCAGCACGTCGAATGTGCCGAGCCGCAAGTCGCGAATGATCTCGACCCGCTCGACCGTGTCGATGTCGCTGTGCAGATAGCGGACCTTGACGCCGTGATCGGCGAGAAATTCGGTCAGTTGCTCGGCCATCCGCTTCGTGAGCACGGTGATCAGCACGCGCTCTTCCGCCTTCACGCGCTCCGTGATCTCGGACAGCACGTCGTCGACCTGCGTGCTCGCCGGCCGCACCTCGATCCCCGGATCGACGAGCCCCGTCGGCCGCACGACCTGCTCGGCGGTCTGGCCGGACACGCGCTGCTCGTAATCGGCGGGCGTCGCCGACACGAACACCACCTGGCGCATCTTGCGCTCGAACTCCGGGAACTTGAGCGGCCGGTTGTCGAGCGCCGACGGCAGCCGGAACCCGTAATCGACAAGATTCTCCTTGCGCGCGCGGTCGCCGTTGTACATCCCGTTCAGCTGGCCGATCAGCACGTGCGATTCGTCGAGCAGCATCAGCGCGTCGGACGGCAGATAGTCGACGAGCGTCGGCGGCGGCTCGCCCGGCGCCGCGCCGGAGAAGTGCCGCGAATAATTCTCGATGCCCTTGCAAAAGCCGAGCTCCTGCAGCATCTCGAGGTCGAAGCGGGTGCGCTGCTCGAGGCGCTGCGCCTCGACGAGCTTGCTCTCGCGATGGAAGAACTCGAGGCGATCGCGCAGTTCGTCCTTGATCGTCTCGACCGCCCGCATCACGGTCTCGCGCGGCGTCACGTAGTGCGACGACGGATAGACGGTGAAGCGCGGAATCTTCTGGCGCACGCGCCCCGTCAGCGGATCGAACAGATGCAGCGAATCGACCTCGTCGTCGAACAGCTCGACGCGCACCGCCATTTCCGCGTGCTCGGCCGGGAAGATGTCGATCGTGTCGCCGCGCACACGGAACGTGCCGCGCTGAAAGTCCTGCTCGTTGCGCGTGTACTGCATCGCGATCAGTCGCGCGATCACCTCGCGCTGGCCGATCTTGTCGCCCGTGCGCAGCGTGAGGATCATCTGGTGGTACTCGGACGGGTTGCCGATGCCGTAGATCGCCGACACCGTCGCGACTATCACGACGTCGCGACGCTCCATCAGGCTCTTCGTCGCCGACAGCCGCATCTGCTCGATGTGCTCGTTGATCGACGAGTCCTTCTCGATGAAGAGATCGCGCTGAGGCACATACGCTTCCGGCTGGTAGTAGTCGTAGTACGACACGAAGTACTCGACCGCGTTGCGCGGGAAGAATTCGCGGAATTCCGCATAGAGCTGCGCGGCGAGCGTCTTGTTCGGCGCGAACACGATCGCCGGGCGGCCGAGCCGCGCGATCGTGTTCGCCATCGTGTAGGTCTTGCCCGAGCCCGTCACGCCGAGCAGCGTCTGGAACGAAAGGCCGTCCTCGACGCCTTCGACCAGCGTCGCGATCGCGCTCGGCTGGTCGCCCGAGGGCAGGTAAGGCTGGTATAGCTGGAACGGAGATCCGTCGAACGTCACGAATTTCGATTCGTCGAGATCGTCGCGGGTGTCGGGATGATGTTCGGACATGTGGATGCGAGGCGGCGGGCCGAAGCGGAGCAAAAGATCATTCTAGCGCGTCGACGCTCGGCCGGCTCCGCCCCGCCGCGCTCGCGATTCGCAGGCCCGATGCGCAAAAAAGCGCGTGCGCGGCCGCGACATTGACCGAAAGGAGACGTCGAATTCGCTACAATGATGCGTTGCCGCGCTTCGCTTTTCGCGCCGAGCCGCCGCCCTTTGCCGCGCTTCGCCTCACGGCCCGCCCGGTCCGCATCGGCGCCCGAAGCTGACCCTCTTTTCACAACTGCTGCGAATCAATCATGTCGCTCTTCTCCGCTGTCGAACTTGCCCCCCGCGACCCAATCCTGGGCCTGAACGAAGCCTTCAACGCCGATACGCGCCCGACCAAGGTGAATCTGGGCGTCGGCGTCTACACCAACGAGGACGGCAAGATTCCGTTGCTGCGCGCGGTGCGCGACGCGGAAAAGGCGCGGGTGGAAGCCGGCCTGCCGCGCGGCTATCTGCCGATCGACGGCATCGCGGCCTATGACGCCGCCGTGCAGAAGCTGCTGCTCGGCGACGATTCGCCGCTGATCGCGGCCGGCCGCGTCGTGACGGCGCAAGCGCTCGGCGGCACGGGCGCGCTGAAGATCGGCGCGGACTTCCTGCGCACGCTGAATCCGAAGGCGAAGGTCGCGATCAGCGACCCGAGCTGGGAAAACCACCGCGCGCTGTTCGAAATGGCGGGCTTCGAGGTCGTCGCGTATCCGTACTACGACGCGAAAACGAACGGCGTCAACTTCGACGGCATGCTGGCCGCGCTCAACGGCTACGAGCCGGGCACGATCGTCGTGCTCCACGCGTGCTGCCACAACCCGACGGGCGTCGACCTGAACGAAGCGCAATGGGCACAGGTCGTCGAAGTCGTGAAGGCGCGCAAGCTCGTGCCGTTCCTCGACATCGCCTATCAAGGCTTCGGCGAGAGCATCGAAGCCGACGCGGCGGCGGTGCGCCTCTTCGCGGCGGCGGATCTGAACGTGTTCGTGTCGTCGTCGTTCTCGAAGTCGTTCTCGCTGTATGGCGAACGCGTCGGCGCGCTGTCGATCATCACCGACAGCAAGGACGAAGCCGCACGCGTGCTCTCGCAGTTGAAGCGCGTAATCCGCACGAACTACTCGAACCCGCCGACGCACGGCGGCGCGATCGTCGCCGCGGTGCTCGCTTCGCCGGACCTGCGCGCCTCGTGGGTGCAGGAATTGGGCGAAATGCGCGACCGCATCCGCGCGATGCGCAACGGCCTCGTCGAGCGCCTGAAGGCCGCCGGCATCGAGCGTGACTTCGGCTTCATCAACGCGCAGCGCGGCATGTTCTCGTACTCGGGCCTGACGTCGGCGCAAGTCGACCGTTTGCGCGAAGAGTTCGGCATCTATGCCGTGAGCACGGGCCGGATCTGCGTCGCGGCGCTCAACACGCGCAACCTCGACGTCGTCGCGAGCGCGATTGCCACGGTGCTCAAGTAAGCCGGACGCCGACGCCGCGGCCTTTGAGCCGCTGCGGGGCTGCACCGCCGGAATGAGAAACGCGCTCCTGATGGAGCGCGTTTTTTATGGTCGTGTGCGGCGCGAGCCGCGCGTCGTCAACCGCGGGCGGGCGCCAACGCGAGAACCAAGGCGAAACGACGCGAAGCCGAGCCGCGGCCCGACACTCGCCGTTTCGGACACGGCTTACTGCATGAACCAGCCGTGGCTGACGACAAACGACTGGCCGGTGAGCGCCGCGCTCGGGAACGCCGACAGAAACAGCACCGTCTTCGCGACGTCCTCGACG
>NZ_JPWT01000064.1:0-72427 GCF_000773065.1 Burkholderia sp. ABCPW 111 | reverse complement strand
CCGGTTCGCCGGTTCGCCGGTTCGCCGGTTCGCCGGTTCGCCGGTTCGCCGGTTCGCCGGTTCGCCGGTTCGCCGGTTCGCCGGTTCGCCGGTTTGCCGGTTTGCCGGTTTGCCGGTTTGCCGGTTTGCCGGCTTGTCGATCTATTGATCTGGCGACGGTTAATCGGTTTATCAGTCAACCGATCTACCACTCAACAGCCGACCACTTCTCAGCTTCTCAGCTTTTCCGCATCTGCGCTGCACCACCGTTCCACCGCGGATCGCACCATCCCCGCCTTTTCCCGCCCCAGCCGCGCCGCCCGCCGCACTGCGGCGTCATGCAGCACCGGCACAGTTCGGAAATCCAATCCGTTATAACCTCGCGTATATTACGATTACGGTTTCCGCCCACGTCAGTGTTTCCCGCCATGTCCGCTCCCGCCCGCTCCGCCCGCCGTCTGTTCCTGCGTCTCGTCACGCTGTCCGCGCTCGCCGCCGGTTTCGCCGCGCCGGCCGCGCATGCCGCCGACGAACTCGTCGTGTCGGCCGCGGCAAGCCTCACCAACGCGTTCAAGGCGGTCGGCGACGCATACGAAAAGCAGCATCCGGGTACGAAGATCCTGTTCAACTTCGGCGCGTCCGACGTGCTGATGCAGCAGATCGCGAAGGGCGCGCCGGCCGACGTGTTCGCATCGGCCGACCAGAAAGCGATGGATCGCGCGATCGCCGAACACGTGATCGCCGACGGCACGCGCCGCGATTTCGCCGCGAACTCGCTCGTGCTGATCGTGCCCGCCGACAGCCGCGCGACGTTCGGCTCGCTGCGCGACCTGACGTCGCCCGCCGTGAAGCGCGTCGCGTTCGGCGATCCGGCGTCGGTGCCCGTCGGCCGCTACACCGAGGGCGCGCTGAAGGCGGCCGGCGTCTGGAGCGACGTCAGCGCGAAGGGCGTGCTCGCCGCGAACGTGCGCCAAAGCCTCGACTACGTCGCGCGCGGCGAAGTCGACGCGGGCTTCGTGTTCGGCACCGATGCGGCCGTGATGCCCGAGCGCGTGAAAGTCGCGTTGACCGTCCCGACGCAAACGCCGATCACCTATCCGATCGCCGTCGTCAAGGACAGCCGGCACGCGGGCGCCGCGCAGGGCTTCGTCGCGTTCGTGCTGTCGCCTGCGGGCCAGGCCGTGCTCGCGAAATACGGCTTCAAGCCGGCCGCGAACGCGACGAGCGCCGCGAACTGATCGGGACGCGCGATGCACGACGCCTGGGTTCCGCTGCTGTTGTCGCTGAAGGTGGCCGGCTGGGCGACGGCGCTCGATCTCGTGCTCGGCGTCGCGACCGGCTACGCGCTCGCGCGCTGGCGCTCGGGCGCGCGCGACGTGATCGATTCGCTGCTGACGCTGCCGCTCGTGCTCCCGCCGACGGTGCTCGGCTATTACCTGCTCGTGCTGCTCGGCCGGCGCGGCATGTTCGGCGCGTGGCTCGACGAGCTCGGCATCCAGCTCGTGTTCACGTGGCAAGGCGCGGTAATCGCGTCGATGGTGGTCGCGTTTCCGTTGATCCTGAAGTCCGCGCGCGCCGCTTTCGAAGCGGTCGATCCGCAGCTCGAACGCGCGGCGCGCACGCTCGGCATCAGCGAAGCCGGGATTTTCTTTCGCGTGACGCTGCCGCTCGCCGCGCGCGGCATTCTCGCGGGTGCGCTGCTCGCGTTCGCGCGCGCGCTCGGCGAATTCGGCGCGACGCTGATGATCGCGGGCAACCTGCCCGGACGCACGCAGACGCTGTCGGTCGCCGTCTACGCGGCCGTTCAGGCGGGCGACGACGCCACCGCGAACTTCCTTGTGCTCGTCACGTCGGCGACCTGCGTGCTGATCCTTCTCGTCGCGGGGCGGCTCGTGCCGCAGCGCGCGCTCGTCGGAGCACGGTGAGATGAGCCTCGTCGTCGACATCCGCAAGACGCTCGTCACGCCGGAGCGGCGTTTCACGCTCGATGTGTCGTTCGCGTCGACCGCGCAGCGCATCGTGCTGTTCGGGCCGTCCGGCGCAGGTAAGAGCCTCACGCTGCAAGCGATCGCCGGTCTGCTCGCGCCCGACCAAGGCACGATCTCGATCGGCGGCGACACCTTGTTCGATGATGCGCGCGGCATCGACGTGCCGACGCAGGCGCGCCGCGTAGCGTACCTGTTCCAGGACTACGCGCTCTTCCCGCATCTGAACGTCCGGCAGAATCTCGCGTTCGGCCTGAAACGCGGCTGGCGCAATCCGCGCGCGAAGGAGCTGCCCGACGACGCCGCGTACTGGCTGCGCGCGTTCGAGCTCGAAGCGCTCGCCGGGCACTATCCGGCGCAGTTGTCGGGCGGGCAGAAGCAGCGCGTCGCGCTCGCGCGCGCGCTGATCGCGCAGCCGCGGATACTGTTGCTCGACGAGCCGTTCTCGGCGCTCGACGTCGCGATGCGCCAGCGGATGCGCCGCGAACTGACCGACTTGCAGATGAGGCTCGACATTCCGATGGTGCTGATCACGCACGATCCCGACGACGTCGCCGCGTTCGGCGATCAGGTCGTGCGGCTTCAGGAGGGCCGCGTGCTGCCCGACACGCCGATCGCCGAATGGGTGACGAGCGTTCGGTGACGGGATCGGCTCGCACCTTCCGCGCGGGCGCCGTTCACCGTTCCCCACTTGCCGCTCGCCGAGCCCGGACGCGATTGCTCATCACGCGGTCCGACAACCCGGCTCACGCCCATCGTCAGCCGCCGCGATCTTTCAGCAACGCCAGCCATCCAACAGAATTTAGCGACGTTCTTGACGCCTTCTCTCACGAAAACTCAGGATCGCGCATTCGCTCGCCGATCGAACCGGCGGGCGGACGGACGCAAAAAAAGCCGGCACCACGCCGGCTTGGCTTCGTACCGCCGCCCGCGCCGCCGAGTCCCGCTCGGCAGGCGCGGCCGCGACATCATCCGTTGACCGCCAGAATCACGCTCGACGCCTTGAACGCCGCCACCGCGTTCACGCCCTTCGCGAGCCCGAGCGCATCGACGCTGTCGTTCGTGACGATCGCGGCGAGCGTCATGCCGCCGTCGAGCGCAAGCGCCACTTCGCTATTTACAGCACCGCGCGTGACCGCCTCGACGACGCCGCGCAACTGGTTGCGCGCCGACAACTTGAGCGGCGCGCCGTCTTCGACCGCGAGCACGATCCACGACGCCTTCACGAGCGCGCACGCGTCGACGCCCGGCTCGAGCCCCAGTTCCTGCGTGCTCTCGTGCGTCACCACCGCCGCGATCGTGTGCTCGCCCGGCAGCGCGAGCACCACTTCGTCGTTCACCGCGCCATGCTTGACCGCCAGCACCTTGCCGAACAGTTGGTTGCGTGCGCTCGTCTTCATGCCGATTCTCCCGATAAGTTCCCAATTGACCTCGAAGCCTTCGACCGCCGCGCTCGCCGCGTCGATGAAGCGTCGATGCTCGCGCTCGATCGCGCGAAACGCCGCGATCAGCGCCGTTGCGCGCGGCGTGAGCGTCGTGCCGCCGCCGCCCTTGCCGCCTGTCGAGCGCAGCACGAGCGGCTCGCCCGCAAGGTTGTTCATCGTGTCGATCGCGTCCCACGCGCCCTTGTAGCTCAGGCCGACCGCCTTCGCCGCGCGCGTGATCGAGCCGGTTTCGCCGATCGCGGCGAGCAGCGCGATGCGCGCCGCGCCGCCGAGCGTCTCGGCGCCCGCACGCAGCCACAGCTCGCCGCGCAGCGCGAGCGGCTCGCGCGCGGCGCGCGCATCGAAACGGGAAGAGGACGAATCGGCGGTCATCGACGCAGCCAAACAGGACGAACGGCCATTATAGTCACGCCTTTCTGCCGCCGATCCTCGGCGGCCGCAATCCGCGCAGCATCTGCTCGGCCGCCTCCGCCGTGTAGCGCTGCGCCGCCGCGCCGTAGCCGCGCGCGAAACCGAGCTGATACGGCGGCGCGGACAGTTGCTCGAGACAGCGCAGCGCGACGGCCGCGTCGTTCGCGTCGCCGAGCGCGTTCTGCACGCGCGCGAGCAGCCGCACCGTGTCCACGCGCGTGCGGCGCGACGCGAGCGACGAAAAGAATTCCAATGCGTAGCGCAGCCGCTTCGCGTCGATCCGCACGCGGTGGCGCGCGGCGGCGTCGAGCGTCGTCAGCCGCCCCGAGCCGTAAAGATGGCCGAACAGCCGGCTCACGCGCTTCGCCGCGTGCCGCTTGAGCGACGGGGCCTTGCCGCGCGCCGGATCGTCCCGCGTGAGCGGCAGCAGGCTCAGCCATTCGAGCCACGCGAACACGAGCCGCGCATAGCGCGCGGTGCCGAGCGCCTGCCGCAGCTCGACGTGCGCCGCGTCGCGCTGCGCGCGGGCCGCATCGAGCGTGCCCGCCCACGTCGCGTCCTCGCCGTGCGCTGCGGCGAGCGCGGGCAGCGTCGACGTCATGCAGACGTCCCAGTCGCGCACCGCGCCGAGCATCGCGGCGATCCAGCGAAGGTCGCCCGAGAACGCGTCCTTCCAGGCAGTGTCCGCGTAGCGCGGGAAGAGTCGCGCGAGCGTGCGCAGCCGGCGCAGCGCGACGCGCATCTGATGTACGTATTCCGGATCGGCTCCGCCGCGCACGCCGGCCTCGTTGCCGAGCCACTGCCCGGTCACGCTGCAGCCGAGCGTGAAAAACGCCGCGCGCTGCGTGCGCGTGTTCGACAAATCGGCCGATTGCGCCTTCATCGGCGCCCCGATTGCGTCCGGCGCCTCGCCCGCGCACGCGCGATCGAGGACGCTCGTCAGCGACAGCGACGCCGGCCACGCGCCGCTCAGCTCGCGGGCCGCGCGAAAGAGCGCGCGCAGCGCGGCGGCGCGCGCGTCGGGTTCGTCCGCATCGGCGGCGGCGAGACGCAATTCGCACACGCGCAGCGGCGCGGCGCGGGTGGCGGCGGACGACGCGGCAGCCGACGAAGCGGCGGCGGCCGGCGCGAACGTGACGTCGTCGAGCGTCAGTTCGACTTCGATGCCGTCGGTGTCGAGCCATCGTCCGCGCCGGCGTTCGGCGACGAAACCATAGGCCGGCTGGCCGGCAGCCTGCGATTCGGGACCCGCCGCGCCGGCGGCGGCAGGAGCGGCAGGCGAGGCGGAATCGGCCGACGGAAGCGCGGAGCCGGTCGGCGCGGAGGCGGCGGATAGAACGCGTGCGCTCGCATCGGTTGCGACTGAGGAATCGGAAGAAGCGCGCGTGCTTGTCAAAGCTTGCGCCGCCGCCCGCGCGACAGCCGTCTTCGACGTCCGGCCGTGCGAACGCCGTGCGTCGCTCGCCGCGGCCATCGAATCGGGCAAATCGGGTAAATGGGGTGAATCGGATGCGGACGCAGCCGCCGTCGCCGGGCGCTCCGCCACGATCGCCATCGCGACGCGCACGCCGCCGCGATCGCCGTCGAAGCGCTCGCGCACCATCACGCCGGGCACGAACGGGTGACTGCGCGACGCGAGCGCGCGCCGCGCCTGCGCGGTCGTCTCGATCCAGGCCTGCCAGCGGCCGCCGTCGTCGGGCTCCGCTTCGGCGAATCGGCACGGCTCGATCGTCACGCGCTCGTGCCCGCGACGCATCTTCACCGGCGGACAGATCCGCCATGCCCGCGCGAGTTCCGCGCCGAGGTCGCGCGACGCGCGCGCCCGCGATCCGCGCCCGGCCTGCCAGCCCTGCAACGGAAAGTCCAACACGATTTCCAGAACGCGCGCCATGGAAGCTCCGGCGTAGGTCGGGCCGCCCGCTGCCGCCGCGCACGCGTCGACGGACCCGACGTTCTCCATAGTACACGGCCCTTTTTACGGCCAGTGAGGCGGAACGCCGCGCGCAAGCTCCGCGCATCGTGCGCGCCCCCGCGCACCGCGCCTCGGCTTGCGATGCCGGCCGCTCGGCCTTCAGCCGTCCGACCGGCGCGGCTGCGCCGAGTTTCAGCTCACGTACTGCGCAATGCCGTTGCCGAACGACCAATCCTCCTTCAGCACCTCGACGAGACTAATGAACACGTCTTCGCGGCGCAAGCCCGGACGTTCGGCGAGATGCTCGGCGATCAACCGGTACAGTTCGCGCTTCTGCTCGAGCGTGCGCGTGTTGTTCGCGGTGATCTGGATCATCACCAGATCGTCGCTGC
This sequence comes from Burkholderia sp. ABCPW 111, assembly GCF_000773065.1. NCBI lineage: Bacteria > Pseudomonadati > Pseudomonadota > Betaproteobacteria > Burkholderiales > Burkholderiaceae > Burkholderia > Burkholderia sp. ABCPW 111. The sequence continues at coordinate 66,303 of NZ_JPWT01000064.1, read as the reverse complement.
GCGCGATCCCGAGATAGTCGCGGCCATAAAAGAAATTATCGGCGCTGTATTCGGTCACGGTCATGAAAATATCGTCGGCGGGCACGTCGAACGCGCGCTGCAACGCACGGTGAATGCCCTCCGACAGCGCCCGTCGGTATTCGGCGGGCTTGCCTTCGCGCAATGCGATACGGGTGAACGGCATCGTGTTTCTCCTCACGGGTTGGGACACGCATGCAGCTTAGGGCCCGCCATCTATAATGAACAGATATCGATGAACATTTTATCTATTTTCATTTGAAATGAAACCGCTCGATCTGGACGCCGTTCGCGCATTCGTCCTCGTCGCCGACTTGGCGAGCTTCACGCGCGCCGCCGACGCGCTCGGCACCACGCAATCGGCCGTCAGCCTGAAGCTCAAGCGGCTCGAGGCGCAGCTCGGCACGCCGCTTCTCGAACGCACGCCGCGGCGCGTGACGCTCGCCGCCGTCGGCGCCGCGTTCCTGCCCGCCGCGCGCGAGCTGCTCGACGCGCACGAGCGCGCGCTCGCATCGCTTGCGCCCGAGCGACGCAGGCTCTCGATCGGCGTCAGCGAGCACGTCGCGGTGCCGGATCTGCCGGCCGTCCTCACGGGCCTAAGCCGGCACGACCCCGGCCTCGTGCTCGAAATGCACGTCGGGATGTCGACCGGGCTGCTCGCGCAGTACGACGAGCGGCGTCTCGACGCGGCGTTCGTGCGCCACGAGCCGGGCGAAGATCCGCCGCGCGACGACGCGACGCCGCTCTTCACCGAGCCGCTCGCATGGCTCGCCGCGCCGGGCTGGACGCCGCGCGCGGGCGAGCCGCTGCCGCTCGCGGTGCTGGCGGGCCCGTGCGGCGTGCGCGCGGCCGCGCTGCGCGCGCTCGACCGTGCCGGCGTGCCGTGGCGCGAGCGCTTCACGGGCGGCGGCGTGGCGGCCGTGGCGGCGGCCGCCGCCGCGGGTCTCGCGGTATGTCCGCTTGCGCGCCGCGTCGCGCCGCACGCGCTCGTCGACGTCGGCGCGCGCTTCGGCCTGCCCGCGCTGCCCGACTCGCAAGTCGCGCTGTATTCGCGAGTGCGCGACGCCCGCTCGAAGGACACGCTGCGGCGCTTCGCCGACAGCCTGGCGGGGCCGACGCAATCGGCCGGACGCGAGTAGACTGTCGGATTTCGTCTGTCGATTTCTCGCCTTTCGCGCGACTTTCGCCCGCCCTTCCGCCGCCGCATGACCCACGACGCCCGCAAACACCTCCGCGCCAACCTGCTGATGCTCGCCGCCGCCGCGATCTGGGGATCGGCGTTCGTCGCGCAGCGGCTGAGCCTCGCCGTGATCGGCCCGTTCCTGTTCACCGGGCTGCGCTTCCTGCTCGGCGCGGCGGTGCTCGTGCCGCTGTTGCGCATCAACGGCGCGGCGCGCGCGCACTGCGCGGCGCTCACGCGCGATCGGACGCTATTGCTGCCGGGGCTCGTGCTGGGCGTGCTGCTCGCGGTGTCGATCTCGCTGCAGCAGATCGGGCTGCAATACACGAAGATCGCGAACGCGGGCTTCATCAGCTCGCTCTACGTCGTGCTCGTGCCGATCATCGGCGTGTTCTTTCGGCATCGCACCGGCATGGGCACTTGGCTCGGCGCGCTGCTCGCGGCGATCGGCCTGTACTTCCTGAGCGTCGACGAGCATTTCTCGATGCTGTACGGCGACTGGTTCCAGCTCGCGGGCGCGATCGTGATCGCGTTCCACGTGATCGCGGTCGGACACCTCGCGCGCCGGCACGATCCGCTCGTGCTGTCGTTCATGCAGTTCGCCGTCTGCGGCGCGCTGTGCGTCACCATCGGGCTCGCGATCGAGCCCGTCGACCGCGCGACGCTCGTGCGCGCGCTGCCGACGCTGCTGTACGGCGGGCTGCTGTCGGTCGGCGTCGGCTACACGCTGCAGGTCGTCGCGCAACGCGACGCCGCGCCCGCGCACGCGGCCGTGATCTTCAGCATGGAAGGCGTGTTCGCCGCGATCGCCGGCTGGGCCGCGCTCGGCGAGACGCTGTCGCTGCGCGCGCTGATGGGGTGCGCGCTGATGCTCGCCGGGCTCCTCGTCTGCCAGTTGCTGCCGGGCCACGCGCGGCGCGCCGACGACAACGACGCGCTCCCCGCGTGACGACGCGCGCCGGCCGCCGCGCGCGTGTCCGGTCCCTATAATGTCGATTCGCCCTTCATCACGATTTCACACAAGGGAAACACTGTGATTCCGTCCGCCGCCGATCCGGCCGTCGCGCTGCTGCGCGAACGCGCCGCACGCTACGCCGCCGAGGTGGCGCTGTTCGTCCGCGACCACGCGCTGTCGATCGCGTCGCACGATCTGCGCGGCCCGCTCAACGCGATGCACAGCTGGGCGTACGTGCTCGAGCGCCGGCTCGCGCCGAGCGACGACAGCGTGCGGCGCGCGCTCGACGGCATCCGGACCGGAATCGAACAGCAGACGAAATTGCTGGAAACGATCGTCGACGCGCCGCGCGCCGAGACGCGCGCGCTCTCGATCACACGCGCCGACGTCTCGCTCGACGCGCTCGTCGGCGAATGCGCGGCGCTCGCGCGCGCCGCGCTCGGCGATGCGCGCGGCGCGGCCGTGACGGTCGCGCCTCCCGCGCTGCCCGGCGGCTCGCTTGATTGCGATCGCGAGCGCGTCGCGCAGGCGTTGTGGTCGATGCTCACGTTCGCGATCGAAGCGAGCGCGCCGGGTGGCGAAATCGCGCTCGGCTGCGACGTCGCGGCCGACGCGACGCGTTTCGGCGTGACGTTCCGCGCGCAGCCGTCGGCGCTGACCGACGCCGCGCTGCCGCACGTGTTCGAGACATTCGCGCGGCGCGACGCGCTGGCCGAGCGCCACGGCGAGCGTCCGGCGGCGGTGTTCGCGCTCGCGCAGCGCGTCGCGCGCGCGCACGGCGGCACGTTCGCGCAGACGCCGCTCGAGGCCGGCGCGCCGGCCACGCTCGTGCTGACGATCGCCGCCGCCCGCGCGTAATGGGCGGCCGCGCATGTCGCACTGCTCGACAATAAATTACGTTTTCCTTTCCAACCTTATACTGTCGCTTCGTTCATTTCCGGAGTCCCTTCGTTGATACAGATCTTCGCGCTCGTCGGCGCGTTGTTCCTCGTGGCCCTCAACGGCTTCTTCGTCGCCGCCGAATTCGGTCTCGTCAAGCTGCGCGCGACGCGCGTCAAAACCCTCGCCCGCCAGCACGGTTTGCGCGGGCGCATCCTGCGCGTCGTCCATGCGCGGCTCGACGCGTATCTGTCCGCATGCCAGCTCGGCATCACGCTCGCGTCGCTCGGCCTCGGCTGGATCGGCGAGCCGGCGTTCGCCGCGCTGCTGTCGCCCGTTCTCGCGCTCGTCGGCGTCGAGTCCGAGAAGCTCGTGCACCTGATCTCGCTCGTGTTCGCGTTCTCGGTGATCTCGTTCCTGCACATCGTCGTCGGCGAGCTCGCGCCGAAATCGATGGCGATCCGGCAAGCCGAGAAGACGGGCCTGTGGGTCGCGATCCCGCTCTACGCGTTCTACTGGGCGATGTATCCGGCGATCTGGGTGCTCAACACGAGCGCGAACGCCGTGCTGCGGCTCGCTGGGCTGTCCGCCGAGCACGGCGGCGACGCGCACTACTCGACCGACGAGCTGAAGCTGATCCTGCGCAGCCGGCGCAACACGGCCAGCTCCGCGAAGACGTCGAAGGACGCGTACAGCACCGACGAATGGAACACGCTCGCGCATTCGCTCGATTTTTCGTCGATGACCGTATCCGACCTGATGCGGCCCGCGCACGAGATGGTCGGCCTGCGCCGCGACGTGCCGCTCGCGGACAACATGGAAGTCGTCGCGCGCCACCGCTTCAGCCGCTACCCGCTCTTCGACGACCACTCGCGCGAGCGCGTGAACGGCCTCATCCACCTGAAGGATCTGCTGCTCGCGCGGCACGCGGGCGCGGCGCTCGCCGATCTTTCCGACTACGTACGCCCGGTGCAGTACGTGAAGCCCGACACGCCCGCTCTCGACCTGTTCCGCCGTTTCCGCAAGGGCGCGCCGCACTTCGCGCTCGTCGGCAAGAAGGGCGAGAAGCCGATCGGCTTCCTCACGCTCGACAACCTGCTCGGCGCGCTCGTCGGCCAGATCCACGACGAATTCCGGCAGGGCGATTCCGATTGGAACCGCCTCGACGACGGCACGCTGATCGGCAAGGGCAGCCTGCCCGTCGTGTCGCTCGAGCAGGCGCTCGGGATCGACATCGACGAAGGCCGCGCGGAATCGGTCGGCGGCCTCGTGATCCAGGCGCTCAACGATCTGCCGACCGAAGGCCAGCGCGTGTCGTTCGAGCGCTTCGACGTCGTCGTGAAAAAGATGATCGGCCCGCGGATCGTGCTCGTGCGCGTGTATCCGAAGGCGTTCAAGGAGGCGGACGAATGAGCGGGAATACGGCGCTCGACGCGGCAAACGCGGCCGCGCGCGCAAGTGCGTAGGATGACGAAATGCCCGAAGATCTCGCGCTGCCGCCGTACTACCTGATCACGCCGGAACCGGACTCGGATTCCGACGCGGATCTCGCGGCGTTTCTCGATCGGCTGTCGGCCGCGCTCTCGACCGGGCTCGCGCTCGTTCAATTGCGCGTGAAGACGCTCGATGCCGCCGCGTATGCGGCGCTCGCCGCCGACGCGATCGCGCGCTGCCGCGCGCAACGCGCGAGCCTGATCGTCAACGGGCCGATCGATGCCGGAACCGCGCTCGCGCTCGGCGCGAGCGGCGTGCACCTCGGCAGCGCGGCGCTGCGCGTCGCGACCGCCCGCCCGCTCACTTCGGACTGCCTGCTGTCGGCCGCGTGCCACTCGCTCGACGAGCTGCTGCACGCGGAGCGCATCGGCGCGGATTTCGCGACGCTGTCGCCGGTCCTGCCGACTCTCACGCATCCCGGCGCGCCGACGCTCGGCTGGACCCGCTTCGCCGACTACGCGGCGCAAGCGCGCATGCCCGTCTACGCGCTCGGCGGGATGACGCGCGAGCATCTGGCGACGGCGCGCGAGCATCGCGCGCACGGCATCGCCAGCATTCGGGGGCTCTGGTAGGAAGCGATCCGGCAACGGACGCCACGCGCCTGTCGCCTCGTCACGCGCACGCCGCCTTCGGCCCGCGTTCGTTCAGGCATCCTGATCGGAAGAAACGCCGCAGGCGCCGCCGGCTCGGCCGGCGCGACGCCACGCCGGGCGCTTTCACTCGTTCAAACACCGCCCAACGGGCGCGGCGCGACATCCGCGTAGCGACGCGCATCGTGCGTCAGCGCGTACTGATTGACGTCGCCCGTCAGCCACGCGACGAGCGCGTAAGGCGGCAGCTCGCCTTCGTCGACGCGATCCCGCGCGCGCGCCGGCGTCTCGAACACGATCATTCCGTCCGGCGCGCCATAGAACGGCAACGGCTGCGGCGACAGGTTCAGCGCGATGCTGAGCGTCTCGCCGTCGCCAAGCCGCCATGCGGCAACGAGCGCGTCGGCTTCGACGCCGTCGTTGGTCCTCAGCATGTCGGCACTGCGCGGGCGCACGTCGAGCAGGCGCGGCGCGATCAGCTTCGCGCGCACCGCGAGCGCCGACTGCAGAAAATGCCGACGCGACGGATCGCCCGCGGCTTCGTCGAAGATCAGCGGAATCTGCGGCGTCAGCAACGACAGCGCGAGCGCCGCGAGATCCGCCTCGCGCGCATCGCGCACCACGCCGTCGGACAGGACGAGCGACGTCAGCGACAGCCCGACGTCGGCCATCCCGCCGTCGCCGATCGGTTGCGCGCGCTGGAACACCGCGCCGTCCGCGGTCAATGCGCGCGCGAGCGCGTGAATCGACTGATGGGTCGACACGCCGTCGCCGCGCGCGCGGTCGCGGCGGCCCGTGAGCCGGTACAGCGCGCGTTCGCCGCAGCCGTTCCATTGCGCGTCGAAATGCGTGTCGGCGAGATGCGACGGATGCCGCTCGCTGCCGAGCACGAGATGCACGATCCGATCGGTCGGCATCGCCGCGTGCACGCGATCCGCGATCTCGCGCAACCACGTGCTGTCGATGCGGTCCGCCTCGCGAATCCGCAACCCGTCGCATCGGTACTCTTCGAGCCAGTACAGCGCGTTGTCGCAGAAGAACTCGCAGACCTGCGGATGATCGAGCGCGAGCGGCGGCGCTTGCAGCGGATCGTCGCGCGTGTGGAAGAACGGTTGCGCGTAGCGCCGCATCTCGTCCGTGCCGCAGCCGAAGCGCGCGTAGTCGAGATCGAGCAGCACCGCGAGGCCGAAGCCGTGCGCTTCGTCGATCAGTTGCTTCAGCGCGTCGGGGCCGCCGTAGTCGGCGAGCGGCACAAACGGCAGGCTGTCGTCGCGCGCATGCGGCGCCGCGAGTAATTCGAGCGCCGTGATGCCGAGCTGCGCAAGTTGCGGCAAGCGCCGGCGAATGCCGTCGTAGCCGCCCGCCGCGCCGGGCTGGATCGCGTAAAGCGCGATCTCCTCCCACGGCCGGCCGCGCCAGAACGTATGGCGCCAGGTGAACGCACGCGGGTCGACCACTTCGCTCGGCCCTTCGATGCCTTCCGGCTGCGAGCGCGATGCGGGATCGGGAATCGTCAGCGCATCGTCGAGCCGGTAGCGATAGCGTGTGTGCGCGCCGCAATCGGCGAAAGCCTCGAACCAGCCGTCGCCCGCGGGCGCCATCTGAAGTTCATGCGGGCCGCCCGCGGTTTCGAGCGCGAGCGTCGCGTTCGCATGCGCGGGCGCCCAGACGCGGAAGTGCGTGCGCGTGGTCGCGCCCGCGGCGCCGCACGGCTGTGCGCCGAAAGGCAGGCAGTGCGAATAGTGCCGCGCATACGGATCGTGAGGACATTCGGACATGATGCGATCCTCCTGCGTTCAGAGGCATGACGATGCGCCGCTTGCGGCGTGCATGCATGACACGCGTGGCCCGACGAAGAGGGGCAATCAGTATGCGCCGATTCGCGTTGCGATGCGAGCGTCGACGCGGTGTTTTAAACGTGAAGCGACCCCGAAAATGGCCGGTAGCCGCGATACCATGATCGCCGCTTGTCTTGTTGCGCACAGCGTCGGCGCCTACGCTGCGGTTTCGCGCACGATCCCGCGCGCGCGATTCTTCAGGAGTCCGACGTCATGTCCACGCCATCCGGCGCAGCCAAATTCGATCCGTCGCGCGCCGCCGAATACGCGGAGCAAAGCCGCATCGCGCTCGCGGGCTACGACGCGTGCCACGATCTCGCCGCATGCATGCTCGCATCGTCGGTCGCATCGGAAGCGGGCGCCGCGCAGATCCTCGTCGCGGGCGCGGGCGGCACCGCGCGCGAAATCGTCGCGCTCGCGGCCCTGGAGCCCGCCTGGCGCTTCACCGCTGTCGATCCGTCGCGGCCGATGCTCGAGCTCGCGAGCGCGAACCTCGCGGCGGCCGGCCTCGACGCGCGCGCGCGGCTACATCACGGCTACGTCGACGATCTGCCCGCCGACGCGCGCTTCGACGGCGCGACGCTGATCGGCGTGCTGCACCACGTGCCCGGCGACGACGCTAAGGCCGCGCTGCTCGGCTCGATCGCGCGGCGCCTGAAGCCCGGCGCGCCGCTCGTCGTCGCGGGCAACTACCGTCGCTATGCCGAGCATCCGCGCCTGCTGTGCGCGTGGGCGCAGCGCTGGCGGATGCATGGGGCATCGCCCGACGAAGTCACGCAAAAGCTCGCGACGATCCTGCGCGGCGCCGATCCGCCCGCGTCCGAGGACGCCGTGCATGCGCTGCTCGACGCTGCGGGGTTCCGCGAGCCGGTGCGTTTTTTCGCGAGCCTGTTCTGGGGTGCGTGGGTCGCGACGCGTGACGCATGAGCGCGAGCTTGCCGGCGGCGCGCTCCACAGCGCCAGTTGCGTTTTCGCGCGTCGTGCGATGCATGACCGCTCGGCCGGCTCGGCGAACGGCCGCAACGGTCACTGCACAATCGTTCAATACATTCTGCCCCACGGGCGATAGCTTATCCGTTCCGAGCGTTCACCAACAATGCGAGCGCAAAGGCTGCCGAGCCAGCCTTTTCTCCCGCCGATCATGCGAAGACAGACAAGTCGGCCGCAAGGAGTGCAAAGAATATGAGTGTTGAATCGGTTCGCCGGTTTCTGGCGGAAAAGGCGCCGGACATCGACGTCATTCCCTTGAACGAAAGCAGTTCCACGTTGACGTTGTCGGCAGCCTGGGACATCAAGCCGGCGCAAATCGCCAAGACGCTCGCGATGAAGGTCGGCGACACCCATTTGCTGCTCGTATCCTGCGGCGATTCCCGTCTCGACAACCAGAAAGTCAAAACCGCGCTGGGCGGCAAGGCGAAAATGCTCTCCGCGGACGAAACGGTCGCCGTCACCGGCCATCCGGTGGGCGGCGTATGTCCGTTCGGACTCTCGACGCCGTTGCCCGTTTATTGCGACGTGATGTTGAAATCGTACGATTTCGTCGTGCCGGCCGCCGGATCGACGCACGCCGCGCTGCGCATCGATCCGGTCCGGCTGGCCGAACTCGTCGAAGCAGAGTGGGTCGACGTCTGCAAATAGCCGGCGCGCCGCGCGCCCCGTCGGTTACCGGTTGCGGCGGCGGCGTGCGTCAATGACTGTCGGCGCCTTACAGCGCACGCTCCATCAGCTTGCGCGATGCTTCCTCCGGTTTTGCAACCGCCGTCACCGCACGATGGACCGCCCCCGCCATCCGCAACGCCGACTTGCCCGCCGCCCTGAGTTCCGCAATCGATTCGAAGCCCATCATGTTGAGCGCGGGCAGCATCTCGCTCTTCAACAGTTCGAGGCACCGCTCGACGCCCTTCCCGCCCGCCGCGCCGAGGCCGTAGACATACGCGCGCCCGATCGAGACCGCGCTCGCCCCGAGCGCCAGCGCCTTGATCACGTCCGCGCCGCGGCGCACGCCGCCGTCCATCAGAATCTCGGTCCGCTTGCCGACCGCGTCGGCGATCTCCGGCAGCACATCCATCGCCGAGGGCGCCGGATCGAGTTGCCGTCCGCCGTGATTCGAAATCAGAATGCCGTCGACGCCTTCGTCGACCGCGCGCCGCGCGTCGTCGGGATCGAGAATGCCCTTGATGACGATCTTGCCGGGCCAGCGCGCGCGCAACCACTTGACGTCGGCCCAAGACAAACGCGAGTCGATCATCCGGCCGACCGCCGCGGACTGCTCGAGCAACGATGCGCCGAGATCCGGATAGCGCAAGACGTTGCCGATTTTCGGCATTCCGTTGGACAGCGCGCCGACGCACCAGCCTGGGTGCTTGAGCATCGACCACACACCTCGCGCCGACAAACGCGTATCGGCGCGAAAACCGTTGCGCGCATCACGTTCGCGAATCGGGATGTAGCACGTGTCGACCGTCAGGAAGACAACGTCGACGTTCGTCTGCCGGCAACGCGCGAGAATGTCCTCGGTCAGATCGCGATTGCGGAACATGTAGAGCTGGAAATACAGCGGACCGAACCGCGCCGCGGCGACATCTTCGAGCGAACAGATCGAAAACGTCGACAAGCACTGACCAATGCCCGCCTCGTCGGCCGCACGCCCCGCCGCGATTTCCCCTTGCGGCCAATACATGCCTGCGAATCCCACCGGCCCGAGCAGGATCGGAAGCCGATGTTCGGCGCCGAGGTACGTCGCGTTCAAACCCGCCGCACTGCTCTGCGCCCCGGTCAACACCTTCTGGCGCAACCGCCAGCGTGCGAAATCGCTTTCATTCGCGCGCATCGTGGTTTCGCTGTTCGCACCGCCGTCCAGATAATCGAAGAAATACTTCGGCACCCGTTTTTGCGCCATTTTTCTCAAATCATCGATGTTCCATGCCTTTCCGACGTCGCTCATCTTGACCCTCTCCATTCGCCGCCGCAACGCGGGCGTTCGCCTCTTCCATGCACGGGCGCCGTAGCGGGCATGCATCTCACTCGCACCGAGGCATTACGGCCATGTTTTCATGGCAGCGGCTCGGATTCGGCAGGATTTTTTCACTAGCTGTCTCATCGACATTCTAATGTTATTTTCATCGACCTTTCACTGATTTTTTAATTATTTAGCACTCCATTTCATCAACGATGACTTTTAAATGGTGAAGCATATGGGCACGAAGCAAGATAGAGGATCGTCGGTCGCCGAACGGCGCATGAAGGGTCTCGACTTGCTCGAGATGGGCATGTCTCAGGCCGACGTTGCGCGAACGCTGGTCGTGTCGCGGCAGTCGGTGTGCAGATGGGCGAGACGGCTTGCGCAACGCGAGTTGCATGTCGCAAAGCCGCTGGGACGGCCAAGGCGATTGACTTCCGCAAAATGCGCGGTACTTCGCGCCATGCTCGACGACGGCGCGCTCGCGGCGGGTTTCACGAGCCCGCAGTGGACGGTCGCGCGAGTATGCATGTTGATCGAGCGAGAATTCGGCATCGCATATAGCAAAACCGGTGGATGGGAATTGTTGCGCACGCTAGGCATCTCGTTGCAACGAATGGAAAAACACCCGCGCGCCGCACGCTGATGCAAGGCCGAAGACGCTCCGCACCGATGCCCAAGCCGACGGGCATCGGCATCGCATCGCGATAGCGCCCGCACCCTTCCGATGCCAACGGGCCGCCTGATCGAATGCGCGCGCCGACGGCGCAAATCTCATACCGCCGACGGCGAACAGCGGATCGGCTCCAACGCCGAATCGGCCGCTCCAACCGAGCCGAGACGAAAACGAAGAGCCGCAATTAATAACGCCCCCAAGGCAATTACTTCATTCGAATAGCGCAATCAGCGAAACAAGCACCAATATCGCCGCCAAGGAAACATTGATGATGCGGGACGCAACCGGATCGTGCAGGAAACGGGACAACGACACGCCTGCCAGCAGCCAGCCGAGATGGATAACGATGATCATCACGCTCAGCAGGGCAATTTTGGCGGCAGCATCCAGGCCATAGTTGCTGGCAACGAGCGTCGTCCCTGCAAACACCGCGCCGATCGCGATGTACGCCTTCGGATTGGCGACGGCCAAAAGGAAGCCGCCCTTGAACGCGGGAGACGAGACGTCTCCTTTGCGCGCGTCGAGCGGTGGCGCAGTCGCAATCTTGTACGCAAGATAGAGAATGTAGACAGCGGAAATGATGTTGAGCATCCTCGCGCCGTTCGGCATCGACATCACGAAAGCCGTCACGCCCGTCGACACGAGAAGCAGCACGGCGACCGTGCCGGCAATGAGGCCCCAAGCATATTTGAGCGACCTGCGCACCCCGTAGGACGCGCCCATCGCCGTCGCACTGACCGTCGACGGCCCGGGGCTGCCCATCACCACGGTCGCCGCAAGGAGCAGGGCCAGAAGTGAGCGCAACATATCCGAAACTAGATCGACTTGGTTTACCATCGAGGCTCCAATGCACCATTTTTTGAACAGGTAGCTTATGGAAGCGCCACGGAGGCTGTCTTGAACGATTGTGCACGCGACACCGCGCCCGACAGGAACCACATTCGGATCGGCTCCGGCGCCACGGGCATCGAGCGCGCAGAGGCGCACTTCCTCGATCACGCGTTCACGCCCCATCGTCACGACACGTACGCGATCGGCATCACGCTCTCGGGCGTGCAGACCTTCCGCTATCTCGGCGAAACCCACCACTGCCTGCCGGGGCAGTGCCATATCCTTCACCCGGACGAACTGCACGACGGCCGCGCGGGAACCGACGAAGGCTTCGGCTACCGGATCGTCTACGTTGACCCCGCGCTCGTCCAGGAAGCCCTTGGCGGACGCATGCTTCCGTTCGTCCGCTCACCGATCGTTCAGGCGCCCGCCGTCGCCGAAGGACTCGCAGCCGGCGTCTGGAACCTGGACGAGGAAATCGACAACCTGTCCCGCTTCGACATCGCCGTCGCCGTCGCGAACCTGCTGACGGCCGCCGCCGCGAACAGCGGCGCGCCCAAGACCGGCACGCTCGCCGTGGCCGAATTGACGCGCATACGCGATATCATCGCGTCCCGCCCGCACACGGCGATCTCGATGGACGCGCTCGAACACGCCTCGGGGCTCGACCGCTGGACAATCGCCCGCCAGTTCCGCACGCTGTTCGGCACGAGCCCGAGCCGCTTTCGCACTCAACGGCAGCTCAATCTCGTGCGCAAACTGTTGATGGAAGGCGAATCGCTGTCGACCTCGTCCACCGACGCGGGCTTCTCCGATCAAAGCCATATGTCGCGGCACTTCAAGAGCACTTACGGCATCACGCCGGGTTCGTGGATTTCCGCGGTCCGCGGCCGGCGCTCGCAGCACCAGGCAGACCACTAAAGACATTCGACCACCCGGCGGCGGCCGAACACCCCTCGCCCCGCCTCTTCCGACCGCCGCATCCGCCCACCAGGTGGATGCGGACGTCCTCGTCCGAGCGCTTGCGCGCACGCGCGGCCCATCCGGCCGCGCTCGACATTCGGCGCGCCGTCGGCGGCATATCCGCCTGGCTTCGCATAAACCAACCAGCGAGACAAACGTTGCGAACCGCTCGTTACTCGACATCCATCGCGCTGGCGCATCTCGATGACGGCAGCCAACGCCGTTCGAGCTCACGCCATCGGAACGCATGGCCGGCGAAGTCGCGTGCCAGCACATATGGGGATCGTGTCGCCAGAGAGACGATAGGAACTCGTCCGTCGATGATTGAGTGCACAACCATCCATTCACGTCGAGACGGGAACCGCACGCATCGCCGGAAGAATCGCCTCGTCGAATCTCGATGTGCATCTGCGGATCGAATGGTCATCTAGGAATTTTCCGATTCGATTTCCATCGATTTTATTGGCCACCAAAAAAACTAAATTTACAAATCTCAAATTACTCATTCAGAGCGATACAAGTAATTAAAAGTTTGTATTGCCAACCAATCTATAGTCGCAGTAAGTTAAAGGACATAATTCGGCATATGCCTCCGACCCCGCACACCGCGAGCAATTTCCCGTCGCGCCCGTCGCCATCAGCTCGGCGCTCCGGTAGGTCGCGGCGAATCGTCATGAAGTTCGGAATCCTCGAAGCACGGCCTGGCGCGTATGGCTCGAAATCGCACCGTATTTCCTATCGAACACGCGCGAATGGACGTCACCCAGGAACGCAACGGCGTTGTCGGCGACAAACAGATATCGCTCAGGATATGTGGCGACGCGGCCCAAGGATACTTGCTCGAGCGACACCACGCGGCGCCGCGCCAGCCATCGTTCGTGCAACGTCTGGATTTATTCGACGGCGCGACCGTTACGTCGTTCATCGAACACGATCCTTATTCGGTGGAGCTCGAAAGTCTATATCGAGCAGTAGTTGGCGTTCCCGAAAACACCGTGGAATCCACCGAATACAAGGCGATTCAACCCGAATTCGCGTCTGAATGCGTCAGCGAAAGCGGCTTACTGACTGTAATGCGCAACACAGCCGCCGAATGTGGCGCAACAAACTGTTTTTACCATTACTTCAGAATCGACGAGAAAACCGGAAACTTGAAGAACCACGAATTATTAATCGGCGGAACGCCCGTTTGGGCACACCGTTATGTGCATCGCCATTGGTATTTGAACGATCCCGCCATCGCGCATGCACGCAACGACACGCGCCCGCTGCGTGCGTCAACGCTCGCAACGCTGCCGTCCGATCATTGGCTGAATCAGCAGACGCAATTGCTCGGCCTGGCCAGCAACGTGTTCTTTCCTGCACACCGCCGCGACGACGACACGATCGGTTTGTTGCACGTCAGTTCGTCGCTGCCGCCCGCGCAAGGCGAAGAAATCATCTGGCGCAACCGGCGAACGCTGCGCGGACTAGCGACCGAGATGCTCGAATGGAAAGTCACGGCGCAGCGCCAGATGCTTGCCCGAGAAATGTCGCTGAGCCGTCGCGAACTCGTCGCGTTGCGGCTCGTCGGCAGGGGCGGCAACGCGCGCCACGTCGCCGAGGAACTACAGCTCGACGAACATGCGGTCTATCAGCTGTTCACGTCGATCAACAAGAAGATGAATAGCAGCCACATCAAGACGAGCGCGAACAAGGCGAAGCAGCTCGGTTTCCTGGCGGAGGGCTACATCTCCGAATGAACGGGGCGCGGCGCACGGCCCGCCCGTCTCTCCTATCGTCGATGGCCGCTCGCGGGCCGCCCGCCCGCGAGCGGATTCAGCGCCCCAACACCGAATACGCGAGCGATCCAGAAAACGTCGCGAGCACGAGCGACGCGCAGCGCATGAACGTCGACGTATGCTCGGCCCACGAGCGCTGCGACGTCAGCAGCCCGCCCAGGCTCGACCAGCCGACGCCGATCGGCGCGAGCACGATCAGGAACACGACGACCGCCCATCCGAAGTAGCTGAGCGACCGGAACGCTTCTAGCGGAAACATCGTGCTCGCAAACAGCAGTGCCTTCGGGTTCATCAGCGTCGCGACGAACAGATCCGCGAAACTGATCGGCCCCGCGGTCAGCTCGTGCAGCGCGCGGCTCTTCGTCCACATCTTGACCGCGAGCCACAGGATGTACGCGGCGCTCAGCAGCTTGATCGCGCCGAAGAGCCAGGGCCGGCTCGCCGCCACCGACAGCAGGAAGAACCCCCATAGCGAGATCGCGACGACATAGCCCAGCGCCTCCGCGATCACGAGGTGCCAGGTGCCGCGCAGGCCGGCCTTCAGGCCCGACGACAGCAGCAGCGTGTTCGTCGGCCCCGGCACGATCAGCACGAGCGACACGTATAACGACATCTTGAGCAATGCATCCTGGATGAGCACGGCGCCTCCTCGGTTCGTCGGCTTCGATGGTGGTCGTTCATCGGCCGGCCGCCGGCGCGGACGAAGCCGCGGCCGGTGCGCCGGCGAAGTAGCGATTGCCGTCCGGCGCGAGCCAGTCGGCCCGCGGCGGCGTAAACACGTCGAGATCGACCGCGTCCTCGAGACACAACGCGTTGTGCGGCACGTTCGCCGGAAGATGCAGGATCTCGCCGGGCCCCACCTCGACCTCGTGCTCGAGGCGCTCGCCGTAACGGAACAGCAGGCGTCCTTCGAGGATGTAGGTGAACTGCTCGTTCGGATGCGAATGCGTTCCGACGAACGCGCCTTTCTTCAGGAACAGCTTCGCCAGCGTCAGCGCGTCGCCCGAGACGACCTGACGCTCGATCCGATCGGTCAGCACTTCGCGCTCGACTCGATCCCATGCACCAAAACCTCGTTCGCTCAAACCTGTCACGATTCCCTCCTCGTTCGATCGTGTGAAATGCGTCCGCGCTCACGCGGACAGCTCGCGAATCCGCACGCCGTCGCTCGCGCGCTGCACGTCCCGCTCGCGCGCGAGACGGCTCGCCTCCTCGATGATGATGTCCTCCTGGCCGGCGACGAGCTTGCGTTCCGCGAGCCGCTTGTACAGATCGAACTCGTTGACGCCGAACTCCTGCGCCGCCTTCTGGATGTGCGGCACATAGCCGGAAAAGAGGCCGTACAGGCCGCTCGCGATGTTCGCCGGCTGGATGTGCGGCGTCTTCGGATTCAGGAAAGCCTCGGTGCTGCGCGCGAGCGTCATCACGCGCTCGAACGTCGTTCGCGCGCCGTGCCCTTCGCGTTCCATCGCGGCGACGAGCGTCTCGAGCTGCGTGTTGCCCGCGCCCGCGCCGAAGCCTTTCACGCAGGCATCGACGATGCGCGCGCCTGCCTCGAGCGCGACGAGGCTGTTCGCGACCGCGAGCCCGAGATTGTTGTGCGCATGAAAGCCGACGTCGATATCGAGGCCGTCGACGAGGCGCTCGACCTTCGCGCGCACGAGCGACGGCGTCGAGTAGCCGGCGCTGTCCATCAGCACGACCGCCTGCGCGCCGTAACGCTCCATCAGCCTCGCTTGCGCGAGCAGCACGTCGGGCGGCGCCATGTGCGACATCATCAGCACACCGAACGCTGTGCGGCCCGCGTGTCGCGTCTGCTCGATGAAGCGCGCGGACACGTTCGCTTCGGTGCAATGCGTCGCGACGCGCACGACGTCGACGCCGATCTCGAGCGCGAGCGCGATGTCCGCCGCCTTGCCGAGCCCGGGAATGAAATGCACGCCGAGCCGGCTCGTGCGCAGCGCGGCGCGCGCGGTCTCGAGCATCAGGCGATCGCCGATGGGCGTCTGTCCGAGCAGGCACGACGAACCGCCGAGACCGTTGCCGTGCCCGACTTCGACGACGTCGATGCCGGCCTCGTCGGCCGCGCGCGCATACGCATGAATCTGCGCGGCGCTCAGTTGATGGCGAATCGCGTGATTGCCGTCGCGCAAGGTCGCATCGCTGATCAGTATCATTGTGTGGCTCCTTGTCTGGCGGTTGCATGCCGATGCGAGGCGACCGCGAGCGCCGCGCAATTGATGATGTCCAGATTGCCCGCGTACTCGGGCAGGTAGTCGCCGCGCCCGCGCACCGTCAGGCCGATCGTGATCCTGCCCTGGCTTTCGAGCGGTTCGACGACAAGCCGATAGCCGGGCACGTATTCGCGAACCTTCTCGACCATGCCGGCGACGCACGCACGCACCCGATCGAAATCGCGATAGCGCGCGTACGCATAGAGCGTGGTCTGCATCCGCACGCCGGGCTCGGCGGGATTGATGTTGAGGATCGCCTTCGTCTTCTTCGCACCGCTGAATTTCGCGAGCGCGTATTCGGTCGTCGTCATGTATTCGTCGATGTTCTCGCGCGTCGCGATGCCGGCGCTGCGCGACGCGATCGCCGACACCACCTCCAGGTATTCGATCTCGTCGACCGCCTGCTTCAGTGCGTACGCAAGCGGCAGGCTCGCCTGCCCGCCGCAGGTGATGAGGTTCACGTTCTGCTCGGCGCCCATGTCGTCCAGATTGATGCACGGCACGCACAGGCGGCCGAGCTTCGCGGGCGTCAGGTCGATCACGAACTTGCCCGCGTCCGAGAAGAAGCGATTGTTGATTTTGTGCGCGGCGGCCGACGTCGCGTCGAACACGAGGTCGTACGCCCCCTCGTTCTCCTTCAGGAAGTCGAGACCGTCGCTCGACGTCTCGACGTTGCAGCTGCGCGCGAGCTTGAGTCCGTCGCTCTGCGCATTACGCCCGACGACGAACCTCAGATCGAATTGTTCGGATGCCTTCACTTTGAACATCAGATCGAGCCCGATGCTGCCCGACCCGAGGATCGCCACGCGCGTGCGCGATGATTTGTTCTTCATATGCCGCTCTCCTCCGTCAAATGACGCATGCGCGCCGCCGAACCGCGCATGCCGCTTTGCACACCCGCCGCTTCGCGTGCGAGCACACGCTCCAGCTCGCGGCCGATTT
This sequence comes from Burkholderia sp. ABCPW 111, assembly GCF_000773065.1. Lineage (NCBI taxonomy): Bacteria > Pseudomonadati > Pseudomonadota > Betaproteobacteria > Burkholderiales > Burkholderiaceae > Burkholderia > Burkholderia sp. ABCPW 111. The sequence goes on along the minus strand of NZ_JPWT01000064.1, from coordinate 48,963 downwards.
CGCCGAGCACGCCCTCTTCTTCGCCGTGCATGAAGAAATGGCCGCCCGAAAAACCGACGTAGCGCGCGGCTCCGCTCGTCTCGGCGAGCCAGCCCGACAGCCCGGCGTCGCTCACGAGGCCGTCGTTCGAGCCGTGCAGCACGAGCAGCGGGCAATCGAGCGGCGGCGCTTCGACGTATCGGTACGTCGCGGAGATCGTCAGATCCGCCCGCAGCCGGGGCAGCCAGAGGTCGCGCAGCGCCGGATCGGCGATCAGCGCGTCGGGCGTGCCGTTGTAGTCGCGCACCGCGGCGATGAACGCATCGTCGGGCAGCGTCTGAATGCCCGCGTCCCGCCAGCGAAAACGCGGCGCGCTGCGGCCCGACGCGACGAACAGCGAAGGCTTGGCGAAGCCGCGCGCGCGCAGCAGGCGTGCGAGGTCGAACGCGATCAGCGCGCCCATGCTGTGGCCGAAGAACGCGTACGGCAGATCGAGCAGCGGCGGCACGACCTCCGCGAGCGCCGCGACGATCGGCTCGGCGTCCTCGATCAGCGGCTCGCCCAGCCGATACTCGCGGCCGGGCAGTTGCACCGCCACCACTTCGACCCAGTCGGGCAAGCCGCGCGGCCACGTCCGAAAGATCGACGCGGTCGCGCCCGCGTAGTGAAAGCAGAAGAGCCGTACGCGCGCATCCCGCGCCGCGTGGACGATCAGCCACGGCGAAGCGGCCGCCGATTCGCGCGCGCTCATGACCGCGCTCCGTCGCGCGCCGGCACCGGCACGGGCGTAAGCCAGTTCCATTTGTCCGCGTGCGTGCCGCGCACGATGCCGAAGTACTGATCCTGGATCGCCTTCGTCACGGGACCGCGCTTGCCGCCGCCGACGAACATCCTGTCGACCGAGCGCACCGGACAGATCTCGACCGCGGTGCCGGTGAAGAAGATCTCGTCGGCGAGATAAAGCATCTCGCGCGGAATGCTCGTCTCGGTCACGGTGTAGCCGAGGTCGCGCGCGATCCGAATCACGCAATTGCGCGTGATGCCGCTCAGGATGCTGCTGCCGATCGACGGCGTGAAGATCTCGTTCTTGTAGACGAGGAACACGTTCTCGCCGCTGCCTTCGCTCACGAAACCGTTCGCGTCGAGCGCGATGCCCTCGCTCATCCCGTTCTCGTGCGCCTCCATCACGATCGCCTGGCCGTTGACGTACTGGCCGCCGATCTTCGCGAGCGTGCTCGCCGCGCCCGCGCCGTTGCGCCGCCAGCTGCTGACCTGCACGTCGACGCCCTGCTCCAGCGCCTCGTCGCCGAGATACGCGCCCCACGGCATCGTCACGAGCAGCGCTTCGGCCGGGCATTGCCGCGCGTCGAGCCCGAGCGACTCGCCCGCGCCGCGATAGACGAGCGGCCGGATGTACGCGCTGCGCTGACCGTTCGCGCGCAGCGTCTCGACCGTCGCCTCCATCCACTGCCCGACGCTCATCGGCGATGGAATCCGCGCGACCTTGCAGCTGAACAGCAAGCGCTCGAAGTGCTCGCGGCCGCAGAGAATCGCCGCCTTCTCGCCGATCTCGTAGGCGCGCACGCCCTCGAACACGCTGGTTCCGTAATGCAGCGCATGGCTCATCACGTGCACCTGCGCACGCTCCCACGGCACCAGTTCGCCGTTCTTCCACACGTAGCTCGCTTTCATCGCTGTTGCGCTCCTCACATGACGTTGTATTGATTGAATGCGTCGACGACGCTGCGGCCTTCGACGATCGCGTCGCGAACCTTGCGTTCGAGCCGGTTCTTCGCGATCGCGCGGTTGATCACTTCCTGCTCCGCTTCGCGCGGAATCACGCAGACGCCGTCACCGTCGCCGAAGATCAGGTCGCCCGGCCGGATTCGCACGTGGCCAACGGTGATCGAACAGCGATAGTCGACGACGTTGTGGCGCCCCTGCAGCCCGTATGCGTACGTGCCGTGCGCGAACGCCGGCAGGTTCAGATCGGCAATCGCGTTCGCGTCGCGCACGTGCGCGTTCAACACGACACCCGCCGCACCGAGATTGCGCGCGCGCGTGACAAGCAGATCGCCGAGCCGCGCGACAGCCGTCGGGCCGCCGCTCGCGACGTAGACCTCGCCCGGACGCAACGCCTCGACCGATTCGAACAGCAGTCCAAACGGTTTCGCGTCGTAACGCTTGAGACCGCCGTGCGGCACGGGCGGCTCGTCCTGCACGGGCATCGCGCGGCCGATCATCACCATGTCCCGCCGCAGCGGGCGGATCTCCGGCGGCAGCATCGGGTACGCGAACCCGAGCTGCTCCATCACGTCGCTGACGGGGCAGGTCGAGAGCTCGGCGCGCATCAGCGCGAACAGCTCGTCATCTGAATTCCACTGCGCCATTTGTCTGTCATCCGATTAGAGTGGAGCTCGCATCGCTCAAGAGCGGCTCGAGCTCGCGGTTGATGTGGTCGAGTACCGACGCCTCTTCGTCGTGAATGAAGAAGTGGTCGCCGGCAAACCGGTAGCGTGCGAAGCTTTGCCGCGTCTCGCTCGCCCAGCGTGCGAGCCCGTCTTCGCGCACGAGGCCGTCGTGAACGCCGTGAAAGACGACGATCCGGCAATCGAGCGGCGCTTGTGGCTCGTAGCGGTACGTCTCGAACACGGCGCCGTCCGCGCGAATCCGCGGCAGCAGCAGCTCGAGCAGCGCCGGGTCCTGCAGAATCGCGTCGGGCGTGCCGTTGCAGCCGCGCAGCACTTCGACGAACTCGGCATCCGACAACCGATGCCGAATCACTTCCGGCTTCACGTCGGGCGCGTTCTGCGCGGACGCGATCAGAAGCCTCGGCTGCGGATATCCGCGAGCGCGCAGCACCCGCGCGACCTCGAAACCGATCAGCGCGCCCGTGCTGTGCCCGAAGAACGCAAACGGCCGGTCGAGCAGCGGAGCGAGCGCGTCGACGAGCGGAGACGCGACTTCGTCCATCGAGTGCAACAGCGGCTCGTTCAGCCGGTTCTCGCGGCCGGGCATCTGCACCGCGACAAGCTCGACGCCGTCCGGCAGCGACTCGACCCAGTGTCTGAAGATCGAGCCGCCGCTGCCCGCGTAGTGAAAGCAGAACAGCCGGATTCGTACATCGGGTTTCCGTTCGTCGGCGCCGAACAGGAACCAGCGGGCCTCGCATGCATTCATGTCGGCGCCTTCCTTCGCTTACGCGATCGCCGCAACTGCGGCGAGCGGCTTCGTCACGCGGTTATGGCCATAGCGGTCCTCGCCCGCCACCAGCACCGTCGAGTAGCGGTCGAGCGGCAGCACTTCGCCGAAGTGGTGGAACGACTCCTGGCCCGAATACACCTTCACGTGCGTCGGCACGAAGCGCGTCGCCCAGCCGAAACGCACCGAATCCTTGCTCGTGTTCGGATTCGAGCCATGCATGCAGCGCGACGTGAAGATGAAGAACTGGCCCGGCTTCACTTCCATGTGCACCGCGCGCGACTCGTCCGGCTTCCAGCTCGGATCGAGCTTCAGCTTCTCGTAGTCGTAGCCGTAGAAGCCTGATTTCTGGCCGTCGTCGAGCACGCGCTTGTTGAAGTTCTCCGGCTCGAACGGGATGTTGCGCTTCTCGTCGAAGAACCAGGTGCGGTGGCTGCCCGGCATCAGCTTCAGGCAGCCGTTCTCCTTCGTCGCCTCGCTCATCGCGATCCACGCGGTCAGCTCCCACGGCCGCCCTTCTTCCGCCGCCGTCGGCTCGAGCTTCTCGGTGCCTTCGAACTCCACGAAGCTCTCGGCCTGGTGCCAGTCGGTACCTTCGTCGCCCGGGTATTTCGGAAACCACTCGGTTCGCCAGCTCAGCACGTCCGGGCCGAGGATGCTCGAGATCCGATCGACGATCTTCGGATGACTAATGATCTGGTTCAGATCGGGCATGTCGAGATGACGGTCATAGTTGAGCCGGCTGTTCGGGAACGCCGCCTTCGTCGCATCGAGCAGGTCCATCCGCACTTCGTTCCAGACGCGGGTCATCTCCTCCGGTTCGTACAGCGTGAACGGGCCGGCGAAGCCGTTCTCGTAAAAAGAATTCTTTTCGGCTTCCGACATGTGAAAACGCTTTTGCATCTCAGTTCTCCTAAATATGGCGTAAAGAGCCATGTCTTGAAAAATCCGCTTGTCGCGGCCGCCGCTTTCGCGGCTCGTGAAACGCCCTCCGGAATCAGCCCGCGACCGGGGCCTCGGCGCCGCTGAGCTCGCGCAGTGCGTCGATTTCGCCGCTCAACGCCGCCACCGTCGAGCGCGTCTTGTCGAAAAACAGCCTCGGCGACGGCGCGACGCCCGTTTTCGCCTTGATCTGCTTCAGCACTTCGACGAGATTGAGCGAATTGCCGCCGATATCCAGAAAACGGGTATCGCCCGTCACCTTCTTGACGCCGATCACGCTCTCCAGAATCTGAATCAACATCGTTTCGGTCTTCATGGATTCACTTCCTCCTGGTTACTTTCATTGACGCGGTGTTGCAATATCGACAGAAGCGCTTTGCGATCCGTCTTTCCCGATGACAACTGCGGAAACTGCTCGAGAACCATGACGTGGCGAGGCACCATGTAGGCGGGAAGCTCCGCCGCGAGGCGCCGCCTGATTTCGTCGACCTTCGAATCGGCGTCGAGCGACGCGCCGCGCTCGAGCAGCACGCCCGCGGCAAGCAGCGTCTCGCCGTAGCGCGATTCGAGCAGCACGACCTCCGATCCATGCACGTGCGGCACGCCGTTGACGACCCGCTGGATTTCGCTCAGATGAATCCGGTAACCGCCGATCTTCACTTCGTTATCCTTGCGGCCCATGTAATACAGGCTGCCGTCGGCGAGATACGTGCAAACGTCGCCCGTTCGATAAAACGGCACGCCGTTCATGCGAACGAGCCGCGCCGCCGTCTCCTCGGGCAAGTTCCAATAGCCCTGCATGACCTGCGTGCCGCCGATCATCAGCTCGCCCGGCACACCCGGCGCCGTGATCCGCTCGCCGCGCTCGTCGGCGAGCAACGCCCTCACGTGCTCGAGCGGCTTGCCGATCGGATAGAGCGCGCGCCGCTCGGGCTCGACCTCTCGGATCACGTGCGCGACCGCCGCGCATGTGGCCTCGGTCGGACCGTACGCGTTGATCACCTGCACGCCCGCGTTTTTCTTCAGCCAGCGCTGGATCGTCTTCACGTCGGGCACGTCGGTGCCTGTAAGGATCGTCTTCAGGTGCGGCAGCGGCGCGGCTTCGAACGCGTCCGCCTGCGCGATCAGGCCGAGCATCATGCCCCACGCGGAGAAATGCGTGACGTCGTGCGCGCGGATCGCGTCGAACAGCAAGTCAGGCGCGTTCACGTCGTCGTGCACGTACAGCGACGCGCCCTGCGCGAGCGGAAACATCATGTCCATCAGATACACGTCGAAATGCAGCGGCGAAAAGCTCGCGCATCTCGATTGCGACGTGACGTCGTAGACGGCGCGCGTACCTTCGAAGAAATCCGCGATGCTGCGGTGGTTGATCAGCACGCCCTTCGGACGGCCGGTCGAGCCGGAGGTGTAGATGCAATATGCGATCGCGGTTTCGTCGAACGGCGGCAGCGGCAACAGCTGCACGAGCGCGTCGAGCCGTGCCGAATCTGCGTCGGCGAGGAGCCGCTCGAGCTCGCTCAGCGGCAGGATCGGCGCGGCCGACGGCAACGCGTGCTCGAGCGCTTCGGTCAGATCTTCGTCGGCGATCACGAGCGCCGGCGCGACGTCGTGCAGGATGTATCGCAGGCGGTCCGTCGGCATGCGCGGATCGAGCGGCACGTGCACGCAGCCGGCCTTGAACACGCCGACGATCGCCGCGACGAGCAACGCGCGGCGGCTCGCGAGCATCACGACGCGATCTCCCGGGCGGCAGCCCAGATCCTGCAGGCGCATCGCGAAACGGGTGCTGAAGCTGTCGAGATCGGCGTAGCCGAGATCGCCGCGAGAATCGGACAACGCGCATTTATACGGCGTGGCGAACGCATGAGACTGGATTGCTTGAACGATGTGTCTGGCCATCTGAATGAATCCTCTTTGCGATGTCTCTTTACGGGCACCTTCGAGATTCAGGCGGCATTGCGCACCGGCTAACGGGCGAACGACCCTGCATGCGCGCTTGCGATGCACGTTCGTTCGCCGTCGACTACCGGCCCCTCGTCATTTGACTGCGTGCTGCTTTCTCTCAGACTGCTGGCTGCTTGTTCGAATCGTTCTGCCGCTGCACCGCCGATCCGCCGATGAAGCGGACGCGCCCGCACCCGGATGCAATGCCGGCGAGCGCACGTCGAACAGGCGGAATGCGCGTTGCTCGACGTCGGCTCGAATGCGTGTCGTTCGTCGCCGCATTCGTTGATTGATAGGCTAGATGAAATTCCCTGCGGAAATACTTAGATCACTTCCAGAATATGTCCGCACGATTTCAGCGCGATTCAAGAATAAGCTCCGAACCTGATATTTAAGCGTTTGTTGATGTATTTTTGGCTGCCTAAATAAATGGATGATTCAAAGCATGCCGCTGCGCGCGGTTGAATTCTTTAGCAAGAGCGGAAAAGCGCGGTTTCGCGTTGAATGCGATCGTAAAAGAGGAGGCAAGCGCGTGTCGCTGCAGGCCCGACGCATTCGCCGATTAGGCGCCCGGCACTTCCGCGCCGAGCGCGTTGCGATCCGATGCGTTTCATCTCGTCAGATGTCAGACAATCGACGAACGATGCGATACGCGACGAGATCGCCGTATTGCGGCGATAGACTGCGTGAACCGGCTGCAGCACGTCGTGCGTCTGGCGCGTGAGCAGCTGCACGAGCCGCCCTTCATCGATCGCGATTCCGTGCGGTCATGAAATCGGACAGGCAAGCGATGCCCGCGCGTCTCGCCACTCGATTCGGCGTCTGCCGCCGAGCGCGCCGGATGAGCGCGGCGAGCGGGACTGTCTCCATGCGCCAGGCGGAGCGCGCACGACGGCAAGTAGCCGCGTGGCGAGATATTTCGCGAGACGTTCGCGACCGCTTCGAAACGGCACTCGCATCGGCCGTGCGCGAAACGGTTCGTCCATCGACGATCGTTCGTTTAACTGACCGTTCCCGCCGCGAAAGCGAAGCGACGCGCCGCAAGCGTAGCCATCATGCCTGAACTGCGTGCTCGAGCCGCAGCAACGCCTGATCCCACTGCCGGCCGATCGCGTCGAGCGCCGCCCGCGCGATATCGATCTGCGCGGGCTCGAAGCTCCACAGCCGCTCGCGCCCGAGCTTCGCGTCACGCACGAGCCCCGCGTCCGCCAGCACCTGCAGATGCTGCGTGACCGACTGGCGCGTGATGTCGGTGCCCGCGGTGATCCGCGCGATCGACAGCGCCGTGCCCGCGCACAGCGCGGCGACGATGCGCAAGCGGGTCTCGTCGCCGAGCGCGGCGAACACCGTCGCGCAATCGCGCAACTGCGCGCGCTTGAGCGGCGCGCGCGGCGGCCGGCCGTCAGCGCGCGTCGACATGTACGGCGATGTTCTTCATCTGCTCGTCCCAGCCGCCGCCGTTCATCCGGAACGCATCCGCGCGGCGCTCGATGGGCAGCTTGTCGAAGCCCGATTCGATGATGGTGAGCAACGTGCCGGCTTCGACGTCGGCGAGCTCGAACGCGACGAGCGTCGGCGTCTCTTGCGAGTAGTCGAGCGCGGGATCGACCGCGGCCGGATGCCAGCGGTACGAGAAATGATGCTCCGGCTCGATCCGCTCGATCCGCATCTGCAACACTACATGCTCGTAACCGGGATACGTGATGCGGCCTTCGACGTGGCGTCCCGCCTCGAAGGTCTGCCCTGCGAGATCGACGCGAAACCACGCGCCGAACTCGTCGGCGTTCGTCAGCGCGCGCCACACGCGCGAGCGCGGCGCGCTCAGCACGATCCGCCTTTCGATACGATCGGTCGATGTGTTCATATGCAGCCTCCTGGCTGCACATTAGGCCGCGCACTCGTGAAATGCAAGGAAACGGCTGCCTGTCCGGAAATCGCATGCGCCGCCTCGCCGCGCCGGCGCGAATGCGCCGGCTGACGCGGCATGCGGCGTCGGCGCAATCGAATTCAGCTCAGGAGCCCCGCCGCGACGTTGACCGACAGCCCGAGCACCGCCATGTTGAAATAGAACGACAGAATCGACTGCGCGAGCGCCGCGCGCCGGATCGATCGCCCGCGCAGCGATACGTCGGACGTCTGCGACGCGACCGCGATCGTGAACGAGAAATACAGGAAATCCCAATAATCGGGCTCGAGATCGCGATCGGGAAACGACAGCGCGCGCGCGTCCTTCGGCGACAGATAGTAGAGCCGCGCGTAGTGCAGCGTGAAGATCGTCGGAATCAGGAACCATGCGCCGAACATCGTCGCGCCCGTCACCGCGTAATGACCGAGGCCGTAGCGGAATCCGACGCTCTTCGCGCTGACGAGCTCGAGCACGATCGCGGCGATGCTCGCGACCGTTGCGAAACAGATGATGGTCAGCACGATCGTCGCGTTCTCGTCCTCGCGCATCGCGATCTCGCGCACCCTGTGATGTTGCGCGCGCACCATCCGCACCCACATCAGCACGAGATACAGCCAGATCGTGCAATCCCAGCCGATCAGCACACGCGCGAACGGCCGCAGCGGATACGGGAACAGCAGGCCGAACGCGACGCCGGCGGCGGCCGCGATCATCATGCGCGGACGATTGCGCAGCACTTGCGGATAAAGCGTCATGATTCCTCGTCGAGACGATCGAAAGTCGAGTGAAAGACCGCGCCGCTGCTGCGGCGCGTCGCAGCGATTATCGTCATGTTGTCCCGCTGCGCCAAGGGCGGCTGTGTCCTAAGATGGGCGAATGGACACCGCTCCCCTGATCCGTCGCCATACCGCGAACCATGCCGGCCGCGATTTCGTCGTCGGCGATCTGCACGGCTGCGTCGAACCGCTGCGCGTGCTGCTGCACACCGTGCGCTTCGATCCGGCGCGCGACCGGCTGTTCTCCGTCGGCGATCTCGTCGACCGCGGCGCGCAGTCGGAAGCGGCGCTCGCGCTGCTCGAGCGCCCGTGGTTCCACTGTGTGCTCGGCAATCACGAGGACGTGCTGTGCTCGGTCGCGGACGGCAGGCTGCCGATGAGCGTCTGGAAGCGCATCGGCGGCGACTGGGCGTCCGACCTGCCCGTCGCGACGCTCGAATGCTATGCGCGACGGCTGCGCGAACTGCCGCTCGTGCGCGTCGTCGGCGAAGGCGGCGAGCGCTTCAACGTGCTGCACGCGGAATTCTTCGGCAGCGACGCCGACCTCGATCGCGGCGACTACGCGCCCGACGTGATCACACGCCTGCTGTGGGGCCGCGAGCTCGCGTACGGCCGCACCGACCCGGCCGCACGCCAGATCGGCATGTCGACCACGTATTGCGGCCACACGCCGATGCACGACGTCGTGAGAATCGGCGCGCAGACGTTCATCGACACCGGCGCGTTCGATCCGTCGGGCCGGCTCACGCTGCTCGACACGCGCAGCGGCGAAAGCTGGTCGCTGTCGGTCGCGGCCGCGCGCCAACAGGGCGCGGCGGACGTGCCGCTGCCTTGATGCGCGGGCCGCGGCGCCACCGTGGAGCCGCGACGGCGCAACGATGCTGCCTTGCGCCGGGCGTCCCGCCGCGCGCCGCCCGCATCGTCAGCCGATCTGACTCAGCTCGAACACCGCGTCGATCGCCGCGCCGTTCCAGTTGTATTCGAGATACGCGGCGTGGTGACAATCGCGCAGCAGCAGCGTCCTGAACGCCGCGAGACATTCGCCTCCCGGGTCCCGCACCGACGGATACGCGACGCCCGCGCCGCCCGCCTCGCGCACCGCACGGCCGAACGCCTGCCCGGCTGCATAGTCGGCGGGATCGAGAAACGCCGGATCGCGCTCGCGCCACGCGCGCAGATCGGCGACCTCGCCGTGCGCGGCCACCGTGTAGAGACGCATCTGCTGACGCATCGGCGGCTCCTTCGTCGCCGCGAGGAACAGCGACGCGTGATAGCGCGTCTCCGCAATCGCCGTGTTGCGCGTGTGCGCGCAATAAAACACGCCGTAGCTGCCGTCGGAGAAACGGCTGCCGTTCGGATTCAGGTGCGTGAACGCGGCCATGATCGGCCCGTAGCCCGGCCCGAAGCGCCGCTCGTCGGGCGGCACGAGACCGAGCACGCCCACCTCGGTACGCACGCGATCGTTGGTCAACGCCTCGAGCGCGTACAGCGCGTCGAAATCCTCGGCCGACGCGACGCGGTCGAACAGATTGATCGCGGGAAAGCGCGTGGGGATCACGCGGTAGGCGGGTGCCCAGTCGAGCGCCGCGACGGGCCAGTTCGTCTGCCGTTCGGGAAAGATCACGCCCATCCGCCTCGCGTCGCGTCGAGATATTGGCGCACCGCGACGAGATCGCTGACGTTCCCCGCGAGCATCCGGTCGAGCGCGCGCCTGCCGTTGAACGGCGCGGCGTCGTTCGGCCGCTTGACCCACGCGTCCGCCGCGGCGGGCTGCGGCAGCAGGATCTGCAGCGCCTTGTAGATGCCGAGCACGAGCGACAGGCGCTCGAGCGTATCGTGCGTGAGGCGCGCGGTTTGCGGCGACGCCTTCCATTTGAAGAACGTCGAGCGGCCGGGCGAGCCCAGCAGGACGATCTGCTCGTCGGTCGACAGCTCCCAGTCGCGCGCGATGTTGAAGAACGCGCGCAGGCCGGCCGCCGACATTTGCGCGACCGTCGCCTCCGGCGGATTCGGCAGCGGCTTCAAAGCAGGACGGGACATGGCAGTTAGTCTCAAAATGAATCTACTAACAAGATTAGTCCATTTCGGGATCTTTACAAGGAAAATAATGGCTGATCCCAATAAGCTGCGGATTGGGTGAATTAGTGGGGTCGGAATTCATATGCGGCCTTCCGCGCCGCCGCCCTCGCCGGCTTGCGCGCCCGTGCGCGCGGCACTCGCAGCGAATCGCGCGTGCCGCCCATTCGACGCCGGCACGCGAGACGGCAACGCGCCTGGCGGTCGAGCGTCTGCCTCCGCTCGGGCGACGAAAAATGCGGATCTCACGCGCGCGAAATGTCCGGATGCGTTCGCGCGTGCGCGGGATGAGCTGAAGCTGCCGGAAGAGCAGCCGGCGAGAAACGGAATCGGGATGAAGGGAGGCCGATGCAGCGCGCTCGCGGATATGTTTCCCGGCGCGCCGTGGAGCGCGTGGAGCGTAAAAAAATAGGCCGGAGCGCGCGCGAGTGCGAACGAAAAACGCATGAAGAACGCACGCCGCGCGTTACGTGCAGCCCGCGCGGCCGCCGCGCGCCGCGATGCCGCACCGGACAAGCCGCCAGTGCGACGGCCCGCCTGCGAGCTCACCGGCTCACGCCGGCTCCGCGCTGTCGAGCTCGATCGGCGGCAGCGTTAGCGCCGCGCGCGCCTGCGTCGCCGCGACGATGCCGTCGACGCGCGCGAGATGATGGCGGTTGTCGTAGTCCCATGGATGGAAGCCCGGCCGGAGGAAACTCAGCCACTCGCGCGCGATCTTCGGAAACAGTCCACGACGCGGCCCGTACAGCAGGCCGACCACGCGCCAAAGGCCGCGCACGCTCTTGTCCGACGTGCGGTCCCAACGGATCAACTGCGAATGGATCAGGAACACGTTCGGCCAGAACGTCATCGTCGTCAGCAAATACACGCCGATGCGGATCAGGTATCGCTTCGGCCCTGGCTTCATCACCGCATTCCAGACGTCGAACGACACCGCCTTGTGCTCGGTTTCCTCGAGCGCGTGCCACTGCCACATCTGCTTGTAGCCTTCATGCGAGCCGGCCAGCGCGGACGGCTCGGTCAGCAGCCAGTTGGCCAGCATCGCCGTATAGTGCTCGGCCGCGACCGTGTGCGCGAGCTGCACCGAATGCGGCAGCACCTTCTTCATCCAGCCCGTCACTTTCCACACGCGCCTGTCGATCGTGCGCGCCGGCAACCGGTGCGCCTGCATCAGATCGTTGTACTCGACGTGCTCGCGCGTATGCATCGCCTCCTGGCCGATGAAGCCGAGCACCTGTTTCTTCAGCACCGGATCGTCGATTCGGTCGCGGTAGTTGCGCACCGAATCCATGAAGAAACGCTCGCCCGCCGGAAACAGCAGCGACAGCGCATTGAAGAAGTGCGAGACTTGCGAGCCCTGCCCATGCCAATCCGTCGCGCGCTCGACCGGCAAATTGAAGCGCAGGTCGCGGCGCACGGGCATGACGAACACGGGGTCCGTCGACTTCGCGGGTTGATTCATCGATGTCTCCTGTCTGGGCGGCCGAGGACGGCGTCGATGCGAGCCATGCCCGGCATCCGGCCGGCGTCGCGCTCGTCGCGTTCGTCGGCGAACGCTCGCGCGGCCGACGGATCGACGTCGATCGCGCGCTTCCGGCTCCGCACGCCGGGGCCGCCGCATCGAGCGGCCCGGCCTCGCGCGCCCGCCGTGCGGCCACCGACCTTTACATTAATAACTGAAACAATATGGCGAGGAGCCGCGGATAGGCAAGGCGCGAGTTAGTGGCGGCCTTCCAAACGCCGGCCGCGCGAGAAGCGCCGTGCGGCCGGCCCGTGAGCCCCGTGCGGCGGGGGTTTCGGCGCGACGGCGCGGGCCGCCGCCCGGGCTTGCAAACGCGATCGCCGGGCGCATTTTTGCCGCATCGCGCGAAGCGGCGAACGCGGCGCGCCGCGAAATCCGGCCGAGTTCGCGCGGCTCCCCTACAATAGCGGTCATTTCGTTTCAATCAGGAGCATTTCATGACAGCCGTCACTACCGAATCCGGCCTCAAATACGAAGACTTGACCGAAGGCACGGGCGCGCAAGCGCAAGCGGGCCAGACCGTGAGCGTCCATTACACCGGCTGGCTCACCGACGGCCAGAAGTTCGATTCGAGCAAGGACCGCAACGACCCGTTCGCGTTCGTGCTCGGCGGCGGCATGGTCATCAAGGGCTGGGACGAAGGCGTGCAGGGGATGAAGGTGGGCGGCGTGCGCCGCCTCACGATCCCGCCGCAGCTCGGCTACGGCGCGCGCGGCGCGGGCGGCGTGATTCCGCCGAACGCGACGCTCGTGTTCGAAGTCGAACTGCTCGACGTCTGACGCAGGCGCCGCCCGTCGCCCCCGTTTCGCCGACCGTCGCCGCATCATGGCCCGCTTCGCTTCGCCGACTCTCTCGCTGCGCCGCTACGGCGCCGTGCAGGAATCGGACGTGCACGACTTCCATCAGATCGTGCTCGGCGTCGACGGCGCGATGACGATGATGGTCGACGGCGTCGACGAGCGGATCGACCGCCGCTCCGCATGGCTGATTCCGGCCGGCTCGCGGCACGAATACGCGGGGCTCGCCGACAACAGCCAACTGGTGCTCGACCTGCCGCTCGGCTCGCTCGCCGTGCCCGAGCGGCTGTTCGAGCGCGCGAAGACGATCGCGATCGATCCGGGCCTCACGGCGCTCGTCGGCGAACTCGCGGCGCGCGTCGACGCGCTGTCGGCCCGGCGCCTCCATTGGCAGGCGGCCGCACGGCTATGCGGCGCGCTCGTCGGCGAATTGGGCGGCGCTTCGTCGATGCAGCCCGCCGCCGGGCTCGACTTCGCGCGGATCGATCGCTGGCTGCGCGCGCATCTCGCCGAGCCGCTGCGCATCGCCGATCTCGCCGCACACTGCGGCTTCGGCATGCGCCGCTTCCATCAGCTCTTCTGCGACGCGTTCGGCGAGACGCCGCATCGCTATCTGCAGCGGTTGCGGCTCGACGCCGCCGTCGTATTGCTCGGTGATCCGAAGCGTTCGCTCGCCGACATCGCCGGCGAAATCGGATTCGCCGATCAGAGCGCGTTCACGCACGCATTCACGAAACGGTTCGGGCTCGCGCCCGGCCGGTGGCGCGGCGGCCGGCACTGAGCCTTCCGGCGCGAGCGTTCTTGCTCGTGCCGCGTGCCGAGCGGCGAGCGCGCGCGATGAGCAGGCTCCTGCTCGCGTCCAAGCGCTCGCCCATTTCGTCGTCGATCATTCGAGCGGCCAGCGGAGCGGCATTGCACCGCGAGGCACACCGCGCCTCCATCCGGCGTTCTCATCCGGCGATTGCGGAGCACCGCGACAAAGCCGCGCGGCCCGTTCGCCCGCGACGCGCATCGACCCCGGATGCGCGAACGCTCGGGCGCCACTCAAGGAACCCGGATGCGCGAACGCGCCCAGGCACCACTTCCGCGCCCTGCTACCGCGCACCGATCAGTCACCCGCTCGAATCGCCTCCTCGTAGACCTGCGCAACGCGCCGCGCGATCACCGCGTTGTCGAAATGCTCGCGCGCGTATCGCCGGCAAGCGTCCGCATCCGGCAGCACGAGCGAGCCCGACAGCGCGGCCGTCAGCCCGTCCGCGATCGCGTGCGCGCCGATTTCGGGCAGCACGAGCGCATCCGACAAGCCGGCAACCGCCTCCGGCAGCCCGCCGACGGGCGTCACGAGCACCGGCGTGCCGGACGCGAGCGATTCGACGGTGATGAGCCCGAATCCTTCGAGCGCGACGGTCGGCACGACACTCACCGTCGCCGCGCGATACAGCGCGGCCAGATGGTTGTCGGGCACGAAGCCGAGCAGCTTCACGTTGTCGCCGAGTTCGGCGTCGTCGATCCGCTTCTGCAATTCGCTTTCGAGCCGCCCCTTGCCCGCGATCAGCAGCAGCACGTCCGGATGCCGACGGCGCACGATCTTCACCGCGTCGATCAGATCCTCGAGCCCCATGCGCCGCACGAGCCGCCGCACCGCGAGCACGATCGGCCGGTCCTGCGGCAGTTGCAGCTTGCGGCGCGCGTCGGCGGGCATCATCGGCAGATCGAACTGCGCGGTGTCGACGCAGCCCGGCACGACGCGCACGCGGGCCGGATCGATGTTGTAGCGCGACGTGAGAATCTGCCCGAACGCGCGCGACAGCACGATGAACCGCGACGAGCGCGAGTAGACCGCCTGCTCGAGCCGGTGCTTGACCTTCTGCCCAAGCGAATCCGCGCCCTCGACGTGGCTCTCGTCCGCCCACGGCCCCTGAAAATGCGACACCTGCGGAATGCCGCGCGTCACGTCGAGCCCGGGAAACGTGTACAGCGCGAAGTGCGACGACACCACGTCGGGCCGCTCGGCGCGGATCACGTCGCGCAGCGCGTGGCGCGCGGCGATCATCCGGCGCGGCAGCGACGACGTCGCCGGCCCGAAGCCGCGAATCGCGCCGCCCGTGTCGGCCGCGACGCGCTCGGAGCCCGCGACCACGCCGCGCACCGCGACGCCCGCGCCCGGCAGCGCGCCGACGAGTGCGTAATACATGCGATCGAGCCCGCCCGCCCGCTCGGGAAACCAGTGCATGCCGATTTGCAGCGACTTGATCGACGTTCCTGTGTGATTCATTACGATGGCTCCTGCGTCACGGCATGCTCGGCGCCGACGAGCGACGGCGACTGCGACGACTGGCGCAGCCGGCGATACAGCGCAATGTATTGCGCGCCCATGCGCGCCCAACCGAATCCGTCCATCAGCTTGCGTGCCGCATCGCCCATCGCGCGACACGCGTCGCGCGAGCGCGCGAGACGGCCGATCGCCTGCGCGAGCGCGGCCGGATCGTCGGGGTCCTCGAGCACGATCCCGCAATCCGGCGTGATGATCTCCGCCCCGCCCGCGGTGCGCGCGGTCACGACGGGCAGCCCCGCCGCCATCGCCTCGAGCAGCGACAGGCTCATCGCTTCGTAGCGCGAAGGAAACACATACGCGTCGACCGACGACATCAGCGTCGGCATGTTCTTCACGAGCCCGAGAAAGTGCACGCGCGAATCGATCTTCAGCGCACGCGCCTCGTCCGGATACGGACTGCCCGGCAAAGATCCCGCGACCGCCAAGTGCACGTCGGGCGGCAACTGCGTCAGCGCCTTCAGCACGGTGCCGAGGTTCTTGCGCGGCGTGCGCAGATCGCCGACGAACAGCAGCATGAACGGTTCGGACGGCAAACCGAATGCGCGGCGATCGGGCGTCGCGCTCGCAAACGCCTGCGCGTCGACGCCGTTGTAGATCACGCCGATCCGGTCGCCGTCGATGCCGATCCGGCGGATCTCGTCGGCCACCTTCTGCGACACGGCCGTGATCGCGCGCGAGCGGCGATACGCCCAGCGTTCGAGCAGCGTGTTGGTTCGCGTATAGACGTACTGATACGCGGACCACACTCCCTTCGTGAGGCCGAACGGGTAATAACGGCTCGCGAACCAGCCGCCGTGGACGAAATGCGCGGTGTTCACGTCGGCGCGCACCCAAGCGATGAAGCCGTTGACGTGAAGCACGTCGTACGCATCGCGATGGCGGCGCAGCCACCATGCGCTCTTGATCGCGAACACCTGCTGCTTGACGAGGGTCGACGGCCAGAAGCGGCCGGATTTCACCGGAATCCAGCGCACGCGCGCATCGGCGAGCAGCTCCGGCGCGACGTGCGACGCGACGAGCGTCACTTGATAGTTCTCCGCGAGCGCGGCTCGCGCGATCTCGTAATTGACGCGTCCCTGGCCGTCGTTATGCCGCACGACGTGCGTGACGATAGCGATTCTCATTGTTCGGCTCCCGGAAAACGCGCGGCGCTCGCGCGCTGTAGCTTTTGCCAGTGCGCCGCGGACAAGATCGAAAATATGCTCATGAACAGCAACAGCCCTCCTGTGCCGATGAACGAATTGGTAAAGACGAGCATCGCGAAGACAGACAAACTGAGACTCAGGCACGCGGCGACGAACTTGTCGCTGCGCAGCCTGAACGACACGCGCAGCGCACGGGCGAGCAGCCAAACGAGCCCGAGCAGGTAGAGCAGCGTGCCGGGCCAGCCGAGCACGAACGGCACGTTCATCACGCCGCTGTCGAAGCTGCCGTACTTGCCGAGGTTGCCGCTGTCGCTCGACAGTTTCGTCGACGCGCCGGTCGCGCCGAGCCCTTCGCCCGCGACGTCGGTAAACGCGGTCTGCGCGAACGTCGCGTAGAACTTGTTGCGATCGTCGTAGCTGCGATCGTCCTTCAGGTTCGTGATCGTCTGCAGACGCTGGCCGAGGCGGTCCGCGACGGGGCCGACGGTCAAAAGCGGCACGCACAGCGCGGCCAGCACGATCGCGCTGCCGATGATCCGCACGCGCACGCGATTGCTCGATTTCGCGAGCTGGATAGCGAGCGCGATCACCCAGCCGCCCCACGTCGAACGCACGAGGCACAGGCAGAACGAGATGAAGCCCGCCGCCCCCGCGAGCCAGCGCACGCGCTCGGTCGCGGCGATCATGAACACGAGCGCGCCCATCATCGCGAACGCGAACGGGCCCGACGAATTCATCGTGCTGAACACACGCACGCCGTACGGCACCGGATCACCCTGCGAATTCATCTGCGAGCCGATCATCCACAGCGCATCCCATTTCGGCATCGCGAAGAACTGCACGATCCCGTAGATGCCCATCACGAACATCCCCCAGACGAACGTCGACAGGATCACCTTGCGGTACTCGGGGTAATCGCGCGAATGCACGACGATGTGAAAGCCGATCACCACCGGGTAGAGCCAGTTCGCGAGGTCGTAGGTCGCGGCGAGCGGGCCGCTCGACACGACGCCGACGAGGAACGCGTACATCAGGCCGAACAGGATCAGCAGCACCGGCAGTCCGCGCCGTTCCGCGAGCACCCGGTAGTGGCGCAGCAGGCCGAGCCCCGCGATCATCGTGACCGCGAGCGGCGCGATCTGGATCAGGCTCGTGGGCGTGTACGCGCCCTTCGACCAGTCGGCGAGACGCCGCACTTCCGGACTCAGGAACCACATCCACCACATGAAGCCGACGTAGCGCGCCGGGTTCACGAAATACAGCCACAAGCCGGTTGCCACCGCGAGGCACGGAAAACCGTACGTCAGAAGCGTGCCCTGATGCGCGGCGATCAGCAGCCCCGTGACGGTCCACAATCCCGCCTGCGCGACCCAATGCTTCGGATCGCCAAGCAGCTTTCGCCGGCTCGCGCCGCCGCCGGATGCGGGAACGGGCAGGGTCGTCACGCTCACCGTCGCGGCCCTCACCCGTTCGAGCGCGAACGCGAATCCGCGAACGACAGCGCCGCCGCGGCCGTCGCGTGCGCGCGCCGGCGCTTGAGCAGATCGCGCGTGATCCGAACGTGCTGCTCGGCGAACTGCTGCGTCGTCAGATCGCGCGCCTTCAGCCGGCGCGCGGCCGCCCGCGCGCGCGCGAGCGCCTGCTCGGGCCGCGCGGCGAGCGCATCGGCCGCGCGCCGCAACGCACCAGCGTCGAACGGCTGCACGTATGTCGCCGTACCGTGCGGGAAATAGTCGCGCAGCCCGCCGACGTCGCTCACGATCATCGGTTTCCCGACGGCCGCCGCCTCGAGCATCACCGTAATGCCCGACGCATGATGATTGGGCCGCAGCGGCACGACGATCAGATCCGCCCAGTCATATAGTTCGCGCTGCTTGACGATGCCCGAAGCAGGCGCGATCTCGACGTTCGGCGCGTGCAGCGCGCGCGAAATCCGGCGGCGCGTGGCGAGCCGCACGTCATAGCGCGAATCGCCGCCGAACGCGGTGACGAACGTCTTCCAGTCGCGATCGCGATCATTGCCGATCGCGGCGATCCGCAACGGCCGATGCGGCGACCATGCGTCCGGCACGCGCACCGGAAAATCCTGCGTGTTCAGCCCGTAGTACACGTGCAGTGCATCGCGCCGCAGGTAGCGGCGGCACAGCTCGGCGTTGTTGCGCGCGAGCGTCGTCAGCACGTCCGCGCGGCCGATCAGCATCCGATACGCCCAACGGCGCACGCCGCCGTAGTCGGGCCATTTGTCGAACAGCCACACGCTTTGCGCGAGCAGCAGCGGCTTCGCGCCGCGCGCGCCGGACAGCTTCAGCACGAGCGCCACCGCAAGATGCTCCTGTTCGGTGTGCGTCCAGATCACGTCGGAACCCAGCAGCTCGGCGCGGTTGCGCCACGCATGCATCAGATCGAAGCCGAGCACGTACTTCAGCGCACGACGGCCGACGCTGATGAGCCTGTTCTCGCGCGCATCGCGCGAATACGTCAGTGCGAACTCTTCGGACTCCGCATGGTGATAGCCGTACAGGCAGCCGATGTCGTCGCCCTTGCGATAGGTGCGCGGATCGGCGCCGTAAAAGAGATGAACGTGAACCTTCGTGGCGATCATGCGGTAACTCCAGCCCGAAACAAGTGAATCCGAAACGTGTCGCTCATCGCGCGACGCCGGCGTGCGGCGCGGGCGTCACGCGCCGCGCGTCGTGCGCACCTCGCCGCACGGCACGCCATCGCGCGCGCATGCTCGCGCCGTTCTTCGCCGCGACGGTCAGCGCGACGTGCGCGAGCCCCGGATACACGCGGGTGCCGACGAACGTCCACCACCACCACGCGATCATGCGCCGCGCGGGCGGCAAATGCTCGCGCAAGGTCAGATGCAGGTTGTATGCAGCGTTCGACAGCGCGGCCATCGATGCGGCGTCGCGGCGGTCGTCATCGAAGCGCTCGGCCGGATAGTGATCGACCGCGACAGCCGGGTCGTAGACGAGCTTCCACCCCGCGCGCTTCACGCACATGCTGAACGACGTGTCGTTGTGCGTCTGCGCGCCCGCGCCGCGAAGGCGCGTGTCGAAACGCAGGCCCTCGATCGCCGCGCGGCGATAGCTCATGTTCGCGCCTTTCAGCGTATCGACTTCGCGCGCGCCGCCTACGCCGAGATGATGATTGCCGATGATCTTGCCCGACACGGTGAGCCGGCCGACGAGCGGACGTTCGCCGTCGAGCAGGCAGCCTTTTTCGTGCACCCAGTCGCGGCCGCCTACCGCGCCGACGCGCGGATCGGCGGCGAATATCGCGCCGATCCGTTCGAGCCAGTCGGCGCGCGGCGCGGCATCGTCGTCGGTGATCGCGATCACGTCGCCGCGCGCCGCGTCGAGCCCACGATTGAGCGCCGCCACCTGCCCCGGCACGTCGACCGCGACCACGCGCAGCGCAAGCGCGCCGCACACGCCCGGATCGGCGAGCCGCTCGTGGGTCGCGTCGTCGTCGGCGCGCGCGACGACGATCACCTCGTCGGGCGCGACGCGCTGCCGCTGCAACGCGATCAGGCAGCGCGCGAGATCCGCCGGACGCCGGTAGGTCGGCACGAGTACGGAAATTTTCATCGTCACCTCGTCGATCGGAGAATGGCCCACGTCACGCGCTCAGGTATTCGTGCACGGCGGCATAGCCTCGGCCGTAGCCGCGCGTGCGCGCCGGCACGCCGTTGAAGATCCCGCCTTGCAGCTGCACGCCCGCGGTACGCAGCCGCTTGATCGCGTCGCCGATCTCGCCCTCGGTGTGCATGCCGGAGCGCAGCACGAGGAACGTCGATCCGGCGAGCTCGCCGAAGATCGTCGCGTCGGTGACGGCAAGAATCGGCGGCGAATCGACGATCACCATGTCGTAGCGCTTCGCGAGGCCGTCGAGGTATTGCGACAGACGCGGCGACATCAGCAGCTCCGACGGGTTCGGCGGACGCGAGCCGGACGGGATGAACGACAGCCCCGGCACCGACGTTTCGCGAATCGACTCTTCGAGCGCGACCTGATCGCTCAGCAACTCCGACAAGCCGTTCTTCTCGCCCATGCCGAAGTAGCGGTCGAGCGTGCCGCGCCGCATGTCCGCATCGATCAGCAGCACGCGCTTGCCCGAATGCGCGACGAGCGCGGCGAGATTCACGGCGAGGAAGCTCTTGCCGATGCCGGGCGTCGGGCCCGTCAGCACGATCACGCGGTTCTTCGCGTCCATCAGCGCGAACTGCATCGCGGTGCGCAGGCTGCGCAGGCTTTCGACGCTCATGTCCTTCGGGCGCGCGCACGCGAGAATCGGCCGCACGCGGCTGCCCTTGTCGGCGGCGTCGAAGCGCGCCTGCTCGGCGCTCATCGGCACGAGGCCGTACAGCGGAAGATTGAACGCGCGCTCGACGCGATCCGGGTCCTCGATGCCATGGAACAGGTTGCGGCGCAGGAACACGACGCTCGTGCCGAGAATCAGGCCGAGCAGCGCCGCCGCCGACAGGATCAGCACCTTCTTCGGCTTGACCGGCACGCCCGGGCGCAGCGCCGCGTCGACGAGCCGGATGTTGCCGCCCGTGCCGGCCTTCTGCACCGACAGCTCCTGCACGCGGTTGAGCAGCAGCACGTAGATGTCTTCCGCAACCTTCGCGTTGCGCTGCAATGCAACCGCCTTCACCTCGGTCGCCGGCAGCCCGCGGAACTTGCCGTCGTACTTCGCACGCTCCCCTTCGAGCTGCGCGAGCTGCTGCTTTGCCGCGACGACGAGCGGATGCTCGTCCGTGTAGCGCTGCGCGAGCGCCGCGAGTTGCAGCCGCTGCGCGGCGATCTGCTGCTCGTACTGGACGCTGCCTTCGAGGTAGACCTTCGCTTCGTCGCTCGCGTTGATCGAGCCGGACGTGCGCTGATATTGGGTGAGCTCCGCCTCCGCGCGCTCGAGGTCCGATTTCAGACGCGGCTCCTCGTTCTTCAGGAATTCGAGCATCTTCGTCGCTTCCGCCTGCTTGCTCGTCACGTGCTGATGCAGGTACGACTGCGCGAGCGCGTTCGCGATCTGCGCGGTTTGTTCGGGGTCCTTGCCTTCGAGCGAGATCTGGATCACGCCCGTCTGCTTGCCCTGCTCGGCCACCTGAATCGCCGACTGGAACGCGGTGATCGCATCGAGATCGTTCTGCCGGACCACCGTGAAGCGGGTGCCGGGACGCGCGACGAGCTTCGATACGTTGATGGTCACGCCGCCGCCCTGCTCGCTCTCGCCGACCTTGCCGCGCACGAGCACATTGCCGTCCGGATCGGCCAGCGTGTAGCCGCCGTCCGTGCCGGCCGTCAGCGTCAGCTTCTTGCCCTCGAGCGCGGGCGACACGTCGATCGAATCGACGTTCGCGTCCTCGCCGCCCCACGCGTACGACGACAACCCGAGCCACGGCTTCGCCGGATGGTCTGGTGCCGCGAGCCGCGCGGCGATCGCGCCGAGAATCGGGAACGTGTCCGGCGTGACCGACGCGTTCAGCTTGAACTGCTCGACGACGGGCGCGACGACGCCGCGGCTCTTGATGATCTCGATCTCCGCATCGGTCGGCGGCGTGGGCGGCCCGCTGTTGATCATCGCGCCTGTCTGCGTTTGCGTGAGGGCCTGAGACGTGTTGTCGCCCACCTCGACGCGCACCTGCGCATCGGCCGAATAAACCGGCTTCGCGACGTAGCAGTAGAGCCCGGCGAGCGCGATCACGACAAACGCGATGCCGAGAAGCAGCCAGATATCGTCGAGAATCACCTGGATCATCTGTCCCAGGACGACGTCTTCCTCGTCGGTCTTCACCGCGAGGTCGGCATAAGGATGTTTCGCTTGCGTATTCACCATGCATTCCCGCTTGAGGTTGAGGCGGGCCGCGCGCGACGGCCCGGGACCGATCAGCGCGTGATCTGCTTCATGTAGTAAATCGACTGGATCGTCGGGAAAATCTGCTGCAGCAGGCGGTTGAAGCGCACCGATCCCGACGTGCCGACGTACACGACGTCGAGCGGCTTCAGCTGGAAGCGGCTCGACAGCATCAGCGCGTCGGGCTGCGTCATGTCGAGACGGAAGATGTCGGGCGTGTTCGGCTTGTCCTGCAAATCGCGCAGCACGTACACCTGGCGCGGATTCGCGTCGGTGTCGAGGATGCCGCCGCCCGCCGTCAGCGCGTCGGCAATGGTCAGGCGTCCCTTGAGCATCTGCACTGTCGCGGGCGTTTTCACTTCGCCCATCACGAACACGCGGCTGTCGCTGCGGTCCGGCACGTTGACGATGTCACCCGGCTGCAGCATCACGTTCTGCGTGACGTCGCCGCGATCGAGCATCCCGTTTGCGTCGAGCTGATAGAACTTGCCCTCGCGCGTGAGGCGCACGCGCTGCAGGTCCGCCTCGTTCGTCGAGCCGCCCGAGCGCGTGATCGCGTCGACGAGCGTGAGCGGCACGTCGGTGATCGCGAGCGGGCCGGGCGTCTTCACTTCGCCCGTCACCTGCACCTTCTGGCTGCGGTACGACAGCACGCGCACGTCGACCTGCGGATTCTTCACGTAGCGCGCGAGCCGCGCGGCGAGCTCGTCACGCACCTGGCCCACCGTCTTGCCCGCCGCGTGCAGGCGGCCGACGAACGGAAAGTAGATCGTGCCGTCGGACATCACCGTCTGCCCGTACGGATCGGCCTGGCCGGGCAGCGCATTCGCATACGGCTGCTGCAGCGCGCCCGCGACCGTCTGCGTCGTGTTGCCGCCGCTCGAGAACGATTGGCCTTGCGGCGTCGTCAGCTCCGGGTGATCCCAGACGGTGACGCCGAGAATGTCCTGCGGCGCGACCCGGTACACGTACTGCATCGGATCGACGAAGCGCGACGGCGGCAGCGGCCGCTCCTTATGCTGCGCATCGGCCTGCGACACGATCATCTGCGCGGTGATGAGCTGCACGTTGTAGTGCTCGGTCGACTGCGCATCCTTGTCGTCGAGACGCGACGTGTCGAGGTAGTTGCCGGGCGCCATCGCGCACGCCTGCAACAGCACGGCGGCGGCGACGGCAAGCGCCAGAGGTCTAAGCGAACGATTCAGCATATCTTTTGCAGCCATCCTTGAACCAGACGTTCGATCAATGTGTAGCTATCCCGATAATCGGCTTCGGGACCGCCGTAGGGATCGGCGATCTCCGCGCCCTCCCATTTGCCGAGCAGATGCACCTTGCCGCGCGCGATCGGATCGATCGCCTCGACTTCGGAAATCTGCCCGCGCTCGGTGACGAGGACGAGATCCGCGGCGCGCACGAGCACGCGGCTCAGCCGCCGCGAACGATGCGGCGCCGCGTCGACACCGCGCGCCGCGAGCAGGCGCGACATCGTCGGATCGATGCCGTCGCCGTCGTTCGCGTCGATGCCCGCCGAATGGAACGAGAGCGACGCGCGCGGCGCCATCGACTTGAACAGCAGCTCCGCAGCCGGGCTCCGGCACACGTTCGCGCGGCATACGATCAGAATATTGCGGAACATGGTCGAACTCGCGTCGTTGCTCACGCGCCGGCGCGCGCCGCGCGCGCGCGGCGCCCGTCGCTCTTAGCCGCGTGCGGCGCGGCGCCCGGCCGCCCGATCGGGTAATACTCGATGCCGAGCTCGCGCATCGCGATCGGCTCGTACAGATTGCGTCCGTCGAAAATCACGGGCGTCTTCCAGCGCTTGCCGAGCGCCGCGAAATCCGGGCTCTTGAACGCCTTCCATTCGGTGACGATCACGAGCGCGTCCGCGTCCTGCGCGACTTGTGCTTCGTCGTCGGCGAACGCGAGCCGCGCGAGCGCATCCGGTCGATCGTGCAAGTCGAGCGCGAGCACGCGTTGCGCTTCGGCCTGCGCGACCGGGTCGTACGCCGTGACGTGCGCGCCGCGCGACAGCAGCTCCGCGATCAGCGCGCGGCTCGGCGCCTCGCGCATGTCGTCGGTGTTCGGCTTGAACGCGAGCCCCCACACGCCGAAGCGGCGGCCCGTGAGGTCCTCTCCGAAACGCGAAACGACCTTCCGCGCGAGCACATGCTTCTGCTCGTCGTTGACGGCCGACACCGCCTGCAGCACACGCAGCGCCTGCCCATGCTCGGACGCGGTGCGAATCAATGCTTCGACATCCTTCGGAAAGCACGAGCCACCGAAGCCGCAGCCCGCGTACAGAAAGTGATAGCCGATGCGGGGATCGGAGCCAATCCCGCGGCGCACAGCCTCGATGTCGGCACCGAATCGGTCCGCGAGATTCGCGAGCTCGTTCATGAACGAAATGCGCGTAGCGAGCATCGCGTTCGCCGCGTATTTCGTGAACTCGGCCGAGCGCACGTCCATGTAGAGCGTGCGCTCGTGATTGCGATTGAACGGCGCATAGAGCTTCTTCATCAGCTCGCGCGCGCGTTCGCCGGGCACGTCGTCGTCGCAGCCGATCACGATCCGGTCCGGCCGCGTGAAGTCCTCGACCGCCGCGCCTTCCTTCAGGAACTCCGGATTCGACACGACCGAGAACATCGAATCGTCGCCGCGCGCTTCCAGTTCCTCGGCGACCACCGCGCGCACGCGCTCGGCCGTGCCGACGGGCACCGTCGACTTGTCGACGATCACCTTGAAGCCCTTCATGTGCCGGCCGATGTTGCGCGCGGCCGCGAGCACGTACTGGAGATCCGCGGAGCCGTCCTCGTCGGGCGGCGTGCCGACCGCGATGAACTGCACGTCGCCGTGCGCGACGGCCGCCTCGACGTCGGTCGAGAATTGCAGGCGGCCCGCCGAACGGTTGCGTGCGATGATCTCCTTGAGGCCCGGCTCGTGAATCGGCACGCCGCCGCCGTTCAGGATGTCGATTTTCTTCCGGTCGACGTCGAGACAAAACACGTCGTGGCCGATGTCGGCGAGACAGGCGCCCGTGACGAGCCCCACGTAACCGCTGCCGATGATAGTCAGATTCATCTGTCGAACCTCTTACCCAGTGAGTCGAAAAACGCGTTGCCGCGCTCAGTACGCGTTGCTGCCCGTGAAGCCTTTCCACAGCGTCAGCGCGACGATCTTGATGTCGAGCCAGAACGACCAGTTCTGCATGTAGTACAGATCGAGCTTCACCCGGCCCATCATCTTCTCGACGCGATCGGTCTCGCCGCGAAAGCCGTTGATCTGCGCCCAGCCGGTGATGCCCGGCTTGATCCGGTAACGGAACATGTAGCCCTTGACGAGATCCTTGTAGATGTCGTCGTGCTCGAGCGCATGCGGACGCGGGCCGACCACCGACATCTCGCCCTTCAGCACGTTGATGAACTGCGGCAGCTCGTCGAGGCTCGTGCGGCGCAGGAAGCGGCCGACGGGCGTCACGCGCGCGTCGTTCTTCTTCGCCTGCGTGATCCTCCCCGCCGCCTCGTGATGCACCTTCATCGAGCGGAACTTGTAGATCTCGAACTCGTTGCCGTCGATGCCCTTGCGCTTTTGCCGGAAGAACACGGGGCCGGGCGACGTCAGCTTCACGAGCGCCGCGATCGCGAGCATCGCGGGCGACAGCATCATGAGCGCGGCGAGCGCGAACAGCCGGTCGAACACGAACTTCGGCAGGATGCGCACGTCGGTGATCGGCGACGCGGCGAGATTGATCGCGGGCACGCCGAGCAGTTCGATGACTTCCTGATTGAAGAACGACAGGCTGCGCACGTCCGGCACGAAGCGAATGTTGACGAAATCGTTTCGGAACTCGGTCACGATCCGGTGAATCTGCGGCTCCTCGGACAGCGGCAGCACGAGCCACAGCTCGCGGATCTCGCGGCCGCGCACGAGGCGCACGAGATCGCCGAAGCGGCGCTCGATCGCGACGCCTTCGATCTCGGCGAGCGCCGCGTCGTCGTGCTCGTCGTAGATGCATACCGGATTGAAGCCCGCATCCGGACGCGCCCGCATGTGGGCGACGAGGCGCTTCGTCGCGGCCGCATCCGCGCTGCCGACGATCGCGACCGACTTGTGATTGAAGCCGCCGCGCCGCAGTTGCCGCAGCACCGCGTAGACGCCGGCCTTCGAGGCGACCAGCAGCGTGATCGTCGCCATCGCCCAGTAGCCGAGCCACAGGCGCGACAGCTCGCCCGCGTGATGAACGCTGAAGCTCATCAGGATGCCCGCGCCCTCGACGACGAGCCACGCGACCGACACGCGCCACATGAGCCCGAACAACGGCTTGCCGCGCCACGACTGATAGATGCCGAACGCCGGAAAGAACACGACGACGAGCATGCAGTCGAACACGACGACCGTGCGCTGAAGGTCGTCGAGCCACACGAAGCCGCCGTGATGGATCATCGCGGCGAACAACGCGCCCGCCACGGCCATCGCGATATCGATCATCCTAGCCAGCACGCTCAACATGACTCTTCCTCGTGAGACGGAAACCGGCCGCACACATCTCGTCGACGTGCATCCGATTTAAACATTGCATGGCGTTATTGAACCGGGAAGAAAATTCCTCCCGCAAGCGCACAAGTATTTCTAAAAATAATCGGAAATTTTTTCGGTCGCGCGATGCTTTTCAGGCAGCATGTTTTTCCGAATCAATCACTTCGATAGAGAACCATAAGATCTGAAGATCGAGATGAAACCCTTGTCCGGCAAGGGCACCAAGGACCCGCACCCAATATTTTTTTAATTTTTTATTCATTACTTATCGCGCATTCGATGCAACTTGTTTGCACCGCACGATAACAAGCCGCCAATCGGGTGCATCCGTGCGATTCTTTTATTGTCGATTTACGTCGTGCTACAACCTCGGGACTGTCTTGTATTCGAGGAGCGCCATCATGAACGCCACGCCCGCCGCCGCCGCCGGCCCCGCCACCGCCGCCGTCGGCGCGCGCCTTTCCGTGCAACCCGTCGTTCTGGCCGGGGGGTCGGGCACGCGGCTCTGGCCGATGTCGCGCGAGCGTCATCCGAAGCAACTGATCAACCTGCTCGGCAACGAATCGCTGCTGCAATCGACCGCGCGCCGTCTCGACGGCCTGTCGGCCGATCATCCGGTATCCGAACGAATGATCGTCGTGTGCGGCGAAGAGCACCGCTTCACGACCGCCGAGCAATTGCGGCTCGCGGGCAAGGACGCGACGCTCGTGCTCGAGCCGCTCGGCCGCGACACCGCGCCAGCGCTGACGATCGCCGCGCTGCATGCGGCCGCGGGCGGCGGCGACGCCGTGCTCGCCGTGATGCCGGCCGACCACGCGGTGGCCGACGTCGCGCGCTTCCAGCAAGCGGTCGCGGCCGGCGTGCGCCATGCCGAGCAAGGGATGATCGCGACGCTCGGCATCGTGCCGACGCGCGCCGAGACGGGCTACGGCTACATCCGCGTCGGCGCCGCGAGTGCGGGCGACGCCGGGCTCGGCGTCGCGGTCAGGAAGCTCGAGCGCTTCGTCGAAAAGCCGCATCTCGAGCTCGCTCAGCAATACGTCGCATCGGGCGAGTACTGGTGGAACAGCGGCATCTTCATCGTCCGCGCGTCGGTGTGGCTGAAGGCGATCCGCCACTTCCAGCCGGAGATCCACGAAGCCTGCGCGCGTGCGGTCGCGCTCGGCAGAGACGACGGTCCGTTCTTTCGCGTCGACCGGGACAGCTTCGCCGCATCGCCGTCGAACTCGATCGACTACGCGGTGATGGAACCGTTGTCGAACCTGCCCGCCGTTTGCGAGAGCGTGGTCGTGCCACTCGACGCCGGCTGGTCAGACGTCGGCTCGTGGGACGCGCTCTGGCAGATCAGCGACAAGGACGCCGACGGCAACGTCGCGCGCGGCCGCGTGTGCTTCGAGCAGGCGTCGTCGACGTTCGCGCATTCGGAAGGACGCCTGATCGCCTGCGTCGGCACGCAGGATCTCGTCGTCGTCGAAACGCCGGATGCGATCCTTGTCGCCGATCGCGCGCACGTGCAGGACGTGAAAAAAATCGTCGGACGCCTGAAGGCGGAATCCGGCGCGGAAACGTCCGATCACCGCAAGGTGCATCGCCCGTGGGGGCATTACGATTCGGTCGACAGCGGCGAGCGCTTCCAGGTGAAGCGGATCGTCGTCAAGCCGGGCGCGCGCCTGTCGCTCCAGATGCATCACCACCGCGCCGAGCACTGGATCGTCGTGCGCGGCACCGCACGAATCACGCGCGGCGACGAAACATTCCTGCTGTCGGAGAACGAGTCGACCTACATTCCGCTAGGCGTATCGCATCGGCTCGAAAATCCCGGCAAGATGCCGCTCGAACTGATCGAAGTGCAATCGGGCTCGTATCTCGGGGAGGACGACATCGTCCGCTTCGAAGACAACTATGGAAGACACTGACGGTAACGGGACGGCCGCCCCGCAGCGGCCGCGCGGTCCGCGACCAAGCGGGCCGCGCGGCGACGGGCGCTACGGCATTCAACCGACGCGATATGCGTATTCGTGCCGGTCGACCTGCACTTGCGGCGCATCGCCGCGTCCCTCTGCCAGCGCGCGACGGCGCTCGGCCGCGAAATGCTTGATGTTGGTTTCGGCCATCGCGAGCGCGGACAGCCCGGCGATCGTCGGCACCGACTTGCCCGCCGCCCCGTCCGCGGGCGCAGACGCTTCACGCTTGCTCTGCGCGCTCCCGGATTGGCGATCGATCCATTGACGCGCCCAATCGAGCGCGTACTGCTCCGCCGATTCGGCGTCGGTGAAGCGCGGGCCGATGAGTCCCGAGCGCTCGACGCGCCGATCGTCCTGCACGATCTCCGCCCATGCCCGATACATCAGGTTCTGCACGGGCTGCGCGATGCCGTACACGGTGTAGCCGCGATAGGTCTCGGTTTGCGGCGCGTGTGTCGCGAAGCTGAACGAGGCGGGATGCGCGCGGCCATGTCCATGGTCGCGCACGGCCGCGCCGGGCACGGCGAAGCCGTCGCGATGCGATTTCTCGACGTCGCGCGGCTCGTCTTCCTCGTCGTCGCTCGCGAAGCGCCGAACGTTCACGCCCGCGCCCGAGCGGCAGACGTTCGCTTGCGCGACGGGCAGTTGCCACGACTCCGGGTTTTGCCAGAACACGCCGCGCAGCCGATCGCAATCGGCTGCGGGCTCCGCGCGCCGCACGGGCGTGACGGACTCGGGCGGCGGCGGCACGTACGCGAACGCGCGGCCGCTTTCTTCCGACAGCACTCTCACCATCTCGCCGAGCGTGCCGCTCGCGAGCCATTCTTCGAAACGGCGCCGGCACGTCGGACCGGACGGATAGCGACCGGGCAGCTTCGACCACGGTTCGCCCGTGGTGAGTATCCACAGCACCGCGTTCGCAACGACCCGATTCTCCGCGCGCGGACGACCTCGTCGGTTCAGTCGGATGGGTTCATCGGCGATCAACGTCGACAGACGGGCCCACTCTTCATCGTTTAGCTCATCGAAGAACATAGATCTCTCCACGCAGCCAGGCCGGGCTGCGATTGGCGGCACGGCCACGAGCGTGTCGCTCTCGTGACCGCGGCCAGGTTGCACATGGACCGCTATTCGGTTGTGCACGCCGGCGCGCTAGGCACAAACAAGGTGCCGCGACTCCCGACGATGAGGCACGAACCACTGTCTCACTCGTATGCGATATTTTTTGTGCATGAAGCATACCATCATCAGGGTTTATCTCAATATGACACCGGCGTCATGTTACGCACTGAAACAAGAAAGTGGTCAAGCAGGGTCAGCTTTTCCTTCATATTTTTATGAATTTCTTATCTCGAGTGGCCACAAAGCCCCGTCCAGCAAGGCTGAAGGGAATATGAAAAGTATATTTCAAGCGGTTCCGGCGCAAGCTCCCAGCATGAGTGGAAG
This sequence comes from Burkholderia sp. ABCPW 111, assembly GCF_000773065.1. Lineage (NCBI taxonomy): Bacteria > Pseudomonadati > Pseudomonadota > Betaproteobacteria > Burkholderiales > Burkholderiaceae > Burkholderia > Burkholderia sp. ABCPW 111. Next base: position 18,532 of record NZ_JPWT01000064.1, on the reverse strand, counting down.
CATTTTCCGACGTCGTTGCAACATCGGTAAATTAAGGGAAAATACGTGACAAATTGTTTATTGTTCGGTAATTAAATCCTTTTCCAATCGTTATACTTTTCATTACACGCAATCTCATAATTGATTAAATGCGATCGATGCCAGCTCGTTCGGCCGCGTGCCGCGCGCTCGCTCAATCCAGATCGCCGGCGAGCGACGCGGCGACGTCCGGATCGATCCGCATCGTTTGCACCGGGTAGTTGGGATGGTCGCAGCCAATCGACAGCGGCGCGCCCGCCTTGAGCCTCGCCTTCATCGCACCGCTCAACTCGAAGCGCAGGAAGTGCACGGCGGACGTCTTCTGCGCCGTTTCGCGTTCGAGATCCTCGTCCGCGATCGCATAGACAGGCGTCTCATCGCCGACGACGAGAAAAACGCGATCCTCGATGCCGATGAGGCGCGTGAGCGCCGCGCGCCGCTGCGTTTCGTTTTCGTATTCGATCTGCATCGTCGCTTTGAGATTGCTGCCGTCCGGCACGAGCGGAAGATACGCGTCGAGCTCGGCCGAGATGCCGTCCTCGTCGAAGATTTTTTCGACGTGTAGCATCTCGTGGATCTGATAGCGGATCGTCGTCTCGTCCTCGAACAGCAGGCGCAGATGATTGCCGACCGGCACCGCGCGGCGCTTCTTGTGCTCGATCACGCGAGCTCGTTCCTGGCGGCGCACCTTCGCGTACGCTTCGAGCGTCAGCAGCGAGTCGCGGGTGAGCGTCATGTCGTGGTCCTCGTTCGGTGGGCCGCGCTCAGATGCCGTATGCCTTGCGCAGCAGCGTGAGCGGATGCGCGAAGGGCGGCGGCTCGACGCCTTTCGCGCCGATGCCCTCTTCGATATGGTGTCCGGCGAGCGCGCAATCGGACGACATGTAGTCGGGCGCCTGCTCCGCGATCGACTTGAACACCGGCGCGCCGATCCTCAGCGCCTGCGCATGGAATTCCCTCTTCACGCCGAACGTGCCCGCGTGGCCCGAGCAGCGCTCGACGACGTTTACCTTCGTGCCCGGCACGAGCGACAGCGCGTCGGCCGTCTTGCGCCCGATGTTCTGCACGCGCGCATGGCACGGCACGTGATACGACACGGTGCCGAGCTCGTGCTTGAAATCGGTCTTCAGCAGTCCGTCGCGATGGCGCGCGATCACGTATTCGAACGGGTCCCAGAACGCGTCGGCGACCGCGCGCACGTCGGGATCGTCGGGGAACATCGACGGCAGTTCGCTCTTGAACATCAACACGCAGCTCGGAATCGCGCCGATCAGCGCATAGCCTTCGCGCGCGTAGCGGGCGAGCACCGGAATGTTCGCGTCCTTCTTCCGTGCGACGCCTTCGAGATTGCCCTGTTCGAGCAGCGGCATCCCGCAGCATGCTTCGCTCGAGACGAGTTCGTACGGAATGCCGTTGTGCGCGAGCACCGCGAGCAGATCGTGGCCGATGCCCGGTTCGTTGTAGTTCACGTAGCAAGTCGCGTAGATCGCGACGCGCCCCGGCGTGCGCTCGCCGTCACGCGGCGTCGGGCCGGGCGAGCGCTGCGCGGCGCGGCGGAACTTGCGCGGCGCGAACGGCGGCAGCCATGCGTGCCGGTCGACGCCGAGCGTCGCCTCGAGCGCGCCGCGCAAGGGCTGCGTGCGATTCGCGGCATTGACGGCCTGCGTGACGATCGGGATGCCGGCGAAATAGCCGAGCATGTCGGTGTTCGACAGCAGCTTGTCGCGCAGCTTCACGTCGTTGCGCTTGTAGCGCGCGGCCCTCGCGCGCAGCATCAGATGCGGGAAGTCGACGTTCCATGGATGCGGCGGCACGTACGGGCATTTCGTCATGTAGCAGAGGTCGCACAGATAGCACTGGTCGACGACCTTGCCGAACGATTTCGGATCGACCGCATGCGCTTCGCCCGTGTCGGTCTCGTCGACGAGATCGAATAGCGTCGGAAATGCGCCGCACAGCGACACGCAGCGCCGGCAGCCGGCGCAGATCTCGAATACGCGGGTGAGCTCGGCGTCGATCGCGGCTTGATCGTAGAACGCATCCGATCGCCAATCGAGCGGATGCCGGGTGGGAGCCTCCAGACTGCCTTCTCGATGGGACATGGGGCAGCTCCATCATGTTGCGCGCGGACGCGCGCGTGGCGCCCGCCCCGCGGCGACGCGCTCGCGCGCGGCCGCGTCCGGCCGGCGATGCGGCGGGCGAACGCTCGCGGGCCGGCGAGCGGCGCGCTCAGTCGACGAGCCCGTCGAGCGCTTTCGTATACCGATTCGCGTGGCTGCGCTCCGCTTTCGCGAGCGTCTCGAACCAGTTCGCGATTTCCTCGAAGCCTTCTTCGCGCGCGGTCTTCGCCATGCCCGGGTACATGTCGGTGTACTCGTGCGTCTCGCCCGCGATCGCCGATTGCAGATTCTGGCGGGACGTGCCGAACGGCAAGCCGGTCGCCGGATCGCCGACCGCTTCCAGATATTCGAGGTGGCCGTGCGCGTGGCCGGTCTCGCCTTCGGCGGTCGAGCGGAACAATGCGGCGATGTCGTTCTGTCCCTCGACGTCCGCCTTCGATGCGAAATACAGGTAGCGGCGATTCGCTTGCGACTCGCCCGCGAATGCGTACTTCAGGTTCTCTTCGGTCTTGCTGCCCTTGAGCTGTGCCATCTGCGCCTCCGTGTCCGATGCCGGCGCGCGGCGCCGGACCGGATGAACGATTGTGGGGAACGATGCGCAACTCGGCTGCCGCCGCTGGGGCACCGTGCATTTCAATCTAGGCGCTTCCGTGCGCATCCCCCAATAGGCTTTTTCAATGCCGTCGATAGTCGTGGCGATGACCTTCGAAGGCCGCGGCTCGGCGGACGGCGGTCTCACCGCACGGCGCGGCGCCGCACCGCACCGTGGCGTACCGCGCCGCGTCTCGGCACGGTACGCGCGCGTCTGCGACGTCAGCGCGGCGACGCCGGCGCAAGCGGCCATACGTCGCTGCCCTTCTCTCCCGCCGGCGCGGTCGCGCCCGGCAGCACCTGCTTGCTGATCGCGCGGCTGCGGTTGAAGTACTTCTCGAGCAGCGCGTCGAGGATCGCGACGGTTTCGACGTCCGGCGCGCCGTCATAGCGCGACGGCCTGAAGTGCATCTGGAACGCCGACACGACGTTGACCGTCTGTGCGTCGAGCGTGCCCGTCTGCGGCGTGTCGTAGCCGTATGCGAGCAACTTCGACTGCAGGCTCGCGACATCGCCCGAAAAAGGCCGGTTGGTCCGGTAGTAGTCGACCGCCTCGGCCTCCGGCCACGCGCCGATCTTGTATTGATCGTAGAGCTTCTTCCACGGGAACAGCGGCCCCGGATCGGTCTTGCGGCCGGGCGCGACGTCCGAATGCCCGACCACCTTGTGCGGCAGCACCTGGTGCCGCGCGACGACGTCGGCGGCGAGCGCGCCGAACACCGCGACCTGCGCGTCCGGATACGAATACCAGCGCCGGTTCATCAGCGGCAGGTTCTCGTCTTCCGGCGGAAAGCCGAGATTGACGATCTCGATGCCGACCGAGCCCGCGTTGAGCATCCGGTCGCCCTGCCAGTAGCTGACGCCCGCATGCCACGCGCGGCGCGCCTCCGGCACGAGCTCGAATACCTTGAAGCGCTGGCCGTCGTCGGCCGCGTCGGGCACGAGATAGTGCGAGCTGACCTGCCGCTGCGGACTGGTGAGCGATGCCAACGAATCCGCGAGCGTCTGCGCGGTGTAGTGCAGCACGAGCGTGCGCACGCGCGAATCCTGATTCGGCGACTGGATCGAGCGATCGATCGTGTAGCCCGCGCCGCCCGTCGAGCCCGACGATTGCGACGCATCCTGCGCGTGCGCGGACGACACGACGCCGTCGCCATCGCCGCAGCCGGCGAGCGGCAGCATGAGCATCCCCACCGGCCATGCCGACGAACGCGCGAGAAAACCGCGCCTGCCCTCGTTGATGATTTTCGCTTGTTGTTCTTCAGCCATACCCTTTTCCGTTCGAGTCGTAACTTGCGATTGAGAATCGGCGCGGCGCGCCGAGCGAGTAGGTTGCGCGATGAAGCGATGCGCGACCGTGGGAGTCGTCGACGCGGCGCAAGTTCCTGTTCGGACTGCGATGCATTATCGGAAAACGGGAAAGCTTCGAAATGAAATCGACGATGGGGAGGGCTTGAAAATGCTTCGCTTGTCGATTCTTTGCCGGGCGGTTGGCGGTTGGCGGTTGGCGGCTGGCGGTTGGCGGTTGGCGGTTGGCGGTTGGCGGTTGGCGGCTTTCGGCTTTCGGCTTTCGGCTTTCGGCTTTCGGCTTTCGGCTTTCGGCTTTCGGCTTTCGGAAGACTACGTGAAGCGGTTCACCAGATGTCCGAATGAAGCGGCGCTGTTCCGACACATACCAACGCAGCGCAACGACTCACATGTGCATCGTCGCCCCGATCGACATCGACATGTGCGTCGCGCGACGTCGTGGCACACGCCCGCGCGCCGCGCGCGTCGAAAGCCCGTCAAGCCGCGTGCTCGCACATCGAGCGTCGGACATCCCGCATCCGCAGCGCGCGCCCGCTCGACGACACGCCGCGCATCACGCATCGAAAATCGAAAATCGAAAATCGAAAGCACCATCATCGCTCCATCGCCCGCGCGAGCAGCATCTCGCGCTCGCGCGCATTGAGCGTCATGCCGGCCGCGCGTCGAAACTCCGCCCGCGCTTCGTCGCGCCGCCCGAGCTTCGCGAGCAGATCGCCGCGCACGCTCGGCAGCCAGTGATAGCGCGCGAGCGCCGGATCGGCCGCGAGCCCGTCGACGATCTCGAGCCCCGCCGCCGGCCCGAACGCCATGCCGACCGCGACCGCGCGATTCAGCTCGACGACGGGCGACGGCGCGACTTGCGCGAGCGCGTCGTAGAGCGCGACGATCTGCTCCCAGTCGGTGTCGGCGGCGCTGCGCGCACGCGCGTGGCACGCGGCGAGCGCCGCCTGCAGCGCATACGGGCCGCTCGCGCCGCCGAGCGCTTCCGAGCGCGCGAGCGCGGCGAGCCCGCGCCGGATCAGAAGCGGGTCCCAGCGGCTGCGGTCCTGATCGAGCAGCAACACGGGGCGCCCCCGCGCATCGACGCGCGCATGCATCCGCGACGCCTGGATCTCCATCAACGCAACGAGCCCGTGCACCTCGCTCTCGCTTGGCGCGAGCTCGGCGAGCACGCGCCCGAGCCGCAGCGCCTCGTCGGTCAGCGCGGGACGCATCCAGTCGTCGCCCGCCGTCGCCGAATAGCCTTCGTTGAAAACCAGATAGATGACTTCGAGCACCGAAGCGAGGCGCGACGCGCGCTCGGGCGCGCGCGGCACTTCGAACGGCACCTTCGCGGCAGACAGCGTGCGCTTCGCGCGCACGATCCGCTGCGCGATCGTCGGCTCGGGCGTGAGAAACGCGCGCGCGATCTCGCCCGTCGTCAGCCCGCCCAGCAGGCGCAGCGTGAGCGCGACGCGCGCGTCGGTCGACAGCACCGGATGACACGCGGTGAACACGAGCCGCAGCAGATCGTCGCCGATGTCGTCGTCGCGCGCCGCCTCGAGCACGTCGGCGACGTCCGGCGAAACGTGCGCGCCGAGCGCGTCGAGATCGAGGCCGATCTGCTCGTGCTTGCGCGCATGCAGCGCGTTCTGTCGCAGATGGTCGAGCGCGCGGCGCTTCGCGGCCGTCATCAGCCATGCACCGGGATTATCCGGCACGCCGCCGCGCGGCCAGTGCTCGAGCGCGGCAACGAGCGCATCCTGCGCGAGCTCTTCGGCCACGCCGACATCGCGCACGAGCCGCGCGACATGCGCGATGATTCTCGCGGCCTCGATCCGCCAGACGGCGTCTATCGCGCGATGAACGGCGTTCCCCGTCATGCGCGTCCTTCGGCGAGCGCCTTCAGGTTCGCGAGCCCCGCGGAAAAATCCGCGCCGACCATCTTGTCGATGCTGAAGAACACTTGCATCAGCTTCGACAGGAACGGCGACGGCCCGCGCATCGCCCACGTGACGACCGTCGCGTCGCCCTCCGGCCGCAGCGTGAATTCCGCGACGTTGTGTGCCTCGAACGGCTTCTCGAAATCGAGCCGCATCGTCACGTGCGAAGGCTCGTCGAGTTCGGTGATCTCGAAGCGGCCGATGCCCACTTTCTCGCTCGTCCACGCATAGCTCGCGCCGACGCCCGAGGTCACCGCGCCGTATTCGCCGCGCAGCGTCGGGTCCTTGCGCTCGTACGGATTCCACGTGTTGAAGCGGCGCAAGTCCGCCACGTATGGAAAGATGCGCGCGGCGTTCGCGTCGATCCGCGCGCTGCGCTCGACGCTAAACGTGCCCGGCCGCGACGCCGCATACAGCATCAACAGCAGCGCGAGCGCAATCACCACCGCGCCGGCGATCACCACGATCTGGACCATTGCCGTCTCCTGTCGCCGGCGTCAGCCGAGCTTGCTCTCGAGCTCGCGGAATCGCTCGACCGCGCCGCTCGGCTCGAAATCGTCGAGCTCGAACAGTTGCCGCACTTCGATCTCGCCGTCCTCGCGCTCGCCGAACGGCGCGGGAAAACGGCGGGCCCATTCGAGCGCCTCGTCGCGCGAGCGCACCTGAATCAGCGTGTAGCCGGCGATCAGCTCCTTCGTTTCGGTGAACGGACCATCGACGACGGTGCGCCTGCCGCCCGAATAGCGCACGCGCCAGCCTTTGGACGAAGGCTGCAGGCCGGACGCGTCGAGCAGTACGCCCGCCTTCGCCAGTTCTTCGTGATACGTCGCCATCGCGGCGATCAGCGACTCGTCGGGCATCGCGCCGGACTCGCTCGTCGCGTTGGCCTTCACCATGATCATGAAACGCATCGCGCTCTCCTTCGGCAGATGACAGGACGCCTGACCTGGCGTCCTGCCCCTACGACGGACGACGCGATCCCCGCTCGACATCAAGGATATCGAATCAGGGAAAACCCCAGATTCATGCGGCGCACGGCTTCCGGCGAGCGTTGCGCGCGCGCTCGCATCCGGTCACGAGAAGCACGGGCCGATCTCGCGCACTTCGACCGAGCACCACTCGGCTGCGGGGCAATCCTTGGCGATCGCGAGCGCCTCGCCTTCCGTCGCGACGTCGAGCAGGAAGAAGCCGCCGACCATTTCCTTCGCTTCGGCGAACGGCCCGTCCACGAGCCGCACTTCGCCGTTGCGCACCTGCACGCGCGTCGATTTGTCGTCGGACACGAGCGATTCGGCGCCGATCAGTATGCCGCGCGACTGCAACTCGCTGGCGTAGTGGCGCATCCGCTCGTACAGGATCTCGCCTTCGGCTCGCGCGCGTGCCGCGCGTTGGCCCCGCGGTTCGACGATCAACAACATATAGCTCATTTGCGTCACCTCCTATGACGTGGCCCTCCGGAATCGCGCGATGCGGCCACATCGCGCCGCCGATCACGGACGGCTGCGCTTCTATTTTGAGCGGCCAACGAGCGGCGGTCCATCGGAATCGATGGCTGCCCGCGCGCGGCGAAGCCGTGCGGCCATTCGCTCGCCCGGCGCATGAGCGCAACCGGCTCCAGCGGCCCGGACGATGGAAACGGTTCGCTCGCGCGCCGCCGCGCCCGCGCCGCCGATGCGCTGGGCCATTGCTCGAAAAAACCTGGCCAGATTACATATCCATATCTATTCTTTACGCAAAACTGTCAACATGCACCATTAAGCTTTCAGGATTCCCACACAACGGACTGTCCCCATGCGCACTCCGACGCCCTTGCTCACCGCCCTGTCGCTTCTGTCCGCCATCGCGACCACGCCCGCCCTCGCGGCCACGGCCGCGCCCGTCAGCACGAACTGCGGCGGCAGCGCGACGCCGATCGCCGAGATTCAAGGCGCCGGCGCGCCGTCGCCGCTCGCCGGCCGGAACGTATCGATCGAAGCCGTCGTCACGGCCGACTTCGGCGGCGCCGACGGCTTCGGCGGCTTCTTCGTCCAGCAAGCCGATCCGCAGCGCCGCAATCAGCCCGGCGTCTCCGAGGGGCTGTTCGTCTACGCGCCGAAAGCGCGCGCGCAGGCGGGCGACCTCGTGCATCTGACGGGCAAGGTCGAAGAGAAATACGGGCAGACGCAGCTCACGCTGTCGGGCGGCATCGCGGTCTGCGCGGGCGGCCAGTCGGTCACGCCCGCTACGCTCACGCTGCCCGTCGACAGCCCGGGCACGTTCGCCGCCTATGAGGGCATGCTCGTGCGGCTGCCGCAGACGCTGACCGTCACCGAGGTCTACGAGCTCGGCCGCTACGGCAGCGTGCTGCTCAGCAACGGGCGTCTGCGCACGCCGACGAGCGTCGTGCCGCCCGCGCAGGCGAACACGGTGGCCGACGCGAACGCACGCAACCGGCTGATCCTCGACGACGGCTCGAACAAGCAGAATCCCGCGACCGTTCCCTACCCGGCGCCGGCGCTCTCCGCCGCGAACACGCTGCGCGCGGGCTACACGGCGGCGAACGTCGAAGGCGTGCTCGAAATGCGCTACGGCACGTGGCGCCTGCAGCCGGTGCCGGGCTCGCGCACGCCGGCGTTCGCCGCGAATGCGAACCCGCGCACGTCCGCGCCCGCGCGCGATCCGCGCGCGAACCTGCGGGTCGCTTCGTTCAACGTACTGAATTACTTCAACGGCGACGGCACGGGCAAGGGCTTCGACGATCCGAACAACCGCGGAGCGAAGAGCTATGAAGAATTCGTCCGGCAGGACGCGAAGATCGTCAGCGCGCTGAAGGCGCTCGACGCCGACGTGATCGGCCTGATGGAAATCGAGAACGACGGCTACGGCGAGTTGAGCGCCGTGCGCCAGCTCGCGGCGAAGCTCGGCGACGGCTGGCGCGTCGTCGATCCGGGCGTCGCGCGGCTCGGCGGGGACGCGATCGCGGTCGCGCTGATCTACGACAGCCGCAAGGTCAAGCCGGTCGGCGAGCCGGCGACGCTCGCGATCGACGACAAGAACCGCCAGCCGCTCGCGCAGACGTTCCGCCCGGTCCGCGGCTCGCGCGCGGTGACGGTCGCCGTGAATCACCTGAAATCGAAGAACTGCCCGAACGCGGCGGGCGACGACCTCGACCAGGGCGACGGTCAGGGCTGCTGGAACGCGACGCGCACGCGCGCGGCGGCGAAAGTCGCCGACTGGCTCGCCCGCAATCCGACCGGCGCGCACAGCGAAGGCGTGCTGCTGATCGGCGACCTGAACAGCTACACGTATGAAGACCCGGTTCGCGCGCTCGAGTCGCGCGGCTACCTGAATCTCGTGTCGAGCAAGATCGGCTCGGGCGCATACAGCTATATGTACAACGGCGAGGCCGGCTATCTCGATCACGCGCTCGCGACGGGCGCGCTCGCGTCGCGCGTGAAGGCCGTGCACGACTGGCACATCAACGCGGACGAGCCGGTCGCACTGCAATACACGCTCGCGTACAAGAGCGCGGAGCAGCAGCGCACGTACTACGCTCCCGACGCGTATCGCTCGTCCGATCACGATCCGGTGCTGATCGACGTCGCGCTCGCCGACGAATACGCGGCGGCGGCCTCGCGCCGGGGCGCGGAAATGGCGGGGGCGCATAGCCGCCGCGCTTCGCGGTAACGCTTTCGATGTCGCGCTGCTCGCCGCTCGCCGTTCGCTGCGCGCGGCGGACGGCGGACGGCGGATGGCGTGCGATGCGCAACGCGCCGCTATCGGCGTTCACGCGAGCGACGCCGCAAACCGGGCTGGCAACGTGCCGGCCGTCGGCGGTTGTGTTCTCGATGGCGAGAAGTGGCGGGCGCGCATGCCGCTTTTCATCGCGTCATGCCGCGGCCCGAACGCGGATCTCGAACACGTTCGACAGCCGCATCGGCGCCTCCGGGCACCGTCGAATCGGCGCATAGGCGCATAGGCGCATCAGCGCGTCGGTGAATCGTTGAATCGTTGAATCGTTGAATCGTTGAATCGTTGAATCGTTGAATCGTTGAATCGTTGAATCGTTGAATCGGTGAATCACCGATTCAACGCATCGACGACTCGACCGATGCTGCCGACATCGAATCATCGATGCACATGCGCGCATGCGTATCCGAAAACGACGGAATCCTCACGATCTCGGCGCGAGCGCCCGTCTGGCGACGCGCATCGCAACGATGCGCAAAACGCGCGAACAAGAAGAAAGCCCCCCCTTCTCCCGCACGCGACGCCAGTCACATTTACCGAAATCCGGCACACCGATCCGCAAAAACTTCCACCATCGATTCGAACGCGCAGCGGCGCTGCGCCCGATTGCCGCACAAACTGTTGCATTTTCCGCCAAGCCCCGCCCCGCAAAGGCTTCGGCCCCACCGCGCCGGCGCGCCGCCGCCGCCGCGCGAAACTCGGGGCCGGATAGCGGATCACATAGGGGCAACGTCCGCACCTTTCCCTCAAACCCTCAGGAGAACGATCATCATGGCTCTTTCCGACTCCGTCGAATACAAGCTCGACCGCGGCCTCTCCGAAGCACGACGCGCCGGCCGCCGGTTCGCGCACGATGCGCGTTCCGCGGCGCGCGACCTGAACGGCGACGTGAAGGACAACATGCGCTCGCTCGTCGACGAGCTCGACGCGCTGCTCAAGGAAGACGTCGACATCGAGGCGCTCCGCAAGCGCCTGCACGGGCGGCTCGAAGCCGCGCGCGACACGCTCGACGACGCATCGTGGCACGCGTCGCGCCGGCTGCGGCAGTCCGCGCAACGCGTGTCCCGGGTTGTCCACGACAATCCGTGGCAGACGGCCGGCATCGTCGCCGGCCTCGCATTCGCGGCAGGCATCCTCCTTGCGCGTCGATAAGCGCGGCGCTGTCGCCCGACGTTCAACCTTCAAGATGGAGGAAGCATCATGCGCAAGACTCTCGTTATGAAAGCCGCGATCGCGGCCATGCTCGGCAGCCTGGCGCTCGCGGGCTGCACCACCACGCCCGACACGCCGTCGACCGCGGCGTCCAATGCGTCGACCCGCGAAGCGATCGACGCGCGCGTGAACGCGACGCTGTCGCGCCTCTACTCGACGGTGCCGGGCTCGCACGAACTCGTCGCGAAATCGCGCGGCGTGCTCGTGTTCCCGAACGTGCTGCAGGCGGGCTTCATCTTCGGCGGCCAGAGCGGCAACGGCGCGCTGCGCGTCGGCGGCGCGACGCTCGGCTACTACAACACGTCGTCGCTGTCGGTCGGCCTGCAGGCGGGCGCGCAATCGAAGGCGCTCATCTTCCTGTTCATGACGCAGGACGCGCTCGACAAATTCCGCGGTTCGCAAGGCTGGGCCGCCGGCGCCGACGCGTCGGTCGCGCTCGTCAAGATGGGCGCGAACGGCGCGGTCGACACGTCGACCGCGACAGGCCCGGTCGACGTGATCGTGCTGACCAACGCCGGCCTGATGGGCGATCTGTCGATCAACGGAACGAAGGTCACGCGCCTGAAGCTCTGACGAAAGCGGCGCAGCGCATCGCGCATTCGCGCCGTGTCCCCGCCCGCGCCGCGGCGTTGCGCCGCGGCGCTTTCGATCGCAGCCCGAACGATGTGCGCTCAGGGCGCGGCAGCGCACGCTCGCCGTGCGGCACGCGTCAGGCATAATCCACGCATCAAGGCGGGCCGCCGCGACGCGGCTTGCCCGGCCGATCAACCATCCTCCCCGAGCACACCATGGATAGCGGGCACGATCACCAGAAATTCTTCCACCTGCTGCTTTTAGTCGTCACCGTCGGCCTTTGCTGGATATTGACGCCGTTCTTCGGCGCAATCTTCTGGGGGACCATTCTCGCGATCCTGTTTCAGCCGGTGCAGCGCTGGCTCGCCGCGCGCTTCGGCAAGCGCCGCAATCTCGCCGCGCTCGTCACGCTGTCGCTCATCATCCTGATCGTGATCCTGCCGCTCGCGTTCGTCGCCGGAACGCTCGTGCAGGAAATCGCGTACGCATATCAGCAGATCAAGGCGATGCAGCCGAACATGACGCAGTACTTCCAGGAGTTCATGCACGCGCTGCCGACGTCCGTGCACCGGGTGCTGCGCAACTACGGGCTCACCGACATCGCCGGCATCCAGAAGAAGCTCACCGACGGGGCCGCCGCGATCAGCCAGTTCGTCGCCGCGCAGGCGCTCAGCATCGGACAGAACACGTTCCAGTTCGTCGTGAGCTTCGGCGTGATGCTGTATCTCGTGTTCTTCCTGCTGCGCGACGGCGGCGAAATCGGCCGCCGCGTGCGGCGCGCGCTGCCGCTCGACGACGAGCACAAGCAGCATCTGCTCACGAAGTTCACGACCGTCGTGCGCGCGACCGTGAAGGGAAACATCGCGGTCGCGGCCGTGCAGGGCGCGCTCGGCGCCCTGATCTTCTGGATTCTCGGCATCGAGGGCGTGATCCTCTGGGGCGCGCTGATGGCGTTCCTGTCGCTGTTGCCCGCGATCGGCGCGGGGCTCGTCTGGGTGCCCGCCGCCGGCTACTTCGCGATCACGGGGCAAATCTGGAAATGCGTGATCCTCGTCGCGTTCTGCGTCGGCGTGATCGGGCTCGTTGACAATCTGCTGCGGCCGATCCTCGTCGGCAAGGACACCAAGATGCCCGACTGGGTCGTGCTGATCTCGACGCTCGGCGGGATGGCGCTCTTCGGAATCAACGGCTTCGTGATCGGCCCGCTCGTCGCCGCGCTGTTCATGGCGAGCTGGGACATCTTCGCGCGCACGGAGCAGGCAGACCTGGAATGATGCGTGGCGCGGGCAGCGGCAGCTTGGCGCGCCGCCCAACAGGCAATCCGATGCGCGACCCGATGCTCGTCGGCATTCCAAACGAAAAAACCCGGCCTCGGCCGGGTTTTTCTTTGGCGACGCCGAAGCCCGCTGCGGTCGCCCCCCCAACGCGTGCCGGCGAGCCGATCGAGCCTGAGCGGCAGCGGCATCCGCATGTGCGACGCACGACGCATCGCCGCGGGCGCCGCCGCGCACCGCCCCCGTTACTCGAAGCTGAAGCGCAGATCCTTGACGACGGGCTCCTTGCCCCAGTTGAACGAGCACACGCGCCCGGTCTCGAGGCTCACCGCGTCCGCGCCCTTGCCCTGCGTCTCGCTGATCGGCTCGCAGCCGCCCGCAATCGTCACGGTCGGCGTGCCCTGCTTCGACAGAGGGAACTCGATCGCGCCGTCCTCCGGCACCATGTGCGTCAGCGCGACCTTCTCGACGTAGTCGTCGGGCAGCATGAAGATCGGCGAATCGTCGACCCACAGCGTGTAGTAGTCGTGCTTGAACGGCGTCTGCTCGACGCACATCTTCGACGTGTGCGCGCCGAGCTTCTGCGTCTGGCACAGCGGCGCGGCGGCGCAGACCGAACCCGCGACGAGCAGCGGCACGAGCGCCGCCCAGCTTTTCTGGATTGTTCTTTTCATGCTCGACTCGAAAAGGAATGGCGGAAGAAAGTCATGCCGTTTCGCACGACGCCGCGCGCGCCCTCAGCACCGCGCGCGGCGACCGCTATCTTACAAACGAACGGCCGGGAACAGAAGAGGGGCTGCGGGGACGTCGGGTTTTGTGCGTTTTGTGGGTTCCGTGGGTTTTCCGAGCCTTGGGCGTTTGGCGTTTGGCGTTTGGCGCTTGGCGTTTGGCGTTTGGCGTTTGCCGTTTGCCGTTTGCCGTTTGCCGTTTGCCGTTTGCCGTTTGCCGTTTGCCGTTTGCCGTTTGCCGTTTGCCGTTTGCCGTTTGCCGTTGGGCGTTGGGCGTTGGGCGTTCGCCCTTTGACATTCGACATTCGGCGTTCGGCGTTCGGCATGAGGCACCAAGCGGCAAGACTAGCCAATCATCAAGTGCGCCCCCGCGCTCAGCCTGGCCGCCCCTCGCCGCCGGTTCCCCGCCCGCACACGCGCGCTCAAAACGTCGTGCGCATCCCGACCGTCACGCTGCGTCCGCCCTGCGGCGCGATGTTTCGCACAACCGAACTCGCGTAGCGGATATCCTGGTTCGTCAGGTTGTCGCCGCGCAGGTATGCGAGCCAGTTCGTCGCGCCCACGCGGAACTTGTACGTCAGCACGACGCCGAGCGACGTGTAGCCGTCCGTCGCGAGATCGTTGTCGGGCACGCGGTGCTGCGCCCATGCGTGCGTGACCTGCGCACGCGCGCCGAACGGCCCGTAGCCGTAATCGGCCGCGAGCGTCGCGCGCAGCGGCGCGATCCGCGGCAGCGGCTCGCCCGTGTCCGCGTTGCGCGCGTGCGTGTAGTCGGCCGTCAGCTCGAGATCCACGCGATGCCCGCGCTTCTCGAACGCGCGCCACTTGCCTTCGAGCTCGACGCCGTAGAACTCCGCGTGCACGCCGCGATAAACGGCCTCGCGCAGCGCGTCGGCGGAGCCGGCCGCGACGAGCGCGCCCTCGTCGTCGACGAGCCGCCCGGTGTCGTATTCGGCGAGATAGTTCCGAAAGCGGCTGTAGAACACGCCGACGCTGCCGCGGTTCGGCCCGCTCGCATAGCGCAGCGCGAGATCGGTCGACACCGCCTTCTCCTTCTGCGCATCCGGCAGGCCGATCAGGTATTGCCCCGTCGCGCCGTGCGGCCCGTTCGCATACAGCTCGTAGAAGGTCGGCGCGCGCTCCGTGTACGACACGTTGCCCGCGAGCGCCCACGCAGGCGCGAGCTGGTACAGCGCGCCCGCCGACACGCTGCCCGCATTGAAGTCGCGCGAGCGCGCGAAGCCGAACTTGTCGTCGCCGTTCGCGCTCGGGTCGAGCCGCACGTGCTCGATGCGCGCGCCGGCGGACAGCTTCAGCGCGTCGCTCGCCTGCCATTCCTCGAGGCCGAACAGCGCGACGCTCGTCGTGCGCGTCGTCGGCGCGAGCGCCTCGCCGCCGAGCGCGGAGAACGTGTTCTGGCCGACCTGCACGCCGAGCGCGCCCTCAAACGGGCCTAGCTTGCGGTGACGCGCCTCGACGCGCGCCTCGTAGCCGTGGTTGCGGAACGTCGTGCCCGTCACGCCGTCCTCGATTTCCTTGTGCAGATAATTCGTGTAGCCGAAGTCGAACTTCAGTTGCGAGAACGGCCCGCGCAGATTGCGCACTTCCGACGCGACCGCGGCGCGTTCCTGCCGCATCTGCAGCCGCGCGTCGGTCTCGGCGACCGAGCCGTAATTCGATTCGTAGCCGCTGTACGACGCGCCGACGTAGCCGTCGGCCCACGTGTACGAGCCGCCCGCCGCGCCGCCGTAGCGGCGTCCGTCGCTGTTCGGCAGCTTGCCGTACGGCTCGCTCGCGTCCTCGCCGTCGAGCGCGCGCTGGCGCGCCGAGTGCGCATAGCCGGGGATTCTCAGCTCGTCGGTCTCGCGGCCGAACGCGTCGAGATGGAAGGCGAAGCGGCCGTTGCCGCCCTCGACGAGCGCCGCGCCCGCGCGCGCGTTGTTCGCGCCGCCGTAGCTCGCGTCGACCGCGCCCGAAACGCCGTTGACCGCCTCGCGCGGAATCCGGTTGTCGATGGTGTTGACGACGCCGCCGACCGCGTTGCCCCCGTACAGCAGCGCGGCCGGCCCGCGCACGATCTCGACGCGCTCGACGGTGAGCGGCTCCTGCGGCACCGCGTGGTCGTACGACAGCGACGATGCGTCGTACGCGGCGACGCCGTTCTGCAGCAGCCGGATGCGGTCGCCGTCCATGCCGCGGATGATCGGGCGGCCGACGAGCGGGCCGTAGGTCGTCGTCGACACGCCGGGCAGGCCGTTGAGCGTATCGCCGAGCGAATCGGCGCGGCGCAGCGTCAGCGCATCGCCGGACAGCGACGCGGTTGGCGACGTGAGCGCCGATGCGCCGAGCGGATTGGCGGTCACGAAGATCGGCGAGAGCGTCGTCGCCGGCGGCTCGTTCGACGGGCGATCGGCGGGCGGCGCGAGCGTCTCGCCGTGTGCGAGACTCGCGGCGAGCAGCAGCGACATGGGATGCAGCCTGCGAACGAAAGGCGGCGCGGGGCGTCGGTGGTCATCCATTGCGGTAATCGGTGTGGTGTTGTCGGAGTGGACGGGATCACGGACCGAATCGCGCAGCGCCATCGAAACGATATAACGTATCAAATCCTGCGCGCACGTAGGCCGTGGCGAAACGCATCGACAGCCGATCCGGCTGGCTGCGACGGTGCAGTCGCGGCTCGCGGCGGCTTACGATGGGATAGATATGTTATATCATTTCAATTTAAGCAACAAATGCCTTACGGTGCGTTTGGGCGCGGTCAGGGCGGTGGTGACATCGATAGTGGCGACATCGGTAGCGGCGGCATTGGCTCGGCATTGGCTCGGCATTGGCTCGGCATTGGCTCGGCATTGGCTCGGCATCGGCTCGGCATCGGTGGCGGTGGCCGTGGCCGTGGCGGTGGCGGTGGCGGTGGCGGTGGCGGTGGCGGCATCGGTGATGGTGGCATCGGCAAGGCCGTGCCTGCATCCTCGGCGACGACAGCCGCCGCCGCAAGTCGCGCCGGCACGCAAAACCGACGATGCGCGGAATCAGTCCAGCGTGATTGCCGCATTCATCCACCGAGCATGCGCTGCGCCGGGCCGTCATTGCGCGATTGACACGCTGTTCATGCCGGGCCGCTCGCCGCGCGCCTCGCCATGCCGTTCAAGCGCCCTCGACATCGTCACGACGCATGGCGCGCGCGAGCGCGCTCCGCACCCCGCGCTCCAGGTTTCGGCCGGCTTTCCTCTTGCCGCACATACATACACAAGCGCCGCTGCATTGCTGTGCGCATAGTTGATGCGTGGATCGCGCGCCGCCCCGCGCCGTAGACTCGCGGAGTCGAACTCGGAACGTCGACCGCCAAGCGCTTGCGCCCTCGTCGTCGCGAACGTGCGCCGCGCGGGCCGCGCGCGTCGACGTGGTATCGTCGGGCGCTCGCAAACCGACAAAATCCTTTCAGTTTCACGCATGCATCCTCTTCGATCGATTTTCCCGCTGGCCCTGTTGACGGCCGTCGGGCTCCTTGCAACCGACCTGTATCTCCCCGCCGTGCCGTCCCTGCCGCAGCAGCTCGGCGGCTCGATCGAAAGCGCGCAGGCGACGCTCGCCGTGTTCTCGGCCGCGCTCGCCGTCTCGCAGCTCGTCTGGGGCGCCGCCGCCGACCGCCTCGGCCACCGCCGCACGCTCGCATTCGCGGTGCTGCTGCAACTCGCCGCGGGCGCCGCGTGCGCGCTTGCGCCGTCGATGGGCGTGCTGATCGGCGCGCGGGCCGTGCAAGGCTTCGGCGTCGGCGCGGCGACGGTCATCGTCCCCGCGCTCGCCAGGCAATCGTTCGGCGACGGCGGCGCGGTCCGCGCGCTCGCGTGGCTCGGCATCATCGAAAGCGCGGTGCCGGGGCTCGCGCCGGTCGTCGGCGCGGCGCTGCTCGTCGTCGCGGACTGGCGAATGAGCTTCTGGATCATCGTCGCGCTGTCCGTCGTCGTGGCGCCGCTCGTGTTCCGCGTGGTGCCCGCCGCTTCGCCGGCGCCCGCCCCCGCGAACGCGAACGGACGCGCGGGCGGCTATCGACGGCTGCTGCGCTCGCCCGTCTATCTCGGCTATGCGCTCGGCCACGCGCTGTGCTTCGCCGCGCTGCTCACGTTCGTCGCGAGCGCACCGCAGGTCGTCGAGATCTGGCTCGGCGCGGGGCCGTCGACGTTCAGCCTGTTGCAGGCATGCGGCGTCGCGGCGTTCATGCTGACCGCGGCGCGCAGCGGCAAATGGACCGACGCGCTCGGCCTCGACCGGATCATCTCGCTCGGCGCGCTGCTGCAGTTCGCGGCCGCCGCCGCGTTCCTGCTGCTCGCGCATCTCGAGCTGCGCTCGACCGCGCTCGTCGTCGCGTCGTGGATGCTGTTCTGCGGCTCACTCGGCTTGCGCGGACCGGCGTCGATGGCGCGCGCGCTCGCGGCCGAGCCGTCGATCGCCGGACGCGCGGCCGGACTGCTGATGTTCTTCGGCCTCGGCGGCGCGGCGCTCGCGACGCAGGCCGTCGCGCCGTTCCTGCATCTCGGGCTCGCGCCCGTCGCGTGGATGTGCACGGGCTTCACGCTCGCGAGCGGCGTGGTGATCCTGTGGGGAATCGCGATGCGCGGCAAGCACGAAGACGTTGCGGCGGGGCCGGCGGCGTCCTGAGCGCCGCATGAGCGGCGCGCTGCGGCATTTTCTTGAATCGGAGGATGCGGTGAATTCGAGCGGCGGCGACCGTCGCGCGCGCCGCGGCCGGCCGCGGCTCGACTGCCGGCGCCGTGGCCGCGCGTGCGGCCGCGCGGCTTCTTTCGGTGTTTCGGTGTTTCGGTGTGTCGACATTCGCGGCGCGCGCATCGATTGAAGTAATCGATGCATTCGCGAGGCTCGAAGTCGACGCATTGAAACCGCAAAGGCTGGCGAAGCATCCGAAAACTTCGAGGCGACTGCGAACGGCATGCGGTTGAAGTTGTCGATGCGGTCGATGCGGTCGATGCGGTCGATGCGGTCGATGCGGTCGATGCGGTCGATGCGGTCGATGCGGTCGATGCGGTCGATGCGGTCGATGC
>NZ_JPWT01000063.1:0-76142 GCF_000773065.1 Burkholderia sp. ABCPW 111 | reverse complement strand
TGCGCAGCAGCGCAGCGGTATGTTGCTCGAACGCGGCGGCTTGAGCGGAGATGTCGCGTGCGGTTTGCGTGAGCGCGTCGCAGATTTCCTGTTGCCGGTCCGCGGCGTGCGCGCTCGTTTGCTCCCATTCGGTGCCGAGCTTCGCGGCCATCGTTGCGAGCGAATCGGTCCACGCGGCCAGGCGCAGCTCGTCGCGCGACGCCAGATCCTTCTGCAGATCCGCATGCGATTGGCCCACCGTGCGCAGCAGCGCGGCCGAGTGCTGCTCGAACGTCGCGGCGGCCGCGTCGAGCGCCTGCCGGTTGCGCTCGGCCAGCGTCTCGTTGGCCCGCTCCTGACGCGACAGCGCGTCGTTCCACGCCGCGGACACGCTGCCCGCCGTCGCGTCGAGGCGCGCCGAGACGCCGTCGAGCAGGCCCGCCGAGCGTTGCTCGAACGATTCGACGAAGCGGTTCGCCGAGCCGTGCAGGCGCTGCGCGAGCGCGTCGCTCGAGCGCTGATGTTCGTCGAGCGCGTTGCGCCAGACGTTCGCGACGTTCGTCGCTGTCGCGTCGAAGCCGGCCGACAGCCCGTCGAGCTGCCGCTGCACAGCCTGCGCGACGGCGTCGTGCAGCGCGGTCGTCTCGCGTGCGAGCGCCGCCATCGTGGTTTCCATGACGGGCTGCAACGCCGAGCCGGCCACGCGCGCGCTCTCGGCGGCGCTGTCCTTCAGCGACTGCCCGACCGACGACGCGAGGCGCGCATACGTCTCTTCCGCCTTGCCGAGAAACGCTTGCTGGCCGGCGATCTGCCGCTCGGCCGACGCAATGCCTTGCTGCTCGAGCGTCGTCATCATCGTCTGCAGCCGATCGACCAGCGTGGGCATCATGTCGGCCTGCCGCTGCAGCAGCCTGAAGGTCTCGTCGCGCTGATGGGCGTGCGAGTGCACGCGCAGCGTCGTCGCGATCTTCGCGTCGAGCGCCTGCGCGGCCTGGAGCCGCTCGCGCCGGCAAAGCGCGGACAGGAGGCCCAGCATCGCGGACGCGGACACGCCGGCGATCGAGGTGCCGAACGCGAATCCGAGCCCCTTGACGGGCGCGGCGAGCGACGCGCGGATCGCATGCAGGTCCGTCGCGCTCTCGAGCGCGGCGCCGGTGCCCCGGAGCGTCATGACCATGCCGAGGAGCGTGCCCAGCATGCCGAGCAGCACGAGCAGGCCGACCAGATACGGCGTCAGCGCGGGGCCCGGCAGCGCGACGCGCTCGCCTTCGACGCGCAGGCGCACCGCGTGGCGCAGGCTCGGATGCAGCCGTTCGAGCCACGCCCGCAATTCGGACGGCGGCTCGGACAGGTCCGCGACCGCGTGCGCGAGCGTGGACGTGGCCTGCTGATAGCGGCGCAGTTCGAGCGCGCCGGCAAGATAGCAGGCGGCGATCACGACGGTCACGGCGAGCGCGAGCGGATTCGACGCGGCATAGCCCGCGCCGATCCAGCAGACCGCGGCGAGACCGGCGAAAAAGAAAACGAGATGAACGTGATGTCTGGACATGGGGGCCCGGTTAGCTGGCGCGAAGGGCGGCGAGCAGCCCTTCGACCGGTTGAAAACGAACTTCCAGCTCGGTGAGCAGCACGCTTTGCATATCCTTGCGGAACGCGTCGAGCCACGCGCCCGGCGTGGCCGCGGCGGCGTTCACGGCGGCGTTGGCTTCGGCGTCGGCAAGGCGTTGCTGCTCGGCCCGGCGCAGGCGCTCGAAATACGCGCCGAGCAGCTTCGGCACGCACGCGAGCAGGCTCCGCTCGCGCACGGCGAGCGCGCGCTCCATCGTCGCGTCGAGCACCGCGAGCCGGGCGAGGGCGGGCGTGCGGGCGGCCATCGTCTGCCGCAGGCGGCCGCGCAGGTCGCCGATGTCGATCTCCATCGCCTGCTGCATCGACAGGTAGTCGTGGCGAAAAAGCGTGAAATCGGCGGGCGCGTCCGCCGCCGCGTCGCGGGCGGCGGACGGCGCGACGCTGTCGCGTCCGGCGGCGAGCGCGCCCGTGCGGGCGATCGCTTTCGCGAGCGACGCGCGCACGCGCGCGCATTGGCCGCTTGCGTTGTCGCGGTCGCCGTCGCCGTCGCCGTCGGCGCGCGCGCCGGCCGCCGCGGCGGGCGGACTCATGCCGAGCGCCGACGACAGCGCGATCGCGTCGGTCCACGCGAGCCATTGGCTCAGCCGGTCCGACAGCGACTGCCTGGATTCCGGCACGTCGGCGTCCGCCAGGCGAGCAAGCAAGCGGATCAGCGCCGGTCCGCCGAGCGCTCTATGTTGCGGGGCTTGCACCATGCCACGAGTGTCAGTTTCGAAAAAAGGCAGCAGTTTACACGTTGGCGAGGGGCGGGCCGCCACTTCTTGGCGATCGGCGAGGCCGACGGGCGTCGATGCCTGATGCCGCGGGCGGGCGGATCATCGTGTCGGGCCGCGCGCAAACGCGCGCGATCGCGCGTGGGGAAGCCGGTTCTCAGCCGGGCGCGCGAGCGAAGGTGGGTGTGGTCCGCCTGCCGGCGCGCCCGTTGTCGACGGTATTTCGGCTGCATTTCGGCTGCATTTTTGCGGCATTCGGCTGCAACTCGCCGAAGACGCGGCTTGCGCGCGGCGGTCGGGATGCGGTCGGCGTTCTCGATGCGCGCTCGGTGTTCGCGCGCACGACGCCCGTCGACCGCTTCGGCGCGACGCGGATCTCGACGCGGGCGACTGCGCGCCAACCGTTGGGCGTCAGCGCCGTTCGTGTCCGGCGGACGTTCGCCGGGCGGGCCGGCAGCAACCGCTCGCGCGCATGCACGCCCGGGGATTGCGCGCTTGCGCGCCCGAGCGATCACGGATCGCGGCGCATGCGTCATCGAACGCGATCGCTCGGCGGCGGCGCGGCAAGCGCGGACGCACCGCGTGTTCGCGCGGACGTTGCGCGCCGCGCACGCTCAATGCCGATCGATCAGCGTCGCCCGTTCGTTCGAGTACCGGTTACCGTGCACCGTGACGCCCGCGAGCGCGCGCTCGATCTCGCGAAGATCCTCCGGCGTCAGCTCGATCGCCGCCGCGTCGACGTTCTCATCCAGACGATGCAGCTTGCTCGTGCCGGGAATCGGAACGATCCACGGCCTTTGAGCCAGAAGCCACGCGAGCGCGATCTGGGCGGGCGTCGCGTGCTTGCGCCGCGCGATCTGGTCGAGCCGGGCGACGACGCCGAGGTTCGACTCGCGCACGCCGGGCGCGAAGCGGGGAGACGCGCGGCGGGGATCGTCGCGCCCGAACGTCGTGCTTGCGGTGATCGCGCCCGTCAGAAAGCCCTTGCCGAGCGGGCTGAAGGAAACGAAGCCGATGCCGAGCGCGTCGAGCGTCGGCAGGATCGCCGTCTCGGGCTCGCGCCACCACAGCGAGAACTCGCTTTGCAGCGCGGCGACGGGCTGCACCGCGTGCGCGCGCCGGATCGTCTGCGCGCCGGCTTCCGACAACCCGAAATGCCGGACCTTGCCTTGCCGGATGAGATCCTGCACGGTTCCCGCGACGTCCTCGATCGGCACGTCCGGGTCGACGCGATGCTGGTAGAAGAGATCGATGTAGTCGGTCCGCAGGCGCGTCAGGGCGGCGTCGGCGACCGCCCGGATGCGCGCCGGACGGCTGTCCGGGCGCGCGCGAAGCTCGCCGTCGCGAAATCCGAACTTCGTCGCGATCACGACCTCGCGGCGAAACGGCGCGAGCGCCTCGCCGACGAGCGTCTCGTTGGTGTGCGGGCCGTAGGCCTCGGCGGTGTCGAAGAACGTCACACCGCGCTCGAACGCCGCCCGCACGATTCCGATCGCGTCCTGCCTGCCGGGCGCCGGCCCGTAGGCCGCGCTCAACCCCATGCAGCCGAAGCCTATCGCCGACACTTCCAGGCCGCCAGCGCCGAGTTTGCGTTTTTCCATTTCCGTCTCCTTGGGCCCGCCGGGCGGGCCCGGCCGCTGATCGGCCGCTTCGTCATGCGCAACGCGCGGCCGCGGCGCGAGCGTGCTTCGTCACGCGCGTGATGCAGATGAGGCTGATGACCGCGGCGCCGCACACGTAGAAGCCGGGCGCGATCTTCGAGCCGGTCGACGCGATCAGGTAGGTGATGAGAAACGGCGTGAAGCCGCCGAACGTCGCCGCGGTGAAGTCGTGCGCGATCGACACGCCCACCGTGCGGATCGACGGCGGAAACAGGTCGCACAGCAGCGCGGGCATCGGCGCCTGATACGACGTCATCAGCAGGCCGAGAACGAACTGGCTGATCAGAAGCGACGCGATCCGCGGATGCGACACGACGAACTCGAACGCCGGGATCACGATCAGCGCGATCAGGATCGCGCCGGTGCGCATCACGCGCAGCCGCCCGAATCGGTCCGACAGGCGGCCGAACACCGGCGAGAACGCGGCTTGAACCACGCCCGTCAGGATGGTCGCGGCGAACGCGCTCGTCTGCGGCAGGCCGAGCGTGCGCACCGCATAGGTCGGAAGATAGTAGGCGAGCGCATATGACGACACCGACACGAGCACGAACGTGCCGATCGATAGCACGCAGAGCGCCGGATGCTCGCGGATCGCTTCGCGCACCGGCGTCGCGTGTCGCGGCGCGATCGTCTTGTCGTTGACCTCGGGGACGTTGCGCCGCATGTACACGGCGACCGGAATGATCGCGAGCCCGATGAAGAACGGGATGCGCCAGCCCCAGTGCAGGATCTGCTCCGAGGTCAGCGACGCCGAGATGACGACGCCCGTCAGCCCCGCGAACACCGACGTCAAGCCTTGCGCCGCGATCTGGAAGCTCGAGTAGAATCCCCGATCCGCGGCGGGCGCGCGCTGCACGATGAACGTGATGCCCGAGCCGTATTCGCCGCCCGAGGAAAAACCCTGAACGAGCCGGGCGATTACCATCACGGCCGTCGCGGCGCCGCCGATCGACGAATAGGTCGGCGTCAGCGCGATCATCGCCGTGCCGAGTCCCATCAGCGTCACCGTGAGCGTGAGCGCGGCCTTCGCGCTCACCCGGTCCGCGTACGAACTGAGCACGAGCGCGCCGAGCGGCTTCACGAGATACGAGCCGCCGAACGTGCCGACGGTCGCGAGCAGCGAGACGAGCGGATCGGAATGCGGAAAGAAGAGCTTCGAGATCGTGACCGAGAAGTACAGGTACGCGAACAGGTCATACCATTCGAGCGTCGTGCCGATGACGGCGGCGGCGATCGCCTTTTTTTCGACGGGCCGGATGGACGCCATGTCTGCCTCGCAGGCGGAGGGCCGAACGTATTGCTCTAGCATATTCACGAAATGCCCCGAAGGTGGATGGCGGCGATGCGGGCGGCCCGCGCCGCCGCCGGTCGGCGGTTAGTCGAGCTTGCTCGCCTGAGGTCCGGATACCGGAATTTCCATGCGATCCGAGCCGAAGAAGATGTTGCCGCTGTAGATCCGGCTCATCTCGACGATGACGCGCTCGCGCACGCCCGGCTTGTCGAACTGCTCCGTCACGTGCGAGATGACGAGATTCTTCGCGTTCGCCTGCCGGGCCGCCTGCGCCACCTCGAGATGGCCGGCCGTGAAAGCGGCGAACGTCCTGCTGGGCGCGGTGCCGCTCAGGTAGTGGCACATGTGCACGAGCACGTCGCAATCCTTCGCGAGCCGATCGAGCGCCGGGCACGGGCCGGTGTCGCCCGAATACACGATCGACTGGCCGTCGTGATCGATTCGATAGCCGTACGAAACGAGATGGGGCGCGAAGTGATTCACGGCAACGGCCTGCACGGTCCATTCGTTTTCAGCAACCGTCGCGAGCGGCGACAGCTCCGTGACGACCGGCCGCGGCCGCGCGCGCGCGCCTTCGCCGCCGCGCGCGCGATACACGTCGATGCTCGCCTGGTTCTCCGTGCGCGAAACGAGATCCGGGCCGAAAGCGCCGTCGTCGCCGAACAGGCGATCGGTGATTTTCCGCAGCGGCGGCGGCCCGTACACCTTCAGCTCCGGGATTCTGCCCGCGCCCTGATCCCACCGCGTGAGCAGAAGCCGCGGGTAGTCGCCCATGTGATCGTAGTGGTGATGGCTGAAGAACGCATGCGAGATGCGCGTCGCGGGAACGCCGAGTTCGAGCAGGCGATGGTGCGAGCCGAATCCGTGATCGAACACGATGTAGTCGCCGCCCGCTTCGACGAGATAGCCCGAGCACATCCGGCTGGTTGAGGGCGTGGGCGTGCCGGTGCCCAAGAGCCACAGTTTCATCTGACCTCCAAGTCACGAGTCGTGGTGCGTGCCGCACCTGTGAGCCCGATACTAGTTCGGCCATATAACTCGGCATTGAAATATACTGAACGCGCGATAACCAAATGGAAACGCCATGCGAAGCCGGGACGAGCAGCTGTTGGCCGCGTTGACGCAGCGGCTGAAAGCGCGGCACTTCGTGCTGCTGTCGTCGATTCATCGCCATCGCACGCTGCGCAAGGTGGCCGACGAGATGAACCTCAGCCAGCCGGCGATCACGAAGGCGTTGCAGGAACTGGAGGAGATCGTCGGCGCGGCGCTCTTCGAGCGGACCGCGCGAGGGCTCGTGCCGACGCCGGCCGCCGACATGCTCGTGTCGCGAAGCGCCGCCTTCCTGGCGGATCTGCGCAATCTCGCGGGCGATCTCACGGCGATCGAGGACGGCTTTCACGGCGTCGTGAGGATCGGCGTCATCCATTTCATTGCGTACGGCATCCTGACGAAAGCGATGGATGCGCTGCGGGAGCGCGGATTCAACTATCGCTTCGCGGTGCGCGACGGCGACACCGATACGGTGGTCGGCATGCTGCGGCGTCACGAGATCGACTGCGCGATCGCGCGGCTCACGCACGAAAGCGCCGGCGAGATCGAGCAGGAGGTCCTCTACGTTCAGCAGCCCGTACTGCTTTCGAGCCGCGGCTACCGCGCTCCGAAGGGCCGGGGCGCGACGATCGACGCGGTCGCCGGCGCGCAATGGGTCCTGCCGCCGAAGGCCACGCCGACGCGGCGCGCGTTCGACGAGATGCTCGTCAGGCGCGGCGTCGTGATCGGCGAGCCGCTCGTCGAAACGACGTCGGTGACGGTCATCGAGGCCGTGCTGGCCGCGAACGACGAAGCCGTCACGATGCTGCCGCGCGACCTGGCGGAGGAAGTCGCGCACGGCGGCGCGTGCCGCATCCTGCCGATCGATCTCGATTTCGCGCTGCCGGCCGTGTGCCTCGTCACGCGGCAGGACATGGCGGGCGACCGGACGCTCGACGCGCTCAAGCGCGCGATCCGGGCGGCCGCGGCGTAGCGGCGCGGCGGCGCGAACGACGTGTTCCGGATGCTTTGCGGATGGGGGCGACGCGCATCGGGGCGACGTCGGCGAGCTGCCCGCCGATGAGCCGCTCCGGCGCCGCGTATGCGTCATGCATGCGCACGCGATCGGCTAAGATACGCCCCGCCGAACTTTTCCCCGACCATACGGAGCGACAGCAGTGATTCAGCCGACCCGCGCATTCAAGGACAACCTCGCCCAATTGCCCGCCATCGACGGCATCGAGCGCATCGATCTCGTCGACGCGAAGGGCGCGGTGGTGGCGAGCATCGAGAACAAGCCGGGCAAGCAGGGCTCGCTGGCCGTGTATCACTATCTGCGCGAGACGTTCGGCGCGCTCGACGCCGACGCCGCCGAGCACGGCCTCGCGGTGTTCGCCGAGCACACCGCCGATGCGCGCGACCGTCCGGGCGCGCATCCGAACGTCGACCGGCTGCTCGCGATCGCGGCGGGCGGCGAGGCGCTGCGCATCGACGTCGTCGCGCGAGCCTGAACGGTGCGCCGCGCGCCCGGGCTTCGCGTCGGGCCGCGCCGCGCGCCCGAGCGCCGCGACGTCACCGGCTGAGCAGCACGGTCGGATTCGCGGGCATGCCGTTCCACACCGTCGGCGTGTCGAGCAGCTCGATCTTGCCGATGGGCTGGTCGCCCGGCACGTTGATCGCCCACACGCGCAAGCTGCTGCCGCTGAGCGGATTGGCCGCGTTGGCGTTGTCGACGGTGGGCGTCCACCACGCACGGAATCCGCCCTGCAGCACGCGATACGCGCGGCTGCCGTCCGCATACGTGACGCGCAGCGTGTAGTCGCAGCCGCTGCCTTTGCAGTACCACGGATACGTGCCCTTATCGACGGTGATCGCCTGGCGGTCCGCCGCGGAGGTCGGATCGAACGTCGCGATCAGGTTCCCCGTGTACGTGAACGGCGGATAGATGTACGACGCGCCCGCCGAACCGGCCTTGCTGAAGCTCACGATGATCGTGTGCACCGGCACGCCGGTTCGCACGGGCAGATTCTGGTTGACGCCGTAGAGCCCCTTGCCGTCGGTCGTCGGCGTGTACGGCGCGCGCGCCTGCGCGGCCGCGTCCCACTTGCTGTAGCCGCTGGGCGAAGCGGGATCGATCAGCACGCGCGATTCGATCCATGCCTGCATCCGGCCCGTGTTGTAGTCCGAGAACGTCGCGAACTTGTAGCCGCTCGATTGATCGCCGGCGCCGCTTTGCATGGGGTCCTGCTTGTAGCAGCGGCCCTGCGCGTCGACCTGATGCGAGCTCGCGCACTTCGCATGGCTCGACGCGGTGGCGGGCACGAGCACGTCGAGGAACTCGCGGCGGTTCGGGTCGTAGCCCCACGCCGATCCGTTCAGGCTGCCGCCCGCGTACGGATAGGCGCCCTTCGCATATTCGTCTCCCGCGTGGCCGAGGCCGAACGCGTGCCCCTGTTCGTGAATGAAGATGCCGGTGTAACGATGATCGCCGACCGACGCGCCCGAGCCGACGCCGCCCAGTCCGCCGCCGAGGTTCGCGAACTTCCCGCTCGAATTCAGCGCGAGCAGCGGCGCGTAGTACTGATCGTTGAGTGCGCCGTCGCCGTTCGCGGTGCGCATGCTCGAAATCAGCGTGAGCATCGCGCTCATCACGCCGTAGCCGTCCTTCTGCTGATCGAGCGCGGTGACCGCATAGGCGGGCTGAGCCGCGCCGGCGCGGTCGGCGCGCGGACCGACGACGACCGTCGCGAGGCTGAAGCGCCCGGCCGGGTGCGTGCGGACCTTCACGTCCGACGTCGGCCATTTCGCGGAGATCTCCTGCTGCGTGGCGGCGTCGGGCGCCTGCGTCGCGGACAGCGGCGGCGAATTGGCGTCGTCGGCGCCGAACAGATAGAACGGCAGGATCGTCAGTTGCACGTCGGCGTCGGTGCCGAACACCGGGGCCTGTGCGACGCTCGGCGTGTAGTTGGCCGCCGACACGCTGAACGAGACGCCCGGCACCATCCACGCGGCGGGCACGACGGCGCTCCAGCGGTCGCCCGCATACGCGCGGCCGTTGGACTCGGTCGGCGGCAGCGCGGACGGCGGGTTCAGCGCCAGCGCGCCGAGCTTCGCGCCGTTGCGCCACGCTTGCAGGACGGGCTGCGCGGCGTCCGCCTGGCCGATGGCGACCAATGCGAGCGCGTCGCGCCCGCCGATCAGGCGAAGCCTCGCGCTGGCATTCGGGAGCGCCCAGCTCAAGCCGCCGCTCGGCACCACGTGAGTCTGCGCGAATTCCAGCTTGTCGATCGAGATCTGCCCGATCGACGTGCTGCTGGAAGGCGGCGTGGGCGTGACGCCCGGCGTATTGCCGGCCGTTTCGGGGGCGTTCGTCGTCGCGGGCGCGGCGGGCGCGGCGGCGCCGTTCGCATTCGACGCATCGGAGGAGCCGTCGCCTCCGCACGCGGCGAGCAGCAGGGCGGAAAGCGAAGCGGCGAGGGCGGCTCGCGACGTGATGCGAGTGGTCGTCATGTGCGTTGTGTCGTTGTTGGAAAAGGGGTGGTGGAGCGTGTGCGGCGGATCGGCCGTCGGTCGGGCCGGGGCCGGGACGGCGGTCTTCTCGCGCGCGTCGTTTCTCGTTTCTCGAATCGATTCGATTCGATTCGGCCCGGCTCGGCTCGGCTCGTTTCGAAGCGCCGCCGTCACCGCGGCATCGGCACCGGATGCGCGGACGCGGCGTCGATCGGGAAGGCTGAAGCGTGCCGTGACGTCGGCGCGGGCGTGTTCTTCATTTGCTCTGTACTCCGGATGACATGCGGAACGTGAAATCCTGCGCATGATAAACGCAACGCATCGTGAAGATATTGACGCGTCGTGCATGTCGTCGCGCGGTGCCCGATGGTCGATGGTCGATGGTCGTCGCGGATGTCGAAAACGGGGCGCGCCGTTCAGACATGTTCGGCATGTCCAAGCATGGCCTGCGGCGAGCGTGCGATGCGCGCATTCGACGAAGCCCGCGTCGCAGCGCATGGCGCATGAGCGATTGCGCGTCGGTCGGCACGGTTTCGTCGCGCGCCGTGGCGATCATCGTGGGCGATCGGATTCGAACGAGATCGCGCAGGCGCCTGGTCATGGCGCGCCGGCTAATCGGCGGCGATCTGTGCGATGGCGAATGATCGATTGCCGGGCGCGGTGTGCGCCGTGAATCTCGAGCGCGTCGTTTCCGCGAGCAAGCGGCGGCGGCCGCATCGAGCGTGATTGCCGATTCTTGGATCGATGCGCGGGATCGTTCGGACGACTTGTCGGCGTGGGCGTCGAATGCGGGAGACGGCGGGCGGTTCGGCTCGAATGGTCGGTGCGCGAGCGCCGCTTTTCACGCGGGCGGCGCGCACCCGAGCGACGCGCGTGGCCCGCCGCGGCAGCGGCGAGATGGGCGCTCATTGGCCGCTCATGGGCGCGATTCGGCTGCGGCCGTGCGGGCTTCCGCGACATCCGATGTCGATCTAGACGACCGGTCTAATTGTGCTATGATGCGCGCCATGATCTTTCGCTCGACTGCGCACGTGCGCCGCGCGTCCTGAACGCCGCGACGCGAGGCCGATCGCGCTTCCGCACTGGGTTTCGGCGGGCTGGCTCGAGCGAAATGCTCGCGGCGGAGGACATCCCGAAAGAGGTGCTCCGCCGCTGCCTCGATTTGACGGAGGCTTTGTAGGAAGCGTTCGGCGGAGCGCGGCCCGGCGCCTGTTCAGGCGGCTGCCTCGCGCGTCTCGCGCGCGGCTGGCCGGCCGGGGCGGGCGCGGTGCACTCGAGGCGCGCGCAGGCGCAACGGGCCGAACACTCGGCACGGCGACGATCCGGAGCGCAAACGTGCGTGGCGGCGAAATTCGGCGCGAAGATGGCGGGTATCCCGGCGACGATGCGGAGTGTGTTGACGCGCGGCTTCGACGCTGGCCGCGAATCGTCGCGCGTTACGCGGCCAGCGTCGAAGCCGTGCGCGCTGATGGTTCGCTCGAGCGGATCGCACGCCGGTGCACGGCGGCCTGCGGCGCTGCGTTGGCAGGCTGTTGAAAAGCCGGCTTGCGAGGTGCTCGCACGTGGTTTTCGGGGATGGTCTCACCCCTTGCCCGAGTCGCACGAGCGGTTTGTCGTGCGTTCCGAGAGGTCGACAAGTTGTGTTTTGCCGCCCCGTCGCGGAAAGAACTTCAACGGCGCGCCAGGCACGGTGGCCCGGCGGTGGCGACGCGGCATCGAAACGATGCCGCGCAGCTGGAGGCCGCTTGAAGCCGTGGCGGCGGCGACGTCGCCGCGCATGGATGTGCCGCAGCCGAGTCGTCGATCGGCTGGGCATCGAAGCAAGGCGCGCATGAGCGTGCCTCCTTTTGAGTCCGCTTATAGACGACTGGTCTACTTTTGATGGAGCAAACATGCAGAATTTCGATTTCTACAATCCGACCCGGATCGTCTTCGGCGAGAACACCGTTGCGCGGCTGAACGAGCTGCTGCCGGCCGCGGCCCGCGTGCTCGTGCTGTACGGCGGCGAGAGCGCGCGCAGCAACGGCACGCTCGACGAGGTCCGCGCCGCGCTCGGCGCGCGCGACGTGCGCGAGTTCGGCGGGATCGAGCCGAATCCGACCTACGAGACGCTGATGAAGGCGGTCGAGCTGGTGCGGAGCGAGCGCGTCGATTTTCTGCTCGCGGTCGGCGGCGGATCGGTGATCGACGGCACGAAGTTCGTCGCGGCCGCCGTGCCGTTCGCGGGCGATCCGTGGAGCATCCTCGAGACGCACGGCGCGAACGTCGCGGCCGCGCTGCCGTTCGGCAGCGTGCTGACGTTGCCCGCCACCGGCTCGGAGATGAACAGCGGCGCGGTCGTCACGCGCCGCGCGACGCACGCGAAGCTCGCGTTCCGCCACCCGCTTGTGTTCCCGAAATTCTCGATCCTCGATCCGACGAAGACGTACACGCTGCCGCCGCGGCAAGTCGCGAACGGCGTCGTCGACGCGTTCACGCACATCGTCGAGCAGTATCTGACGTATCCGGCCGACGGCCTCGCGCAGGACCGCTTCGCCGAGGGCCTCTTGCAGACGCTGATCGAGATCGGCCCGAGGGCGATTGCCGAGCCGCACGACTACGCGATCCGCGCGAACCTGATGTGGGTCGCGACGCTCGCGCTGAACGGGCTGATCGGCGCGGGCGTGCCGCAGGACTGGGCGACGCACATGGTCGGCCACGAACTCACCGCGCGCTACGACATCGATCACGCGCGCACGCTCGCCGTCGTGCTGCCGTCGATGCTCCAGGTGCGGCGCGACGCGAAGCGTGCGAAGCTGTTGCAGTACGCGGCGCGCGTGTGGAACATCGTCGACGGCGCCGAGGACGAGCGCATCGACGCGGCGATCGAGCGCACGCGCGCGTTCTTCGAGAGCCTCGACGTGAAGACTCGCCTTGCCGACTACGGCGTGGGCGCCGACGCGATCGACGGTCTCGTCGCGCAGCTCGATGCGCACGGCATGACGCAGCTCGGCGAGCGCAGGGACGTCACGCTCGACGTGAGCCGCCGCGTGCTCGAGGCAAGCCTGTGATTCCAAGCCGCTTCGAATCGTCGAAGCTCGGCGGCGTGCGCCGCACGCCAATGCCCCTCGTTTCATTTCAATGGAGATTCCTATGCCGCAAAGCCAGACGACGAACCGCAGGATCGTTCTGAATTCGCGCCCGAAAGGCGCGCCCACGCCCGAGAATTTCCGCGTCGAGACGACGGCGGTGCCGACGCCCGCTCAGGGCGAGGTGCTGCTGCGCACGGTGTGGCTGTCGCTCGATCCGTACATGCGCGGCCGCATGAGCGACGCGCCATCGTATGCGCCGCCCGTCGAGATCGGCGGCGTGATGGTGGGCGGGACGGTGAGCCGCGTCGTCTCGTCGACCGTGCCCGCGTTTCGCGAAGGCGACCTCGTGCTGTCGAGCGCCGGCTGGCAGGATTACGCGCTGTCCGACGGCGCTGACCTGATGCCGCTCGCCGGCATCGCGCATCCGTCGCAGGCGCTCGGCGTGCTCGGGATGCCCGGCTTCACCGCTTACTTCGGATTGCTGGAGATCGGCCGGCCGAAGGCGGGCGAGACGGTCGTCGTCGCGGCGGCGAGCGGCGCGGTCGGCTCGGTCGTCGGGCAGATCGCGAAGCTGAAGGGCTGCCGGGTCGTCGGCATCGCGGGCGGCGCCGACAAGTGCCGCTACGTGACGCAGACGCTCGGCTTCGACGCGTGCGTCGACCATCGCGCTCCGGATGTGGCCGAGCAGCTCGCGGCCGCGTGCCCGAACGGCATCGACGTGTATTTCGAGAACGTCGGCGGCGCGGTGTTCGACGCGGTGCTGCCGCTGCTGAACGATCGCGCGCGCGTGCCCGTCTGCGGGCTGATCGCCCACTACAACGACAGCGCGCTGCCGCCGGGGCCGAATCGTTTGCCGCTGCTGATGTCGAGCGTGCTGCGCAAGCGGATCAGCATGCAGGGCTTCATCATCCTCGATCACTACGCGGACGTTTATCCGGCATTCCTGAAGGAAATGGGCGAGTGGGTCGCGCAGGGCAAGGTGCAGCTTCGCGAGGACGTCGTCGACGGGCTCGAGGCGGCGCCGCAGACGCTGATCGGACTGCTCGGCGGGAAGAACTTCGGCAAGGTCGTCGTGCGCGTGGGGCCCGACGCGCCGTGAGTTCGGCCGCGCGAGCGCCGGGATGAAGGTTCGGCGCTCGCGTTCGAGCCGCCGCCTCGGATGTCGCGCGGATTCATGCGATGCGGAGGCGTGCGGAGGCGTGCAGAGGCGTGCGGGGAGGCGAATCGCCGGACCGCGGTCCGGATTGGCATCGAGAACGATCATGGCGCGCGGTGTCCTTGCAAGCCTGATCCCGACGCCCCAGCGCATCGGCGCGGCGGCGGGATTGTGCCGGACCGCGGCCGCGACGCGCGCCGAACCGGGCAATCGCCGCTGCGATCTGTTTCGTCAGGCCGACGGCGTGCCGGGTCTTCATATGCTCGGGATCGACGGCGACGAGGCCGCGCCCGAAGCGCGCCGCGCGAGCGCGCATTCCGTCGCGTATCGGAAGAGGGCGGCTGAATGGCTGGCGCAGCCGCCCGCCGTGACGGCGCTGACGGCCGTAGCAGCCGTGAGTCGGCGGCCCGGCGCGACAACCCGTGCGAACCGCGTTGCGGCGGGCAGGCGGCGCTCGTCGCGATCGCCTTGCGCGGGCTCGCCGCGCCGGTGACCGGGCGGCATCGGAGTCGAGCCGCCACGCATGCCCGCCGTCGGCGCGGCGCGTGGAAGGCCGCGGTTTTTCCGCGTTTGCCGGCCCTCGCTCGTCGCTGCGCAGGATGTCGCCCCGCGCGATGCGCCGATCCGGTCGAGCCGACATGCGGGCGTGCGCCGCACCGTTTTCGTGCGTTGTCGTGCCGATCCGTCGCGCCCGCACGGGCCGAGACTGCAGCAATTTCGCAATAGGTTCAATATGCGCGAGTTGCTGCTCGCCATTCGAAATCCCCACTCGTCATTGCCGGAGTCCGCATGACCGACTTGAACATCAACGGCGCGACCCATGCGGTCGACGCCCCCGCCGACATGCCGCTCCTCTGGGTGCTGCGCGATCTCGTCGGCCTGACCGGCACGAAATTCGGCTGCGGCATCGCGCAATGCGGCGCGTGCACCGTGCATCTCGACGGCGTCGCGGTGCGCTCGTGCGTGCTGCCCGTCGCCTCGGTCGGCGGCAGGAAAATCACGACGATCGAAGCGGTCGGCGCGACGCCGGCGGGGCAGAAGATTCAGCAGGCGTGGCGCGAGCTCGACGTCGTCCAGTGCGGCTATTGCCAGTCCGGCCAGGTGATGGCGGCCGCGGCGCTGCTCGCGTCGAACCCGAACCCGACCGACGCGGACATCGACGCGGCGATGACGGGCAACCTCTGCCGCTGCGGCACGTACAACCGGATACGCGCGGCGATCAAGCACGCGGCGAAGGGGGCCTGACATGTCGCGCGGACTGATCGAAGCAGGCAGGGCGCACGCGGCCGAGGCGGCGCGCGGCGCGGGCGTGTCGCGGCGCGATTTCCTGAAATACGGGATGACGCTCGGCGCGGCGGCGGGCGGCGGCCTGCTGCTCGGCTTCAGCGTGCCCGCCGCGGGCGGCGACGCCCGCCGCTCGGTGATCGGCGGCGACGCGATCGAGACGCCCCGAAACGGCGTGTTCGCGCCGAACGCGTTCGTGCAGATCGACCGCACGGGCACGGTCACGCTCGTGATGCCGAAGGTCGAGATGGGCCAGGGCGTCTACACGTCGATTCCGATGCTGATCGCCGAGGAGCTCGAGGTGCCGCTCGCGAGCGTGACGCTCGACCACGCGCCGCCGAACGCGAAGCTGTTTCTCGATCCGCTGCTCGGCGGCCAGCTGACGGGCGGCTCGACGTCGATCCGCTATGCGTGGGAGCCGATGCGCCGCGCGGGCGCGGCCGCGCGCACGCTGCTCGTCGCGGCGGCGGCGCGGCAGTGGAAGGTCGATCCGGCGTCGTGCCGCGCGCAAGGCGGCGAAGTGCTGCATCCGGCCAGCGGGCGGCGCGCGTCGTACGGGCAGCTCGCCGACGCGGCCGCGAAGCTGCCCGTGCCGAAGGACGTCGCGCTGAAGCAGCCCGAGGACTTCAAGCTGATCGGCAAGCCCGTCAAGCGGCTCGATTCGCCGGAGAAAATCGACGGCACCGCGCAGTTCGGGCTCGACGTGCGCGTGCCGGGCATGCTGTACGCGGTGATCGTCAACAGCCCGGTGTTCGGCGGCAAGGTCGCGCACGTCGACGATCGCGCCGCGAAGCAGGTGCCGGGCGTGCGGCAGGTGGTCGTCGCGGACGACGCGGTCGCGGTCGTCGGCGATCACACGTGGGCCGCGAAGCGCGGCGCGTCGGCGCTGCAGGTTCAATGGAACGAAGGCGCGGGCGCGCGCGTGTCGATGCGCGACATCGTCGCCGATCTCGCGCGCGCGGCCGACAGCGGCAAGGGCGCGGTCGCGCGCAAGGACGGCGACGTCGAGCATGCGTTTTCGAACGCGAAGACGCGCGTCGACGCGGTCTACGAGCAGCCGTTCCTCGCGCACGCGACGATGGAGCCCGTGAACTGCACGGTGCACGTGCGCCCGGACGGCTGCGAGCTCTGGACGGGCACGCAGGTGCCGACGCGCGCGGTCGACGCGGCCGCGAGCGTGACCGGCCTGCCGGCCGACAAGATCGTGCTGCACAACCATCTGTTGGGCGGCGGCTTCGGCCGGCGGCTCGAGACCGACATGGTGCGGCAGGCGGTCAAGATCGCGAAGCAGGTGAGCGCGCCGGTGAAGGTGGTCTGGACTCGCGAGGAGGACATCCGTCACGACATGTACCGGCCCTACTACTACGACCGCATTTCGGCGGGGCTCGACGCGAACGGCAAGCCGGTCGCGTGGCGGCACCGGATCGTCGGCTCGTCGATTCTCGCGCGCTTCGCGCCGCCCGCGGTCAAGGACGGCGTCGATCCGGACGCGGTCGAGGTCGCCGCCGAATTGCCGTACGACCTGCCGAACCAGCTCGTCGACTACGTGCGCCAGGAGCCGCGCCACGTGCCGACCGCGTTCTGGCGCGGCGTCGGGCCGACGCGCGGCACGTTCGTCGTCGAGAGCTTCATCGACGAGCTCGCCGCGCAGACGAAGACCGATCCCGTTGCCTACCGCCGCGCGCTGCTCGGCAAGTCGCCGCGCGCGCGCAACGTGCTCGACGTCGCCGCGAAGGCGGCGGGCTGGGGCGCGTCGCTGCCGAAGGGGCAGGGGCGCGGCGTATCGGTGATGCATGCGTTCGGCAGCTTCTTCTCGATGGTCGCGGACGTATCCGTCGACGACGGCGAGGTGAGCGTGAAGCGCATCGTGTGCGCGGTCGACTGCGGGATGGTGGTGAATCCGGACACGATCGAGGCGCAGGTGCAGGGCGGCATCATCTTCGGGATCACGGGCGCGCTGTACGGCGAGATCACGATCGAGGACGGCCGCGTCGAGCAGGGCAACTTCACCGACTACCGGATGCTGCGGATCGATCAGACGCCGCAAATTGACGTGCACATCGTGAAGAGCGGCGAAGCGCCGGGCGGGATCGGCGAGCCGGGCACGGCGGCGCTCGGCGCCGCGCTCACGAACGCGATCCATGCGGCGACGGGCAAGCGCCTGCGCAAGCTGCCGGTCGGCAGCCAGCTGAAAACCGCCTGAACGCCGAGGACTCCGATGATTCGTACTGGAAACAAGTTCAAGCGCGCCGCGCAGGCGCTCGGCGCGATGCTCGCGGCGCTCGCGGTGAGCACGGGCGCGCGCGCCGCCTCGCCCGACGACGCGCTTGTCGCGCGCGGCGCGTACCTCGCGAAGGCGGGCGACTGCATCGCGTGCCATACGGCCGCGCGCGGCAAGCCGTTCGCGGGCGGCCTGCCGATGGAAACGCCGATGGGCGCGATCTATGCGACCAACATCACGCCGGACCCGGAAACGGGGATCGGCGGCTACAGCGAGACGGACTTCGCGCGCGCGTTGCGCGAGGGCGTCGCGAAGGACGGCCACAACCTGTATCCGGCGATGCCTTATCCGTCGTACGCGAAGCTCGCCGACGGCGACGTGAAGGCGCTCTACGCGTATTTCATGCATGGCGTCGAACCGGTGAAGCAGGCGAATCGCGCGCCGGACATTCCGTGGCCGCTCGGCATGCGCTGGCCGCTGAAGATCTGGAACGCGGTGTTTCTCGACACGGGCGCGTATCGCGACAAGCCGGGCAAGGACGCGACGTGGAATCGCGGCGCGTACCTCGTGCAGGGGCTCGGCCACTGCGGCTCGTGCCACACGCCGCGCGGCGTCGGCTTCCAGGAGAAGGCGCTCGACGAGAGCGGGCCGGCGTATCTGTCCGGCGCGCTGATCGACAACTGGTTCGCGTCGAACCTGACGGGCGAGCACAACGTCGGGCTCGGCCGATGGACCGAAGCGGACCTCGCGCAGTTCCTGAAGACGGGCGCGAACCGGCATGCGAGCGCGTTCGGCTCGATGACGAGCGTGATCAATCACAGCACGCAGGCGCTGAGCGAAGCGGATCTGGCCGCGATCGCGCGCTATCTGAAATCGCTGCCGGCGGCGGGCGGCACGGGCGCGCCGCCTTATCGCCACGACGCGGCCGCGACGCAGGCGCTGCTCGCGCGGCCGGCCGACGATGCGGGCGCGAAGGTGTACGCCGCGTACTGCATGCACTGCCACGGCGTCGACGGCCACGCGTTCGCGCCGCTGCTCGCGCCGCTCGCCGGCAATCCGAACGTGCTCGAGTCGAACGCGGCGTCGCTGATCAACGTCACGCTGAACGGCACCGACGATCTCGTGATCGACGGGCTGCCGGCCGCCTATCCGATGCCGAAGTTCGCGCACGTGCTGACCGACCGGCAGATCGCCGACGTGCTGACGTTCATGCGCGCCGGCTGGAACAACGGCGCGCCCGCGGTGCGCCCGGCCGACGTCGCGAAGCTGAGGAAGGCGACGCAGGCGTCGCGCTGACGGCGGCGGCGCGACGCGCGCGGAGTGCGGCGGCGGACCCGTCGCCGGTTCGCCGCAACGGGCGCTCATCGTCGAAGACGAAACGATGCGCGCACGGGGTGCGCCGAAAGGGTCGCGACGCGCGCGCCGGTTCAAGCGAACGAGCAAAGCGGACGAGTAATGCGGATATAAAGTCAACGTATAGCGGAGCGCCGCGCGTTCGTCGTCCTGATTCGGGGAGTCGACATCGAAGTTCAGATCGCCGAAAAAATGGAAATCGATTAGGCGAATCGGAATTCGATGTGCATTTCAATATCGCGCCACGGAAGACGCATGACGCATTGCCATGATCGATGCGGCGCGATTCGCGTGCCCGCCTGGGAGCGGCGGCGGGCGTCGCCGCTTTCGCCGCATCGGCCCGGAAGCGGGAATCCCGCGCCCGGAGCCCGCGGGCCCGAATAGGGACGCTCGATCGCCCGACGGCCGCACATCCGGATTCGTTTTAAAAGAAGATGCGGACGAATTAAAAAATAACTTGATTCCCGGAATCAACGTTGACACTCGATATTCGCCGGCAATAATCTTGCCGTGATCTCTTCAAATCGGGGAAGTCAATGTCCGATCTCTCTTCGTCGTCGCAATCCGAACAATCCGGCCGTGCGCGCACCGCCGCGTATTTGCACGAAATCTGGCGGGCCGCGAACGGCGATCTCGCCGCCCTGCATGCGTTGAATTTCAGCGGCACGGGCGTGCTGCCGTCGGCGTTTCCGGTCACCGATTTCGCATCGGCCGCGATCGGCGCGGCGAGCGTCGCGGTCGCCGAACTCGTGCATCGCGCGACCGGCAAGCTGCCCGGCGTGCGCGTGGATCGCCGCCGTGCGTCGCTGTGGTTCGGCGCGTCGCTGCGGCCGCGCGGCTGGGACATGCCGCCGCCGTGGGATGCGATCGCGGGCGACTATCGCACGGCCGACGGCTGGATCAGGCTGCACACGAACGCGCCGCACCATCGCGCCGCCGCGCTCGCGGTGCTCGGCGCGCCGCCCGACAAGGCGGCGGTCGCGCACGCGGCCGGGCAGTGGCGCAGCGACGCGCTCGAGTCGGCCGTCGTCGAGCAGGGCGGATGCGCGGCCGCGATGCGCACGCAGGACGAATGGGCGCGACATCCGCAGGGGCTTGCAGTGCGTGCGGAGCCGCTGCTGATTCACGACGGCGTCGCGGTCGAAGGCAAGCGGCCCGCGTGGTCGCCGTCCGCCGAGCGGCCGCTGCGGGGCGTGCGCGTGCTCGATCTCACACGCATTCTGGCGGGCCCCGTCGCGACGCGCTTTCTCGCGGGCTTCGGCGCGCAGGTGCTGCGCATCGATCCGATCGGCTGGGACGAGCCGAACACGGTGCCCGAAGTCGTGCTCGGCAAGCGCTGCGCCCGCGCCGATCTGAAATCGGGCGACGGGCGCGCGCTGCTGCGCCGCCTGATCGGCGAGGCCGACGTGATGGTCCACGGCTACCGGCCCGATGCGCTCGACCGGCTCGGCTTCGATGCAGACGAACGGCGGCGGATCAATCCGGGCCTCGTCGACGTATCGCTCGACGCCTATGGCTGGAGCGGGCCGTGGCGCGGCCGCCGCGGCTTCGACAGCCTGGTGCAGACGAGCGCGGGCATCGTCGCGACGGGCATGCGCGAGGCCGGTGCCGAGCGGCCGGTGCCGCTGCCCGTGCAGGCGCTCGATCACGGCGCCGGCTATCTGCTCGCGACGGCCGCGATTCGCGGTCTCGCGCGACGGTTGGCGACAGGCGCCGGAACGAGGACGCGCGCGTCGCTCGCGCGAACGGCAGTGCTGCTCGCATCGGGTGGCTTGCAGGAAGCCGACAGGCCGGCGATCGCGCGCGAGACGGCGGGCGATCTGGCCGATTGGGTCGAGGAGACGAGTTGGGGGCCGGCGCAGCGCGTACGGGCGCCGTCCGAGGTCGAAGGCGCGCCGGTGCAATGGCCGCATCCGGCGCGCGCGCTCGGTTGGTCGCCCGCCGAGTGGTAGCGGGCGCGGACCGGCGCGGCCGTCACGGCCGCATCGGGGCATGCGCATGGATCAGGCCGTCGTGGCGAGCGGCGGCGGCGCGGGGATCGGTGTCGCGACCGCGCGGCGTTTCGCGCGGCAGCGGGCACGCGTGGCGATCGTCGGCCGCCGCGCCGACGGGCTCGCGCGCGTCGCCGGGCTGATCGGCACGCGCTTCACGATGGAGCAGGATTTCTATCGCGAGCGGATGACGTCGCTTCACGGCATCGACGTGATCGTGCCGGGCGAGCGAGAGCGGGCCGTCCGTCGTCCACGACGTGATCTACGACGAGCTCTGTCACGGCGTCGCGCGCCACGAATCGCGCGCCGCCTACCGGCGGATCATCGACGCGTTGCAGGCGGCGGGCGCCGAAGCCGTGATCCTCGGCTGCACGGAAATCACGCTGCTGATCAAGCCCGCCGATTCGGCGCTGCCGGTGTTCGACACGACCGCGCTGCACGCGCTCGCGGCGGTCGAGCTGGCGGCCGGCTGAACGGCGCGCGCAAGCCGCCGCTCGACCGCCGCACGCGTTCGCAGTACCCTTGCAGCCCGTTGCGCGCCTTTGCGCGCGTCGCTCGCCCCGACGCGCCTCACCCGATGATCCGACTCGACGACCTCGCCGTATTCGTGCTCGCCGCCGACAACGGCAGCTTGTCCGCCGCCGCGCGGCTTCTCGACGTCGCGCCGGCCGTCGCCAGCGCGGCGGTCAAGCGGCTCGAAAGCGAGCTCGACGTGCGCCTGCTCGCGCGCACGACGCGCAGCCTGCGCCTCACGCCGGACGGCGAGCGCTATCTCGCGTACGCGCGCAACGCGCTCGCCGAACTGCGCGCCGGCAAGGACGCGCTCGCGCGCGGCCGTCAGGAAGTGGGCGGCGACCTGACGCTGTCGATGCCGTCCGATTTCGGCCGCAACGTGCTGTCCGGCTGGCTCGACGAGTTTCTCGCGCTGTATCCGGCCGTGTCGCTGCACGTGCGGATCGGCGACCGGATCGTCAACCTGTTCCGTCAGCCGGTCGACGCGGTGCTGCGCTACGGCGTTCCCGACGATTCGTCGCTGATCGCGGCACCGCTCGCGCCCGACAACCGGCGCGTGCTGTGCGCATCGCCCGCTTATTTCGCGCGGCACGGCAAGCCGGCGACGCCGGACGATCTGCGCGGCCACAACTGCCTGCGCTTCGCGCTGAGCGAGCGCACGCACGACCAATGGACGTTCCATTCGGGCGACGCCGCGCACACGGTCAAGGTGACGGGCAGCCGGGCTGCCGACGACGGCGAGCTCGTGCGTCGCTGGGCGGTCGGCGGGTACGGGATTGCGTACAA
Source organism: Burkholderia sp. ABCPW 111 (assembly GCF_000773065.1). Lineage (NCBI taxonomy): Bacteria > Pseudomonadati > Pseudomonadota > Betaproteobacteria > Burkholderiales > Burkholderiaceae > Burkholderia > Burkholderia sp. ABCPW 111. The sequence continues at coordinate 53,955 of NZ_JPWT01000063.1, read as the reverse complement.
GTCGCGCCTCGACGTGCTCGACGATCTGCGCGCGGGGCGTCTCGAGCCCGCGCTCGACGCGTGGACGACCGAGCCGACGCCGCTCAATCTCGTCTATACGCACCGGCTCGCGCTGTCGCCGACGCTCGCCGCGCTGCGCGACTTTCTGCGGGCGCGGATCGCTGCGTACCTTGCTTAGCGCGGCGTCGCGTGGCGCGCAGCGAGATCGCGCCGTGCGGCGCTGATTGGCATGGAGCAGCGATTGGCGCGCCTGTCCGCATCGGCCGGAGCAGGTCGATGCCGGGCGAAGCGGGGCGGTGCCGAACAGCATCGAACGGCCCGAACGGCGAGAACGGCGCGAATAGCGCGAACGGCCTGAACAGCCCGCGCAGCCCGCACAGCCCGCACAGCCCGCACAGCCCGAACAGCCCGAACAGCCCGCACAGCACGAACAGCACGAACAGCACGAACAGCACGAACAGCACGAACAGCACGAACAGCACGAACAGCACGAACAGCACGCTCAGTCCGATCAACGCGACACGGCCCCACCCGACACACGTGCCGCAAGCTCGCGCAGATACCGCTCGCCCGCTTCGCGCGGGCTGAGCCCGTCGCGCGAAATCAGATGATCGAGCCGCGTGAGCCCGGCGTTGCCCGGGCGCAGCTGCCGCAGCGCGTCGACGGCGGCGGCGGGCAGCCGCTCGCGCGCCGATTTGCGCAGCACGAGCGTCGCCGCGTCGGCGCCGCGCAGCAGCCCGCGCGGCTCGCGCAGTTCGCGTATCGCGTGACGCCAGTGCAGGTATTGCGGCCGCCACAGCGGCACGACGACCCACGCGCGTCTTGCCGCCGCCTCTTCGAACGCGTCGACGCACTGTTCGAGTGTGCCGTTCGCGAAGCGATAGCCGTGCGCGTCGAGATCGTACGTGGCGAAGATCTCGCGCGAGAAGCGCGAGATGCCCGCGCCCGGGCCGATGCCCTGGATGAGCGGCGTCATCCGCTCGACGACGTCGGTGCGCGTCAGGTCCGCGACGCTCGACACCGCGTCGGCCGGCACGTAGTCGGGCACGCCCCACAGCGCGTACGGCGCGTACATCGCGGACAAGGGCTCGAACGCGTCGGCGATCGCGTCGAAATACGCGCCGTGGCTGCCGGGCAGCCACGCGGCGCACAGCATGTCGGCCGTGCCGTCGCGCAGCAGCTCGAACGCGCCTTCGTGCGGCCGCCTGATTTCGTCGACGCGCACGCCGTGACGCGCGAGCGCCGCGATCACGATGCCCGCCGCCGCGTGATGAAAGGACAAATCGATCGTCGCGAGCGTGACGACCGGGGAAGTTCGGGTCAAGGCGATCTCCGGAGAAAAAGGCGGCGGCGCGGCGGGCCGGCCGCGCCGCCCGGCGGATCAGAAGCCTTCGAGCACGATCTTGCCGCGCGCGCGATGGCTTTCGATGAACGCGTGCGCGCGCTTCAGGTTCGCCGCATTGATCGCGCCGAAGTGTTCGCTGAACGTCGTGCGCAGCGTGCCCGCGTCGACGAGCGCCGCGACGCGATCGAGCAGCGCGTGCTGCTCGAGCTGGTCGCTCGTGCCGAACATCGAGCGCGTGAACATGAACTCCCAGTGCAGCGACGCGCTCTTCGCCTTCAGCTTGCGGAAATCGAGCAGCGCCGGATCGTCGATCAGCGCGAGCTTGCCTTGCGGCTCGAGCGCGTCGACGATCTGATCGAAGTGACGATCGGTCTGGTTCAGGCTCGCGACGTAGTCCACCCGGCCGATGCCGATTCGCTCGAGCTCGGCGGCGAGCGGCTTCGAATGGTCGATCACGTGATGCGCGCCGAGCTCGCGGGCCCACGCGGCCGTCTCGTCGCGCGACGCGGTGCCGATCACGGTGACGCCCGTCAGGCGGCGCGCGAGCTGCACGAGGATCGAGCCGACGCCGCCCGCCGCGCCGACGACGAGCAGCCGCTTGCCGGCCGCGGCGGGGCCCTCGGGGATCTGCAGGCGGTCGAACAGCAGCTCCCACGCGGTGATCGCGGTGAGCGGCAGCGCGGCCGCGTGCGCGAAGTCGAGCGAGCCCGGCATCCTGCCGACGATCCGCTCGTCGACGACGTGCAGCTCGCTGTTGGTGCCCGGGCGCGTCAGCGAGCCCGCGTACCACACGCGGTCGCCCGGCTTGAACAGCGACGCCGCGCTGCCGACGGCCAGCACGACGCCCGCCGCGTCCCAGCCGAGCACGGTCGGCTGGCCGGCTTCGGGCGGCCGGCCGGCGCGCACCTTGACGTCGACGGGATTGACCGACACCGCGCGGACTTCGACGAGCAGGTCGCGCGGGCCCGGCTGCGGGGCGGGCAGCTCGATGTCGACGAGCGAATCGGCGGCGTCGATCGGGAGGTTCTGGTAGAAGGCGATGGCTTTCATGGCGGTTCGAATCGGCGAAAAGTGAAAGGGAGCGCCGGCCGCCGCGCGCAGCGAATGCGCGCGCCGCGATGTTCGGGGCGGCGGGCGGCGCGGGGGGCGCCGCCGTCGTTGACCGTCGTTGTCAGCGGTCGTCGCGGCGCATCCGGGCGCGTTCGGTCGGCTCCGGCTGCGATGATGCGGCGCACGGCGGGCGCGTCACAGCCGGCGGGCGCGATTTCAGTTTCAACGCTGCGATGAAAATGGCCTGACGCGCGGCGAGCGGCCGCCGTTCGGCGAATGCCGACGGCGTGCGCCGCTTCGAGCGTGCGCCGCTTCGAGCGTGCGCCGCCTTGGCTTCGCGCCGATGCGTGGGCGCGGACGCGTTCATCTGCGCATCGCGCAGCGGGCCCGCCTCGAACGAACCGGCCATCGGCGGAACCTCGGCGGACCCTCCGCGGACGTTCATCGCGTTGCAACGGGCGGTGGAAACGGATCGTGCGCCGGCCAGCCGGCCGGCGTGCGCCTGCGCCGCGAAACGCGAATTTGCCGGATCGTTCTCGTTCGATCGGCGCTCGTTCGGCGAACATCGCGCGGTTGCATCGCCCGATCGCGTGCGATGCAACGCAATGCGCCGCCGCTCTTGCATCATCTGGCGCGCGACGTTCCCGCCCCGGCGCGTTCCGAGCCTCGCGCGGCCGGCCGAACCCGAGCGCGATCCGTCGCGCCGCTCAATGCAGCATCCCCAGCCGTTCCGCCATCGGATACCGCTGCACGTAGCGCTGAAACGCGTCGATGAACACTTTCTCGGCCGCGTTCATCCGGCGCTCGCGGTTCCACATCAGGAAGATCTCGACGTCGAGCAGGCCTTCTTCGGGCGGCAGGCGCCAGAGCCGCTGGCGTGCGATGTCGTCGCGCACGATGTGCTCGGGCAGGCAGCCGATGCCGTAGCCGGCGAACACGAGGCGGCGGATTTCGTCGAGGCTCGCCGACGTCGCGACGATGCGCCCGGTGAAGCCGCGCTGGTCGCGAAACACGGTGAGCGGCGCGAGCGCGTCGCCGATCTGGTCACTGGTGAACGAAACGAAATTCTCGGAGAGCAGATCCTCGATTTTCAAGGTCTGCCGGCCAAATAACTGGTGGTGACGTCCGCAAAACATTGCATAGCGTTGGCGCAAAAAACTGCGTAATTCTATTTTATCGACCGGCGTTCGGCATAATGCGAGTCCGCAAGTCGCGGTTTTTTGCAATAAAGAAGAAAGAATATCCGCTGAGCGCATGACTTCGATATGCAGATCGACGCGCGGATAAGCGCGGCGGAATTCGGCGAGAAATTCGTCGTAGACGGGCGATTCGACGCGGCTCACGCACAGCAGGCGCACCGAGCCGGTCAGCTCGCCGCCGCGGTCGTCGAGCTCGTTGTCGAGCCGCGACATGTGGCCGTAGATGTCGGTGGCGATCCGGTAGACCTCTTCTCCGGCGCGGGTCGGCAGGAACTGCGCGCCGCGCCGCTGGATCAGCGTGCGGCCGAGCGAATCCTCGAGCCGCTTGAGCGCCTGGCTCACGGCCGGCTGCGTCAGGTGCAGCCGTGCGGCCGCGCGGCTGATGCTGCGCTCCTGCATGATCGCCAGATAGGTTCGCAGCAGATTCCAGTCGAGGCGGTCCATCAGGACGCGGGAAACATGGCTTCGAATATTCGACATTTATTTTTACCCCAGAGAAACGATTCTGCATCGTAAAACTGGATTAATGAAATTTATTCTTAAGATAATAACTTAGAATTTGACCGATTAATCCCGGTGCGCGATAAAACGCCCATTTGCCGAATCCGCGCGATTCGGCGACGCGTACATTTCTGCGAGGAGATCGCATTGAACCGGGGCTTCCCACCGAGCCTGCCCGCGCGCCAGCCGCGTCGCGCGGCCGGCGCCGCGTTCGTCGGCACGATGATCGAGTGGTACGACTTCTACATCTACGCGAACGCGGCCGCGCTGGTCTTCGGCGAGCTGTTCTTCCCGTCGCGCGACTCGTTCACGAGCACGATGGCGTCGTTCGCGACGTTCGCGGTCGGCTTCTTCGCGCGGCCGCTCGGCGGGCTGCTTTTCGGCCACCTCGGCGACCGGATCGGGCGCAAGAAGGCGCTGATGGCGACGCTCGCGATGATGGGCGCGGCGACCGTCTGCGTCGGGCTGCTGCCGACCTACGAGCGCGTCGGCATGCTCGCGCCCGCGCTGCTCGTGCTGCTGCGAATCGTGCAGGGCGTCGCGGTCGGCGGCGAATGGGGCGGCGCGGTGCTGATGGCGGGCGAGCACGCGCCGCACGGGCGGCGCACGTTCTTCGCGTCGTTCGCGCAGCTCGGCAGCCCGGCCGGGCTCATCCTGTCGCTCGTCGCGTTTCGCGCGGTCGCGTCGATGGAGCACGACGCGTTCATGTCGTGGGGCTGGCGCCTGCCGTTTCTCGCGAGCATCGCGCTGCTCGCGGTGGGTGCGTTCGTGCGGCTGAAGGTCGACGAATCGCCGGAGTTCGTGCGCGAGAAGGCGATGGCGCGCACCGTTGCGCGGCCGATCGCCGAGGTGCTGCGCTCGTCGCCCGCGATGCTGTCGTTCTGCCTGTGCGCGAACACGATCGGCATCGCCGGGCTGTATTTCACGAACACGTTCATGATCGCGTTCACGACGCAGCACGTCGGCGTGACGAAATCGCTGATTCTCGATTGCCTGTTCATCGTCGCGATCATCCAGTTCGCGTCGCAGCCGATCGCCGCGTGGCTCGGCGGCAAGCTCGGCGACGCGCGCTTTCTGAAGCTCGCCGCGCTTTTCGCGATGGCGTCGCCGTATCCGATGTTCGCGCTCGTGCAGACGGGACGCCTCGCGCCGATGGTGATCGGCATCGCGCTCGCGACCGTGTTCCTCGCCGGCTTCTATTCGGTGATCGCGGGCTTCGTGAGCGGCGCGTTTCCGGCGCGCGTGCGCTACTCGGCGATCTCGATCTCGTACCAGATGTGCGGCGCGATCGCGGGCGGGCTGACGCCGCTCGCCGGCACCTGGCTCGCGCATCGCTTCGTCGGGCAGTGGTGGCCGCTCGCGGTGTTCTATACGTGCCTCGCGGCGTTGTCGCTGTTCGGCGTGATCGCGCTCGACGCGCGCAGGCAGCAGCGGGCCGACGTCGCGGACGCCGTGCTCATGCGCTGATTCGGAAAGGGAGGAGGCTGCGGTGTGGGAAATCGACGGTACGCGACTCTGGAACAGTCTGATGGATCTCGCGCGGATCGGCGGCACCGCGCGGGGCGGCGTGCGCCGGCTCGCGCTGACCGACGCCGATCGGCGCGGCCGCGAGCGCTTCGCGCAATGGTGCCGCGACGCGGGAATGACGGTGCGCGTCGATGCGATCGGCAATCTGTTCGCGCGGCGCGCCGGTGCGGATGACGCGCATCCGGCCGTGCTCGTCGGCAGCCATCTCGACACGCAGCCCGAAGGCGGGCGCTTCGACGGCGCGTACGGCGTGCTCGCCGGGCTCGAGCTCGTGCGCACGCTGAACGATCGCGGGATCGTCACCGACAAGCCGATCGAGATCGTGTCGTGGACCAACGAGGAGGGCGCGCGCTTCGCGCCGGCGATGCTCGGCTCGGCGGTGTTCGCGGGCGCGATGTCGCTCGACGCGGCGCTCGCGGTGCGCGATGCGCACGGCGTCGCGCTCGCCGACGCGCTCGACGCGTGCGGCTACCGCGATCCGCTGCGGGCCGCGTGGGCGCTCGGCCCGCATGCGCCGTGCGATCCGGAAGTGGCGCGCGTGCCGATGCGCGAGCGCGTGGATGCGTACTTCGAGGCGCACATCGAGCAGGGGCCGGTGCTGGAGCGAAACGGCACGGCGATCGGCGTCGTGACGGGCGGGCAAGCGATCCGCTGGCTCGACGCGACCGTGACGGGCGTCGCCGCGCACGCGGGCACGACGCCGATGCCGTACCGGAAGTGCGCGCTGTTCGCGAGCGCCGAGATCGCGCTCGCGCTCGAAGCGCTCGCCGCGCGCCGCGCGCCGGATGCGCTCGCGACGATCGGGCAGAGCGTGATCGAGAACGCGTCGCGCAACACGATCGCGGAGCGCGTCGCGTTCAGCGTCGATCTTCGTCATCCTGACGATGCGACGCTCGACGCGATCGAGCGCGAGCTGCGCGACGCGTGCGCGCACATCGCCGCGCGCCGCGGCGTGGCGGTCGACATCCGCTCGCATTGGTCGAGTCCCGCGACGCCGTTCGACCCCGCGTGCGTCGCGCTCGTCGAGGCGGCCGCGCGCCGCTGCGGTTACACGCACGAGCGGATCGTGAGCGGCGCCGGACACGACGCGATTCATCTCGCGCGCTGCGTGCCGGCGGCGATGGTGTTCATTCCGTGCGTCGGCGGGCTGTCGCACAACGCGGCCGAGCGCGCGCTGCCCGAGCACGTCGCGGCGGGCGGGAACGTGCTGCTCGACGCGGTGCTCGCGCGCGCCGGCGTGCATGCGCAAACGGCTCGACCCGCGAGGCCGGCGCACGTGCGCGCCGACATCGCGGCGCAACTGCATTGACGATCGATCCGGGAACCGACCTCGCATGCTGACTTATTTTCATCCGGATCAGTTGAAGCACCGCCCGCTCACCTACCTGTCGCGCGGCAAGATGCGCGCGCCGCACGAAGTGCCCGAACGGGCCGCGCGGCTGCTCGACGCGGCGAACTCGCTCGGCTTCGACGTGCGCGCACCCGCGGACTTCGGCTCGGCGCCGCTCGCGGCCGTGCACAGCGCGCCGTATCTGCGCTTTCTCGCCGACGCGCATCGCGAATGGCGGCGCATTCCGGAGGATTGGGGGCCCGAGGTGATGTCGAACATTTACGTGCGCGAGCCGAATCCGCTGCGCGGCGTGCTCGCGCAGGCGGCGCGCTATCTCGCGGACGGCAGCTGCCCGATCGGCGAGCACACGTATCGGGCCGCGTACTGGTCCGCGCAGGATGCGCTCGCGGGCGCGGCGGCTCTTTGCGGCGGCGTGCGCGACGCGTACGCGCTCTGCCGTCCGCCCGGCCATCATGCGCGGCGCGACGCGGCGGGCGGCTTCTGTTATCTGAACAACGCGGCGATCGCCGCGCAGGCGCTGCGCGCGCGCTACGCGCGGGTCGCGATCCTCGACACCGACATGCATCACGGCCAGGGCATCCAGGCGCTGTTCTACGATCGCGACGACGTGCTGTACGTGTCGATTCACGGCGATCCGACGAACTTCTATCCGGCCGTCACGGGCTACGAGGAAGAGCGCGGAGCGGGGCGCGGCGAGGGCTACAACGTGAATCTGCCGATGCCGCACGGATCGGCCGAATCGGTGTTCTTCGCGCAGCTCGAGCGTGCGAAGGCGATCGTCGAGCGCTTCGCGCCCGACGCGCTCGTGTTCGCGCTCGGCTTCGACGTGTACCGGGACGATCCGCAATCGAAGGTCGCGGTGACGACCGAGGGCTTCGGCCGGCTCGGCGCGCTCGTCGGCGCGTTGCGCTTGCCGACGCTGATCGTGCAGGAAGGCGGTTATCACCTGGATACGCTCGCGCGCAACGCCGCGGCGTTCTTCGGGAGTTATCAGGCGGCGCGCTGAGCGCGCCCGCCGCAACGTCGGGATGGCGAAGTTTCCGTCGCCCGGGCGTTCGATGGGTTTCGTTGGTTCGGCACTAGTGGCTGACGAGGCTAGTGCGCCGCCCGCCATCTGGAGGTGGCCCTTGGATGCAGGCGGATTTTGCCGCGCGAGCGATCGCGCGGCTTTTCTCTTTTTGCGCCGCGCGCTCGCGCGGCGGTGCCGGCGAGGGCGTCCGGTCGTCGACGGAAAGGGCGCGCGGCGTGCGCTTTGCAATGGCGCTCGGCGCTAGGCGCGCGACAGGCTAGGCGTGGCGTGGCGGCGTTAAGCGCGCGATGGCGCGCGATGGCGTGCGATGGCCTGCGTCGCGCGCGCTCGCCGTACCGGCCGGCGTTTCGATCGGCACCGCGCCGGCGCCGCGCGAACCGGCGCGGCGAGCCGCGCTCGTTCGACGCGCGGCCGGCATCGAACCGTCGTCCCGCGATCGATGATTCGAGCGGTCAGGATGCCGCGCCGCTCATGCGGTTCGCCGCCGCGGCTTGCGTCGGGCCGCGCTGCGGCGTCGCGCCGCCGGCCGCGCGCGCGTCCCACCAGTACTTGCCCGCGCGCAAGTTCGGGTCCCGGATCGCCAGATACGTCGTGCTCCACAATTGCGCGGCGTTCGCCTCGGTGACGTCGGCGCTGCGCGTGCCGAACGCCTCCGCCTGGTATTGCCCGTTCGCGTACGACCACGACCACATTTCGGTCGAGCGCATGTCCTTTGCGTTCGAGATCACCTGCCAGATCTGCTGACGCGCCTGCGCGAGCAGCGTGCGCACGTCGCTCGGCAAATCGGTGCGCGCGAGCTGACGGTCGAGGCCTGCGACCCACATCGCCTGTTGCCACGACCAGATCACCGTGCCGTGATACGCGGAGCTCGTGAAGCGCGGCCAGAGCGTCGGGTCCGCGTACGCGGGGTTCGCGATCAGCATCCCGACGTCGGTCACGAGACCGGCCGGGAACGGCCGCATCACGTCGCTGACGATGCGCGCGAGCAACGGCGGCGCAGGATCGCCGAACAGCAGCACGAAGCCGCCGTCCGAGTGCATGATCGGGATCGGGTTGCCGTTCGCGTCGAGCGCGATCGCATCGAACTGCAGCGCGGCGTCCGGCACCGTGCCCGCCGGCACGCCCGCTTGCGGCGCGTACGCGGCGAGCTTCGCGCGCGCGTCGCTCGGCGTGACGGCGATCTGGAAGTACGGCGGCGCGGCGCGCTCCCAGACGGCCGCCGCCGCGCCCGCGTTCGCGAGGACGGCGCGCTGGTCGCCGCTCAGATACGGGTCGAGCAGCCCGCGCGCGAGGAAATTGGCGCACGCGCGCAGCGCGGCCGGCACGAGCGCGACGTTCACGTCGTACGGGTAGACGCCGCCCGCGAGGCCGTCGGTGCTGTCGCGCCAGTTGCCGACGATCTCGCCGGGGCGCAGCCGGATCAGGTTCGCGGCGAGCGCTTGCTGCGCGAACGGCTGCGCGGTCTGCACGACGCGCAGCAGGTTGCTCACGAAGCGGCTGCCGTTCGTGACGCCGTCGCCGCCCGTTTGCGCGAGATACGCGGCGGCGCGCGCCTGGCCGCGCGGGTCCTCGATCAGCCAGTCCGCCATGATCGGCGCGAGCATGTAGTCGCCGTCGATCATCTTGTAGTCGTAGGTCGGCGTCGGATCGTTCGGGCGGCCGTGCCTCAGATTGTCGATCAGCGCGAATTCGCCGATGCCTTCCTCGTGCGCGACCTTGCCGTCCGGCGACAGGCGGCTCAGCACCGAGCCGAGCCCGGCCTCGATCACGTCCGGCTGCAGCACGGGCATCAGCATGCGCACCGAGATCAGCGTGTCGCGGCCGAAGTAGGTGTCGTACTGCCACGAGCCCGCGAGCAGCTTGTCGCTGAAGCTCAGGAATTCGAACACGTTCTGGTTCAGCGGATCAGGGTTGACGGCCGACGTGAACAGATTCGCATGCGTGATCGGTTGCAGCGGCGTTTCGCCGCTGAACGCGTCGATGTGCAGACGCAGCGTCGGCGCGCCCGACGGCGACTGCAGCAGGAGCTTGCCGGCGCCGTCCGACGCCACCGAGCCGCCGTCGAGCACGGTGACGCGCAGCGCGTAGCCCGGCGCGCCGTCGACGCGATCGCGCTGCCACATCGCGACGTTGCCCGACACGGTCGGCGGCGCGACGATGTCGGCCGGCACGGTCGCGCCGCCGTTGTAGTCGCGCAGGAAGCGCACGGAGCTCAGCAGCGCCTGCCTGATCGACAGGCTGCTCGCGTCGGCCGACACGTCGACGCCGATTCCGTACAGCGTCCGGCCCGCCGCGTCCTGCGTGGTGGCGGGCGCGATCGGCGTGTCCTGGCTCCAGTTGACGGGCTGCGACGTATCGTCGAACCAGAGGCCCGCGCCGCTGTTGCCGGCCGGAAACACGACGAGCAGGCGAGGCTTCGCCGACGAGCGCATCAGCAGATGCGCGGCGATCTTGTCCTGTCGATAGAACGCGTTGATCTGGTTGCCGCGGTCGAGCCGGAACGCGAGCGCCGGGGCGGACGGATCGCCGCCTCGCGAAATGTCGTCGTGATCGGAGCAGCTCGCCAGAAAGGCAATGAAAAAGGCAATTAAACAGGTGAAGACTTTCCTCGTATCGAAATACGCCTTCATATCTCCTCCATTTGCTCGTGGGCAACGGAAATTGTGTCGATATGTCCGGTGACCGGATGTCGCCGGACAGACGAAAGGCACGGCTGAATGACGCTTGAATCGGGACGCGCGATGCGAGACGGCCGGATGCTCGCCGTGTCGTGCCGAATGCGGATTGCGCGCGGATTGCGTGCGCACGCCGCAACGTGCGGTTGCCGTGCGCGCGTCGCGCGCGTAGCCGGAGCCGCCCGGGCCGGCGCAAATGCCGCTGCGGCCGCTGCGGCCGCCTGGCGCGAGCCGGGCGAGATGAGGATGTGACGCGGCGCGTCGATGCGCGCCGTGCCGGCCGAGTGCGACGCGAGCCCATCGCGCCTCGGCGGAAACGTTCGAACTTCGGCTACATCGCGTGCTGCGCGCTCGCTTCCACACGAATGCGTGGTACGTCAGCACCCGTGCATGCTAAACCATTCGTCACATGATTGGGGCGGGAGTGAACGTTGCTTTCGAATTTTCTATGTATCGAGTTGTTAATGATTCAAATGAAATCGCATTGAAAAATCATGATTCGTCAATCGATTCGGTCGAATTCGCATGGCAAAAGAACGCCGATTCGCGATCGCGGATTTCAGTGCGGGTGGGCCGTTCTGATCGATTCGTCGGCCGTCCTTCGTCCTTTGTCATCGCTTCGATTCGTCGACGTACCGCGCGACGGGTTGCCGCGCGCATTCGCAATTGGCCCGTCGGCACCGGCTTCTTCGCGCGGTGCGACGAACGGCCGAAGCGATCTCGCGCGCGGCGCGTACGGAATTCGGCGCGCCTCGTCGATTCGCGCGCGTGGCGTGCGGCGTGCGGCGTGCGGCGTGTCGCGTGTCGCGTGTCGCATGTGGCATGTGGCATGTGGCGCGTGGCGTGCGTCGCCGCGTGTCGTTTCGTTCGGCCGCGGCCGGACCGTTCGCGTGCGGGCGAGCCGCGGCGCGCATGGATGCAATCCGCGCCGTGTGCGATGCGCGCGCTTGATCGTCGTCGTCGTTGTCGTCGTGACAATCCGTACCAGGTGATGAGCCAATTCGGAGGCGCGGATGCGACGAAGCCGCATCTGCTCGCCGCGTACAGCGTGCGGGCGGCCCCGGCCGGCACGATCGCCGGCGTGGCGGCGCTATCGTGCAACTGATGTGCGGCTGATGCGAATTGATCGGCCGGGCCGCCGCGAGGCGCAGCGGACTCTTCGCCGCGCGCATCGGCATCGATGCGCGGGCGAGTCGTCGACGAGGCGGCCGGCTCGCGTGCGTCGTGCAAACGTCGCGCGAGCCGGCCGCCGCGCGCGCGACGAAGCCCCCCGTCAGCCGACGCGCCGCGCTCCCGCGAGCGCGACCGCTTCGTCGTAGAGCGCCGTTTGCGCGACGCCGCTCGCGATTGCCGCGTCGTCGACGTCCGAGCGCAGCATGCCCCAGCGCCGGTATTGCGACAGGAACCACACGCCGTCGCTCGCCGCGGGCCGGTTCACCGTTCCGTGCCCGTAGAACCGGATCGGCGCGGGCGGCCGCGCGAACGGGCCCGCGCCGTAATCGCCGAGCAGCCGCGGCGCGATCTGCGCGACCGGCACGCCGATCGCGTCCGGCTCCGCGAGCCATTCGGCCGCCTGCCGCCGATGGTCCGCGTCGTCGAGCCACTCGCACGCGTCGAGCAGCGTGCGCACCAGCAGCCGCGCGGCATTCGGATACAGCGCGACGAATTCGCGCCGGCACGCGAGCGCCTTTTCCGGATGATCGAGCCAGACTTCGCTCGTCGCCGCGACCGTCCTGCCCGCGCCGCTCGCCTCGGCGACCGCGTTCCACGGCTCGCCGACGCACAGCCCGTCGAGCTCGCCCGCCGCGAGCGCGCCGACCATCTCCGGCGGCGGAATCACGACGCTGCGAATGTCGCGCAGCGGATCGACGCCGCGCGACGCGAGCCAGTGATACAGCCACATCGCGTGCGTGCCCGTCGGGAACGTCTGCGCGAACACGGGGCGGCGGCCGAGCGTCGCGAGCGCGGCCTTCAGGTCGCCCGACGCGCGGTAGGCGCCGGCGAGCCGGTTCGAGAACGTGATCGCCTGGCCGTTGCGGTTGAGCACCATCGGCACGGCCATGTCGGCGCGCGGCCCGCCGATGCCGAGCTGCACGCCGTAGACGAGCCCGTACAGCGCGTGCGCCGCGTCGAGCTCGCCCGACAGCAGCTTGTCGCGGATACTGGCCCACGACGGCTGCCGGCACAGCTCGAGCGTGAGGCCGTAGCGCTCGCCGAGCTCGAGCCGCTTCGCGACGACGAGCGGCGCCGCGTCGCTCAGCGCGACGAAGCCGATGCGCAGGCGGCGGCGTTCCGGTGCGTCGGGTGTCGCTGGGTTCATGCGCGCTGTGTTCATGCGTAGTGCACCTTCGATCAAGATTGCGAGTGCGCCGCGAGCAGCCGGCGGGCCGCCTCGACGATCCGGACGCCCTGATCCATCGCGCTGCGGCGCAGCGTCGCGTAGGCCTCCTGTTCGGACAGCTTGCGGCGGTCCATCAGCATGCGCTTCGCGCGATCGATCAGCTTGCGGTCGGCGAGTTCGCTCTCGACGTCGGCGAGCCGCTTGCGCAATTGCTCGTCGTGCGAGAAGCGCGCGAGCGCGACTTCGAGGATCGGCGCGAGCCGTTCGGCGGAGAGCCCCTCGATCAGATACGCGCTCACGCCCGCGCCGACCGCCGCGCGGATCAACTGCTGGTCGGCGTCGTGGCTGAACATCAGCACGGGGCGCGGCGCGGTCGCGTTCATCACCGCGAGCTGCTCGAGCGTGTCGCGCGACGGCGATTCGGTGTCGATGATCACGACGTCCGGCCGCTGCTCTTCGACGGCCGCGGGCAGCCGCGCGGGCGTCGCGACCTCGTCGAGCATCTCGTAGCCGAGGCGCGCGAGCGTGTCGCGCAGCTCGCCGAGCGGCTTGTCGGTGTCGGTGACGAGCAGCACGCGCAGCCTGGAGGAATGGTCAGTCGATTCCATGGATCGGATGGAGGAGGCGGGCGCGCTGCGGCGGCGCCCACCCATGCGATTGTTTTTACCATACGCGCGCGGGCGGCGCGCAACCGCTGGCCGGCGCGCGCGGCTCAGGCCGCGTGCGAAACCTCGGGGCGTTCGAGCGTGCGCGCGGCGGCGTGCGTGCCGCGCGCGTCGTCCGAGCCCGCGTGCGCATTGCGCGCCGCGCATGCGCCGCCGGTCGCGAGCGCCTCGCCGATCGCGCGGCCGACGAAGATCACGGCCGGGCTGCCGAGGCCCGCCTCGGCGGCGCCGGCGGCGAGGCGGCCGAGCGTGCCGGCCCAGCGCCGCTCGGCCGGCGTGCCCGCCCACTGGACGACGGCGGCGGGCGTCGCTGCATCGAGCGTCGACAGCAGCCCCGCGGCGATCCGCTCGATGCGGCTCATCCCCATGTAGATCGCGAGCGTCGTGCCGGCTGCGGCGAGCCTCGCCCAGTCGGGCTCGCCGTGGTCCTGCAGGTGCGCGGTGACGAACGTCACGCCCTGACAGTGATCGCGGTGCGTGAGCGACACGCCGAGGCTCGCGGCGGCCGCGAAGCCCGACGAGATCCCATTGACGATCTCGACCGGCACGCGCGCCGCGCGCAACGCGGCGATCTCTTCGCCCGCGCGGCCGAACAGCAGCACGTCGCCGCCCTTGACGCGCACGACGTGCGCGCCGCGCAGCGCGTAGCGGCACATCAGCCGCTCGATGAACGCCTGCGGCGTCGACCGGCAGCCGCCGCGCTTGCCGACACGGATCACGCGCGCTTGCGGCGCGAGCGCGACGATGTCCGGATTGACGAGATCGTCGAGCAGCAGCACGTCGGCGGCCGCGAGCGCTTTCGCCGCCTTGAGCGTCAGCAGATCCAGATCGCCGGGGCCGGCGCCGAGCAGCGTGACCTTGCCCATCGTGTTCATCTTCGTATCCCCATGTCGCGCGGGCGGCGCGTGCGCGGCGAATGCGCGTTGCCCAAAAAAAGAACGGCGTCCTGCGCACCCCGCCGACGCAGCGGCCGGATGCGTGGGACACCGTTGTCCAAGTGGACCGTCCGTCGGCGGACGGTCCGAAAGAAGTCTCGCGATGCGGCACCGGCTCCGTTGCCGATGACGCTTCATGGTGAGCAATATTCGGGCCAGCGTCGGCGGCGCGCGCTTGGCGAAGCGGGGCGACGGCGCGCTTGCGCGCGTCGTCTCGCGCCGACGCGTCGCGTGCGGGGCGGCGTCGGGCGGGGCGGCGTCGCGCCCGCCCGACGCCAGCCCCGGCTGGGACGCAGCGCGCGACGCGAGCATCCGCGCAAAGCGCCGCACGCCGCTCATCGCTCATAGATCATCGCTCATCGCTCGCCGCGTCCGGACGCACGGCGTCGCGATCGACGCGCGAGGACGCCCGCCGCACCCGGCTGCGCACCGGCATGTCGCACGCCGACAGTGCTGCATCGCACCAGATCTGTGCTTCGCTGCATCACCGCGCATCGTCGGCGCGCGCCGCGAAACCCGGGCGTTTCGGCGCAATCCCGCGTCGCGTCTCGCTTCGCGTCGGCTGGCACGGCACTTGCCTAGCGATCGACGGGCGATTCAACGACGATTCGCCTCGCAGCATCGAATATCGATCCGCCCGGCGACGGGCTTTCTGGGCAACGGCGTCCTACGCATCCGGTCACTCGAGACCGGGTTCGCAGGACGCCGTTTTCGTTTGGTGAGACAACAAGATGTCCGACAAAGCCACCCGTATCGACCTGCTCGACTGGCGCACCGCGCCGATGCGCGCGTTCCATCTGACGTGGATCGCGTTCTTCGTGTGTTTCTTCGCATGGTTCGCGTGCGCGCCGCTGATGCCGCTCATCGCCCGCGAATTCAGACTGAGCGCCGATCAGGTCGCGAACGTCAGCATCGCGGCCGTCGCGGCGACGATCGCGGTGCGGCTCGTCGTCGGCCCGCTCTGCGACCGTTTCGGCCCGCGCCGCGTCTATGCGGGCCTGCTCGCGCTCGGCGCGATTCCGGTGTTCGCGGTGGCGTTCTCGCACGATTACCTGACGTTCCTGCTGTGCCGCTTGGGCATCGGCGCGATCGGCGCGAGCTTCGTGATCACGCAATACCACACGTCGGTGATGTTCGCGCCGAACGTCGTCGGCACCGCGAACGCGACGGCGGCCGGCTGGGGCAACGCGGGCGCGGGCGCGGCTCAGGCGGCGATGCCGCTGCTCGTGGCCGCCGCGCTGATGCTCGGCCTGCCCGACGCGTCCGCGTGGCGCGCGGCGCTCGCGGCGCCGGGCGTCGCGATGCTCGCGATGGCGTTCGTCTACTGGCGCTTCACGCAGGACTGCCCGCAGGGCGACTTCGCCGCGCTGCGCGCGCGCGGCGTGACGATCGACAGCGGCAAGAAGGGCGGCTTCGCGAGCTTCGCCGCCGCGTGCGCGAACTACCGCGTGTGGATGCTGTTCGTCACCTACGGCGCGTGCTTCGGCGTCGAAGTGTTCATGCACAACATCGCCGCGCTCTACTACGTCAATCACTTCCAGCTGTCGCTGAAGGACGCGGGCCTCGCCGCCGGCATCTTCGGCCTCCTCGCGCTCTTCGCGCGCGCGACGGGCGGCTGGCTGTCGGATCGCGTCGCCGCGCGCCGCGGGCTCGACGTGCGCGCGACGCTGCTGTTCACGCTGATCGTCGGCGAGGGGCTCGGGCTGCTGTGGTTCGCGCATGCGGGCAGCGTGGCGGCGGCCGTCGTCGCGATGGTCGCGTTCGGTCTCTTCACGCACATGGCCTGCGGCGCGACGTACGCGCTCGTGCCGTTCATCGATCGCCGCGCGCTCGGCGGCGTCGCGGGGATCGTCGGCGCGGGCGGCAACGTCGGCGCGGTCGCGGCAGGATTCCTGATGAAAGGCGTTGGCGATATCCAACAAACGCTCACGCTGCTAGGCCTATTCGTCACCGTTTCCGCGTTTTGCGCGCTCGCGGTACGGTTCAGCGCCGAGCACAAGGCTCGCGAGGCGGCGCTGCGCGAGCGCGCGCTTGCCGCGAACGGCTTCACGCATTAACAGGGAAACAGAGGGCATCCACCATGAAAATCGTCGTCATCGGTCACGGGATGGTCGGCCACAAGCTGCTCGAATGCATCGCGGCCGGCGCGCGGGATGCGTGCTGCGCGCCGCAGGTCGCGGTGATCTGCGAAGAGCCGCGCCCCGCGTACGACCGCGTTCACCTGTCCGAATTCTTCGCCGGCAAGTCGGCCGACGACCTGTCGCTCGTCGAGCCGGGCTTCTTCAAGCGTCATCCGAACTTTCGCGTGCTGCTGAACACGAAGGCGGTCGCGATCGACCGCCGCGCGCGCACGGTCGCGCTGTCGACGGGCGAGACGCTCGCGTACGACAAGCTCGTGCTCGCGACGGGCTCGACGCCGTTCGTGCCGCCCGTGCCGGGTCGCGAGCGCGCCGATTGCTTCGTCTACCGAACGATCGAGGATCTCGAGGCGATGCAGGCGTGCGGCGCGCGCGCGAAGTCGGGCGTCGTCGTCGGCGGCGGGCTGCTCGGCCTCGAATGCGCGAAGGCGCTGCGCGACATGGGGCTCGCGACGCACGTCGTCGAATTCGCGCCGCGCCTGATGGCGGTGCAAGTGGACGAAGGCGGCGGCCGGATGCTGCGCGGCAGGATCGAGGCGCTCGGCGTGCAGGTGCACACGGGCAAGAACACGCTTGCGATCGTCGACGGCGAGGCGGGCGCGCACCGGATGGAATTCGCCGACGGCACGCATCTCGATGCCGACATGATCGTGTTCTCCGCGGGCATCCGGCCGCGCGACGAGATCGCGCGCGCGTGCGGGCTCGAGATCGGCCCGCGCGGCGGCGTCGCGATCGACAGCGGCTGCCGCACGAGCGATCAGGATATCTACGCGATCGGCGAATGCGCGGCGTGGAACGGCCAGACCTTCGGCCTCGTCGCGCCCGGCTACGACATGGCGCGCGTCGTCGCGCGGCAGCTCGCGGGCGGCGACGGCGCGTTCACCGGCGCGGACCTGAGCACGAAGCTCAAGCTGATGGGCGTCGATGTCGCGAGCATCGGCGACGCGCACGGCAAGACGCCCGGCAGCCGCACGTACCAGTTCGCCGACGAACGCAAGGCGATCTACAAGAAGCTCGTCGTGTCCGAATGCGGGAAGGAACTGCTCGGCGCGGTGATGGTGGGCGACGCGGCCGAGTACGGCACGCTGCTGCAGATGATGCTGAACCGGATCGAGCTGTCCGATTCGCCCGAATTCCTGATCCTGCCGTCGTCGGACGGCGCGGCGAAGCCGGCGCTCGGCGTCGACGCGCTGCCCGACGCCGCGCAGATCTGCTCGTGCAACAACGTGACGAAGGCGCAGCTCTGCGAGGCGCTCGCGCAGGGAGCGACGAGCATCGGCGCGCTGAAGAGCTGCACGGGCGCGGGCACGTCGTGCGGCGGCTGCGTGCCGCTCGTCACGCAGGTGATGAAGGCCGAGATGAAGAAGCAGGGCCTCGACGTGAACAACCACCTGTGCGAGCACTTCCCGCATTCGCGGCAGGAGCTCTATCACCTCGTGCGCGTCGAGCGGATCAAGACGTTCGGCGCGCTCTTGGAGAAGCACGGCCGCGGCCTCGGCTGCGACGTCTGCAAGCCGGCCGTCGCCGGCATCCTCGCGTCGTGCTGGAACGAATTCGTGCTCAAGAAGGAGCATGCGGGGCTGCAGGATACGAACGACTACTATCTCGCGAACATCCAGCGCGACGGCACGTATTCGGTCGTGCCGCGGATGCCGGGCGGCGAGGTCACGCCGGAAGGGCTGATCGCGGTCGGCCAGGTCGCGCGCAAGTACGGCCTCTACACGAAGATCACGGGCGGCCAGCGCGTCGACCTGTTCGGCGCGCGCGTCGAGCAGTTGCCGCTCATCTGGGAGGAGCTGATCGCGGCCGGCTTCGAATCGGGCCACGCGTACGGCAAGTCGGTGCGCACCGTGAAATCGTGCGTCGGCTCGACGTGGTGCCGCTACGGCGTCGGCGATTCGGTCGGCCTCGCGATCGATCTGGAAAACCGCTACAAGGGCCTGCGCGCGCCGCACAAGCTGAAGTTCGGCGTGTCCGGCTGCACGCGCGAATGCGCGGAGGCGCAGGGCAAGGACATCGGCGTGATCGCGACCGAGAAGGGCTGGAACCTGTACGTGTGCGGCAACGGCGGGATGAAGCCGCGCCACGCGGAGCTGCTCGCGGCCGATCTCGACCGCGAGCAGCTCGTGCGCTACGTCGACCGCTTCCTGATGTTCTACATCCGCACCGCCGACCGGCTGCAGCGCACGAGCGTGTGGCGCGACAACCTCGAAGGCGGGCTCGACTACCTGATCGACGTCGTCGTCCACGACAAGCTCGGGCTCGCGGCGGAGCTCGAGGCGCAGATGCAGCATATCGTCGATACGTACGAATGCGAATGGAAGAAGGCCGTCGCCGATCCGGCCACGCGCCGGCGCTTTCGTCACTTCGTCAACAGCGACGCGCCCGATTCGACGATCGCGTTCGTCGAGGCGCGCGGCCAGATTCGCCCGGCGACGCCGGACGAGCGCGAGGCGCTCGGCGCTGCCGGCCCGGCCGCTTCGGTCAGCCCGGCCGCTTCAGCCGACGCGCGCCGCGCGCCCGAGGCGCAAGCGCAAACCGAAGCCGAAACCGCTTGAACGTTCCGTCATCGTCAGCCACTGAAAGGAGATCGCCATGACCCGCCATCGAGACGCTTGCGCGTGGACGCCCGTCTGCGCGCTCGACGACATCCTGCCGAACACGGGCGTCTGCGCGCTCGTGAACGGCGAGCAGGTCGCCGTGTTCCACGTCGACGACGGCGGCGGCCACGGCCGCGCGTTCGCGATCGGCAACGTCGATCCGCATTCGCATGCCGCCGTGCTGTCGCGCGGGCTGATTGGCAGCCTCGGCGAACGGATCGTCGTCGCGTCGCCGCTCTACAAGCATCACTTCGACCTGCGCACGGGCGAGTGCGTCGAGGCGCCGGACCAATCGGTGAGCGCGTATGCGTCGCGCATCGAGGACGGCTACGTGTGGGTCGCGGCCTGACGCGCCGCGCCGACCGATAGCGAACGGCGAGGCGAGCGAACGTGGCGAGCGCGAGCGTGAAGACCGTGTGCCCGTACTGTGGCGTCGGCTGCGGCATGGTGCTGCACGTCGAGGGCGGCGAGGTCGTCAAGGTGTCCGGCGACACCGAGCATCCGACCAACTTCGGGCGTCTGTGCACGAAGGGCTCGTCCGCGCATGTCGCGCTGCGCAACGCGGGCCGGCTCGAGCGCGCGTTCGTGCGCGACGCGCGCGAGCGCGATCCCGCGCCCGTGCCGATCGCCGACGCGATCGCCGAGACCGCGCGCCGGCTGCGCGCCGTGCTCGACGCGCACGGCCCCGACGCGCTCGCGTTCTACGTGTCGGGCCAGATGTCGCTCGAAGCGCAGTATCTCGTGAACAAGCTCGCGAAGGGCTACGTGCGCACGCCGCACATCGAATCGAATTCGCGCCTTTGCATGGCGAGCGCGGGTAGCGGCTACAAGCTGTCGCTCGGCGCGGACGGCCCGCCCGGCTCGTATCAGGATTTCGACCGCGCGGACCTGTTCTTCGTGATCGGCTCGAACATGGCCGACTGCCATCCGATCCTGTTCCTGCGGATGATGGACCGCGTGAAGGCGGGCGCGAAGCTCGTCGTCGTCGATCCGCGCCGCACCGCGACCGCGGACAAGGCGGACCTGTTCCTGAAGATCCGGCCCGGCACCGATCTCGCGCTGCTGAACGGGCTGCTGCATCTGCTGCACGCGAACGGCAGGACCGACGCGGAGTTCATCGCCGCGCACACCGAGGGCTGGGACGCGATGCCGGATTTCCTCGGCGATTACGCGCCCGAGAAGGTCGCCGAAATCACCGGCCTCGCCGAAGCGGACATCCGGCTCGCCGCGCAATGGATCGGCGACGCGCGCGAATGGACGAGCTGCTGGACGATGGGGCTCAACCAGAGCACGCACGGCACCTGGAACACGAACGCGATCTGCAACCTGCATCTCGCGACGGGCAGGATTTGCCGGCCGGGCAGCGGGCCGTTCTCGCTGACCGGGCAGCCGAACGCGATGGGCGGCCGCGAGATGGGCTACATGGGACCGGGGCTGCCGGGCCAGCGCACCGCGCTCGACGACGACGACCGCCGCTTCGTCGAGGACGTTTGGCGCCTGCCTGCGGGCACGATCCGCAAGGACGCGGGCGGCGGCACCGTCGACCTGTTCGCGAAAATGGCCGCGGGCGACGTGAAGGCGTGCTGGATCATCTGCACGAACCCGGCCGCGACGGTCGCGAACCGCAAGAACGTGATCGCCGGGCTGCGGGCGGCCGACGTCGTGATCGTGCAGGATGCGTTCCTCGACACCGAGACGAACCGCTACGCGGACATCCTGCTGCCGGGCGCGTTGTGGGCGGAGGCCGAAGGCGTGATGATCAACTCGGAGCGCAACCTCACGCTGATGCGGCAGGCGGTCGAGCCGCCCGGCGACGCATGGCCGGACTGGAGGATCGTCGCGGCGGTCGCGCGTGAGATGGGCTACGGCGACGCGTTCGACTACGGTTCGGCCGCCGAAGTATTCGACGAGATCCGGCGCTTCGCGAATCCGCGCACCGGCTACGACCTGCGCGGCGCGAGCCACGCGGCGCTGCGCGACACGCCGCTGCAATGGCCGTGTCCGCCGGACGACGGGCGCGACCGCCATCCGATCCGCTACCTGAACGACGGCGCGAGCGAGCCGCTTCGGACGCTGCCCGACGGCGGCGCGCCGCCGATCGCGTTCCCGACGCCGTCCGGCAAGGCGCGCTTCTTCGCGCGGCCGCACGTCGCGCCGGCCGAGACGCCGACGCGCGAATTCCCGATCGTGCTGAACACGGGCCGCTTGCAGCATCAGTGGCACACGATGACGAAGACGGGCAAGGTTGCGATGCTGAACAAGCTGAATCCGCGCCCATTCGTCGAGATCCATCCGCACGACGCGGCCGCGCTGTCGATCGCCGCGAAGGACGCGGTCGAGATCCGTTCGGCGCGCGGCCGCGCGGTGTTGCCCGCTGTCGTCACCGACCGCGTGCAGCCGGGCGCGTGCTTCGCGCCGATGCACTGGAACGACGTGTACGGCGACGACCTGTGCGTGAACGCGCTCACGAACGACGCGGTCGATCCGGTGTCGCTGCAACCCGAACTCAAATTCTGCGCGGTCGCGCTTGCGCGCGCCGACGTGTCCGGCGAAACGGACGCCGCGGCGGGCGGCGACGCGCGCGCGCCGCGCGCAGACGCGCATGAAGTGCGTGAATCGTATGAGGCGCACGCAGGCGGCGCGCCGCGCGCGTTCGGCGCGTGCGAAGCCGCGTGCGCCGCCGACGCCGCCCCCGAGGAACTGAACATGTCCGATATCGACACCTTCGCCGCGCTGCTCGGCGTCCCGGTCACGGCGAGCGCGCCGCAGCTCACGGGCGCGGAGCGCGTCTACGTCGCGGGCTTCGTCAGCGGGCTGCGCTGCGTCGAGGGCAGACGGGCGGGCGGCGTGCCGGTGCTGCCCGCGAACGCGCCGCTTGGCGCCGACACGCGGCTCTGGGTCGACGGGCTGCTCGCCGGGCTGTTCAGCCGCGCGCCGGGCGGGGCGCCGGCGCTGCTCGAGGCGCGGGCGGGCGCGACGTCGCCGCCGCCGCTGCCGGCGGCCGACGCGTCGCCCGCGCCGAGCGGCGTGCGGATCGTGCGCGCGCGGCCGAAGGTCGTGCTGCTGTGGGCGTCGCAGACGGGCAACGTCGAATCGCTGACCGAGCGCTACGCGACGCAGCTGATGGATTCGGGCTTCGAGATCCGCGTCGCGTGCATGGCCGATTATCCGGCCGCGTCGCTCGCGAAGGCGCAGTACGCGCTGCTGATGACGAGCACGTTCGGCGACGGCGACGCGCCGGACAACGGCCAGGAATTCTGGGCGGCGCTGAACGCAGCGCACGCGCCGCGCGTGGACGGGCTGCGCTACGCGGTGCTCGCGTTCGGCGACCGCAACTACGACCAGTTCTGCGGCCACGGCCGCCGGCTCGACGCGAGGCTCGCGGCGCTCGGCGCGACGCGCGTCGTCGAGCGCGTCGATTGCGACGCCGAATTCCAGCCGGCCGCCGACGCGTGGCTCGAACGCGCGATCGCGCGGATCAAGGAAGAGGACGCGGCGCTGCACGCGGTGCCGGCGGACGGGATGATCCCGTCGGGCGCGATCCCGACGAAGACGCGCCCGGCCGCGTCGCGGCTCGTCGCGAACCTGCGGCTCAACGAGCCGGGCGCGGCGAAGGATACGCGCTACGTGTCGCTGTCGACGGACGGCGCGGCGATCGAATACGAAACGGGCGACGCGCTCGGCGTGTGGCCGACGAACTGCCCGGCGCTCGTCGACGAGCTGCTGACGTTGACGCGCCTGAAGGCGGACGCGCCGGTGACGCTCGCGGGCGTGGGCGAGCTGCGGCTCGCCGATGCGCTCGCGAGGCATCTCGACATCACGCGGCCGCATCCCGACGCGCTCGCGCTCGTCGCGTCGCGCAGCCGCTCGGGAGACGCGCTCGCGCGCCTGCTCGGCGACGATCGCAAGGCGGATCTGAAAAACTGGCTGTGGGGGCAGCAGATCGCCGACGTGCTGCACGAGTTTCCGCTCGAGCTGTCGGCCGCCGAGCTCGTCGGGATGCTCAAGCGCCTGCAGCCGCGGCTGTATTCGATCGCGTCGAGCCCGAACGCGCATCGCGGCGAGATCCATCTGACCGTGTCGGCCGTGCGCTACAGCAACGGGCGGCGGCAGCGCAAGGGCGTCGCGTCGACGTTCCTCGCGGATCGCGCGGCCGACGCGGGCGTGCCGGTGTTCGTGCAGAAGTCCGCGCATTTCCGGCCGCCGGCGAGCGGCGACACGCCGATCGTGATGGTCGGGCCGGGCACGGGCATTGCGCCGTTTCGCGGCTTCCTGCACGAGCGGCGCGCGCGCGGCGCGAACGGGCGCAACTGGCTCTTCTTCGGCGAACAGCACGCGGACACCGATTTCTACTATCGCGACGAGCTCGCCCGGATGCGCACGGACGGTTTGCTGACGCGGCTCGATCTCGCGTTCTCGCGCGATCAGAAGGAGAAGATCTACGTGCAGGACCGGATGATCGAGCAGGGCGCGGCGCTGTGGGCGTGGCTCGAGGAGGGCGCGCATTTCTACGTGTGCGGCGACGCGTCGCGCATGGCGAAGGACGTCGACGCGGCGCTGAAGGCGATCGTCGCGCGGCATGGGGGGATGACCGACGAGCAGGCGGCGGACTACGTCGCGCGGCTCGCGAAGGACAAGCGTTATGCGCGAGACGTTTATTGAAGTGGGCGCGCCGCTCGACGGCGGCGGCGCGGCGCCGAGGGACACCGCATACGTGGGGCCGAGGCAGATGTACGGGCGCGGGCGGCGGGTGCGCAGCCGCGCCGGACGGGCACTCGCGCGCATGCACGCGCGGCTGCGCCGAGAGCCGCGCGCGTGCCTGCGCCATGCGGCGGACCGGGGGTCGAGCGTGCGCTGACGCGCGCTGTGCCGGGGGCGTTGGCGCGGGTGAGGTCGACGCCGTTGTGGGGGCGTCTGCGTTCGCGTTCGCGTTGCCATCAACGTCAGCGTCAGAGCGTCAACGTCAACATCGACGTCAACGTCAGCGTCAACCGAGCCGACCGCGTCAGCAGAGTCGGTCGCGTCGGCGGCAGTGGCGGCGATGACGGAGATGGCAGCGATAGCCGCGATGGCACGCCACGTCGCGACACCGCGCGCACGCCGCGCCGCGCATCGCGGCGAATTCGACAAGCGCGGCGCGTTTTCAAAACACGCGCGCTCCGATTTTCGTAACATCGAACCGCGCGTTCGCCGACGGGCACGATGCCCCGACGACACGAACGCGTACGCCGCGGCCGCCGCACGCGCCGGCCGCGCCATGAACCCGACGTCGCCGGCGGCTGCGCCGCACGCGCCGCATCCCGCGTTCGCGCATACGGCGCCCGGCCGCGTCGTGACGACGAACGCCAGCCGGCCGGCCGCGCCATTCGATCGACAACCGCATGATCCGCAATCTCCCGATATCCGCTCATGTGCCGACTGCGGCCGGCGCGCAAGCCGCCGACCGGCTCGCCGGCACGACCGTTCCGGCGCACGCGTCGCGCAAGCAGATTTTCCCGAACTCGTGCGGCGCCGCGAGCCTTCTATGCATCGCGAAGGAGCTCGGCGTCGAGAAGATGCCGGCTTATAAGGGCTCGCTGAGCGAGCTCGGCGACGGCACGCTCGAGCTGAGCAACGCATGCGAGCAGGATCTTTTCATGATCACGAGCGGGATGACGACGCACCGGCGTCATGCGGACCGCATCCATGACGCCGGATATTCGATGCCGCAGCATCTGGTGTTCGCGGGGCAGCTGCTGGGGCTCGAGATGGACATTCACGAGCATCCCGGCATCTTCTCGAAGGTGTTGAACTGGCTGTATTCGGACGTCAAGTCGTCGCTCGCGCCGGGCACCGTCGTCAGGCCGCACGCGGCCGAGCTGCGCGAAGGCGAGGCCGAGCTGAAGGCGCTCGCCGTGTCGTTCGCGAAGGTGCCGGTCGGGCTGCACTGGGTCGCGCATCGCGCCGACGGCAGCTACATGGACCCGGGAACGGGCAAGAACGCCGGCAGCTTCGACGACATGCAGCGCAACATGCGCGCCGAGTCCCATTCGTTCATGGGGTACGCGGATACGGGGATTTCGATCGTCGTGCGGCGGGGCGAATCGATCTCCCGCCCGTGAACGCGGCGCGCGCCGGGCCGACCATGTCGATGCCGCGGCGCGCGTGGAATCCGTCGCCTTGCGCTGCGAGCGCCACGCGCTTCACGACGCGCGGAGTCGCATCGAATGTCGGCGGCACACGGCGTTCCGCACGGCTCGGCGCGCGCGCCGCCGTTCGGAGATTGACCGAAAGCGCGCGGCGTGCGGCGAACGAGCCGGCACAAGCGTTCCGACATGTCGACGTCCGACAAGGATCGAGGGCGCAAACGACGGCTGCGGCTCGGCCGTTGCACGGCGGCTATCGGCGCGACGATCGAATCGCGCGTCATGCATGCCGCGGCGCTGTCCGATCGGGCGGCACGCCGAGCAGATGCAGCGCGTTCTCCATGATCTGCGCCCACGCGGGGCCGGCCGCCGGGCCGCCGTAATACGAGCCGCGCGACGGCTCGTCGATCATCACCGCGACGATCAGCCGGGGATCGCTCATCGGCGCCATGCCGACGAAGAGCGCCCGGTACTTGCCGCGCGCATAGCGCCCGGCGTGCAGCTTGCGCGCGGTGCCCGTCTTCGCGCCGATCCGGTAGTCGGGCAGCCGGGCGACGCGCGCCGTGCCTTGCTCGCCGTCCGTTTCCAGCATCGCGCGAATCTGCCGCGCAACCGCGGGCGGCACGACGCGCACGCGCTCGGCCTGCGCGCTCGCGCGCGTGAGCGACAGCGCAATGCGCTCGCCGTCGCCGGCGAAGGCCGTGTAGACGTCCGCGAGCTGCGCGAGCGACATCGACAGCCCGTAGCCGTACGACATCGTCAGGCGCTCGATCGGCCTCCAATGGCGGGCCGGCCGCAGCGTGCCGCGCGCGACCGCCGGCAGGCCCGCGAGCGGCCGAGCGCCGATGCCGGCACGCGCGAACGTCTGCCACATGTCCTGCGCGCGCAGCCGCTCGGCGATCTTCGCCATGCCGATATTGCTCGATTTCGCGATGATCTGCGTGACGCTCAGCTCGCCGAAGTCGCCGGTGTCGTGAATCGTCGCGCCGTCGATCTCCAGCACGCCGGGCGACGTGTCGAAGCGCGTGTCGGGCGTGACGACGCCTTCGCTCAACGCGAGCGCGACCGTGACGGGCTTGAGCGTCGACGCCGGCTCGAAGACGTCGGTCAGCGCGCGGTCGCGGAAGCGGCCGTCGCCGTCGCCGGCCGCGTGCGGCTCGTTCGGATCGAACGTGGGGGCGTTCACGAGCGCGAGGACGCCGCCCGTCTTCGCATCGACGACGATCGCGCAGCCGGCCGCCGCGCCGGTGCGCTCGATGGTCCGCTCGACGGCGAGCGTGGCGAGATGCTGGACGCGCCGATCGACGGACAGCCTCACGTCCGCGCCGGGCGTGCCCGCCGATTCGACGTCGCCGACGTCCACCGGGCGGCCCAGGCGGTCGACGATGTAGTCCCGCTTCGCGCCGACGCCGGCGAGCGCGGCGTCGGCGGCGAGCTCGACGCCTTCGAGCCCGTGACCGTTCGCGCCGACGAAGCCGACGAGCTGCGCGACGTCGCCGCCGCCCGGGTAATAGCGCCGCGTCGCGCGGGCGACGTGCACGCCGGGCACGTCGAGCCGCTCGACGCGCGCGGCCAGCTCCGGCGCGATCCAGCGCTTCAGATACAGGAACTGCCGCGCGCTGAGCGCCTTGGCGGCGAGCGCGTCGTCCGGCAGGCCGAGCAGCGACGCGAGCGCGCGCATTTGCGGATGCGTCGCGCGGCGCAGCGCGTCGGGCGCGATCCACACGTCGGCGACGGGCTCGTTGATCGCGAGGGCGTCGCCGTTGCGGTCGAGAATGCGCCCGCGCGTCGGCGCGGCCGCGAACGTGTGCTCGTATCGCTTCACGCCCTGCCTGATGTAGAAATCGCTGTGCACGACCTGAACCCACAGCGCGCGCACCGCGAGCGCGCCGAAGCCGGCGCAGAGGAGCGCGAGGACGCAGCGCGAGCGCCAGCGGGGGAGCGTGCCGGGCGTCGGCGGAGGGGGGCGGAGCGATTCGGTGGGTTTCGGCATGGTCGAATGGGTGTCGAGTCGACGTCGTGGCGACGAAGGTGGGTGGCGACAGGGGCGATGCCCCGACCGCGAGGGCGCGGCCGTGAAGCGAGAGCCGCGATGGATGACCGATGCGCTCGCCGCCGTCGGGCGAGCGCGTGCGGAAAGAGGACGCGGCGAAGCGCGTCGGCACGCGCGGCGCGATGCCGCGCGGAGGGATGAAGGCGAAATGACGCTGCACGGCGACGCGCACCGCTTCGATAGGCGATCGATGCCGGCGCGGGCGTCGCGCGTCGCGTCGCGTCTCGTCGCGCGTCGCATCTTGTCGCGCGGGCGCGGGCGCGTCGCCGTTGCCGTCGCGGCGCGCGCGAGAGCGGCGTCGCGCTACGCGAACGTCACAGCATGCGCGCCCGATCTTCCGCGCGGTGCTCGCCGGCCCGCGCGTTCGAGCGGCGCGCCCCCGTCGCCGCGGCTGTAGCGGTTGTAGCTGCCGCAGCGGTCGTAGCAGTCGTAGCAGTAGTAGCACTAGTAGCTGCCGTAGCGGTCGACGCCGCCGATTCGCCGCCGCCGAGCGACGCGAAGCCCCAGTCGAGGAGCTTGCCGGCGTCGGCGAGCCGCTGCTTTTCCGTCGGCTCGCCGAGCAGCACGGCGATCACGCGGTGCAACGCACGCGAGCCGGCGATGCGGCGCTCCGCGGTGACGACCATGCACCAGCCGGCCGCGTTCGTATGGCCCGTCTTCATGCCGTCGATGGTCGGATCGGTACTCAGCAGGCGATTCTTGTTCGTCTTCGAGAAGGTCCCGTATGCGAAGCGCCGCTGTGACGAGAACGCGTAGAACGCCGGAAAATCCCGGTTCAGATGCTGCGCGAGAATCGACAGATCGTGCGCGGTCGAATAGTGATCGGGCGTCGTGATGCCCGACGGCGACACGAAATGTGAATCGCGCATGCCGAGCCGCCGCGCCGTGTCGTTCATCCGCGCCGCGAAGCCGGCGGGGCTGCCGCCGATCCGTTTCGCGAGCACGAGCGCCGCGTCGTTCGCCGACGCGACGATCAGGCCGCGCACCAGATCGCGCACGCGAACGCGCTGGCCGGGCGTCAGATACATGCGCGCTTCGTCGCTGCCGACGGACGCGATGTCGCCGGCGGAAACCGCGACGGTTTCGTCCCAGCGCAGCGTCCCGCGTTCGAGCGCGTCGAACGCGAGGTAGGCGGTCATCAGCTTCGTGAGCGAGGCCGGTTCGCGGCGCGCGTTCGCGTTGTGCTCGCCGAGCGTCGTGCCGGAATCGGCGTCGACGACGAGCCACGAAACGGCGCTCGTCTGCGGAGTCGGGCGCGCGTGCGCGCGGCCCGGCGCGACGCAGGCGGCCACGACGAGCAGCGCGCCGAGCATGCGCGGCGGCGGTGCAGGCAGCGTTCGTGCGGAGCGGGGCGTGGCGGTTGTCGAGGTGAGCGCGTTCGTCATGGTATGGGGCGGGCAAGCGGATGATGGAAAACGGATGCGACGCGAGATCCGGCCGGCGGCTCGCGAAAGCGGCTTGAACGGCGAAGCGAAAATCGCCGGTACTGCAACGACGAGGTCGAATTATATTTTCGTCGTTTCCGACGGAACGTATTCAAATGTGTTTTATTGTCGCGGTATGAGCGGATAGGTGAAACGCGCCGCTTGGTTGATGTTGGTCAAATTCGTCGCATCCGGTCGAGACGCTCGATTTGGGCGCGCGCGCCCGCGCCATTTCATGCATCGCCCCGGCCTGGGCATCGTCGCGAAAGCTCAAGGCGATGACCTTCCGTCGGGCAAGGAGAGATGAAGTTGGAAACACGCACGATAGTCTACGAATGTGAAGGGACCCCGCTGGCGGGCTATTTCGCCGACTGTGCGCCGCACGTGGAAAAGCCCGCGATCCTGGTCGCGCACGAGGCGTTCGGAATGAACGAGCACATACGGGCGCGAACGAGACGCCTGGCCGACCTCGGCTATGCGGCGTTCGCCCTCGATATGTACGGCGTCGAGGGGCTTTCGCTATCGGAGGCGATGAGCCGCCATATCGAGTTGATGTCCGCGCCGGGCCTCATGCTCGCTCGGGCGAGCGCGGGGCTCGGACTTCTGATGGCTCTGCCCGGCGTCGATCGCAAGCGGGTGGCCGCGATCGGCTTCTGCCAAGGCGGAATCAGCGTGCTGGAACTCGCGCGCAGCGGGGCGCCCGTTCGATGCGCCGTGGGTTTTCATCCCGGCCTGAAGCGTCCCGCAGGCAGCCCGGATCAGCCGATCCAGGCCAAGGTTCTGATGATGATCGGCGATCAGGACCCCGATGTGCCGCCGCAGGACCGCGCCGCCTTCGCGGCGGAAATGCAGGGAAAGCAGGTGGACTGGCAGCTTCACCTCTTCGGCGGCGTCGGGCATGCGTACACCAATCCCGACGCCGATCGACTGAACAAGCCCGGCTACGGCTTCAATCCTTCCGCGGACGAGCGGTCGTGGCGGATGATGCTCGCGCTTTTCGACGAGGTGTTCGGCGCGCTTGCTTGATTTTCGCCGCGTCCGGTGGAAATCGGCTTGCCTGCGGCGGGCCGTCGCGAACATCGCGAACATCGCGAACGAGCGGTGCAGGTCGGGCGCTTGCGACGAGAACGCGTGGTGCGCGCGGAGAATCACGAGCGGTGTCGAGACGCAATGCGCGCGTCGATGCGCAAAGTCGCGAGGCGGGGGCGTGGCTGGCATAGAGCCGATTCGGCGCGGCCGTCGGAGCACGGGCGGGCGTTGACGCGGGCGGCTCGCGCGACAGCGCAACGAAGGAAATCGATGTCCGGGGATGCGCCGCGCACGACGAAGCGCTGCATCGCTGCTGCACCGAAACGCCGAAACGCCGAAACGCCGCTCGTCAAGGATGCCGGACGTTCCGCCGGCTCGCGCGCACGCGCGCCATGCGACGAACTCGCCCTTCAGCGCTCGATGCGTACGCCGATACCGTTCGAGCCGCGCGCCGAGCAGATCCGCCGATTCGGGCTGCGGCCGATACGTCTGCGCGATCGGCGGCGCGACGCACTCGCCTCGACGCACTCGCCTCGACGCGCACGCGCAGCCGCGCGCATGCGCGCGTCACGGCGCGGAACGCGCGGGCGTCGACAGCAGCAGCTCGCCGAGTTTCGCGAGGAGCGCGCCGGCGGTGAGGCGCGGCGCATCCGGGCGCGCGGCGCGCGGGCGCGTCGCGGCATCGACGCTCGCGCGGGGCGAACCGTCGCGTCGCGCATCGTCGGGCGGCGGGCATGTGCTGCGGTAGCACGCGAGCACCTGCCGCACGTAGTCCTGCGTTTCCCGATACGGCGGAATCCGGCCGCGGTACTTGCGCACCGCGCCTTCGCCCGCGTTGTACGCGGCGAGCGCGA
Organism: Burkholderia sp. ABCPW 111; assembly: GCF_000773065.1. NCBI lineage: Bacteria > Pseudomonadati > Pseudomonadota > Betaproteobacteria > Burkholderiales > Burkholderiaceae > Burkholderia > Burkholderia sp. ABCPW 111. Next base: position 23,113 of record NZ_JPWT01000063.1, on the reverse strand, counting down.
GCGTCAGGTCGTCGCCGAATTCGCCGAGCAGCCATTTCAGATAGGTCGCGCCGGCGCGCAGGTTCGCATGCGGATCGCGCAGATCGTCGAAGCCGAAGCGCGCGCCCGTGGCGGGAATCACCTGCATCAGGCCGGTCGCGCCCTTCGGCGATATCGCGTTCGCGTCGTAGTCGGATTCGACGCGGATCATCGCGTGCAGCAGCTTCGCGTCGAGACCGAATTCCCGGGCGACCGTCGCGACGAGCGCGTCGTAGCGCATGGGGCGCGACGGCGGCGCCGCGGCGGACGCGAGAGGCGCGGCGGGCGACGCCGCGTTTCGTGATGCGGCCGCCTCGACGGTGCGAACGTCGGTATCGTCGGCGAGGCTCGCATGTTCGTGCGATGTCGGGCCGAAGGATCGCGAAGGCGAAGCGGAAGTCGACAGCGGGGGCGACGCCTGCTTCGCCGCATGTCCCGCCGAGTCGTCAGTCGAGTTTTCCGCCGTGTCTTTCGTGGTGTCTTTGGCGGTGTCTTTCGCGGTGTCTTTGGCCGTGTCCCTCACCGAGTCATTCCCCGAGTCCTTCGCCGTGTCGTCGGCAAGCGCCGCGCGAGACGACGCAAACGCGCGTGTGGCCGCATCGGCCGGCTCGATGGAGGGCGTCGCGGCGTTCGTCGAAGGCGGAGCGAACGCCGAAAGCGCGGCCGTGTTCGCATCGGAGCGACCGCCGGCCGCCGCACTCGATTCCTCGACGTCCTCGACGTAAGGCGTCCAGACGAGCGGCGCTCGCGCCTCCTGCGCATGCGCGCTTCGCGCGTCGATGCCGACGGTCGCGAGCGCGAAGGCGATCGCGAGCGCCCGCGACGTGCGCGATGACGCAACCGCCAGCGGAGCGCGCGCCGCTCGCGTCCGGCGCGGCGCGCTCCGCCGCGCCGCACGACGCTCAGCCGTTTGCATCGTTGCGGGAAGAATGTGCGCGTTCGTCTCGCGCGACGCGACCGCCGTCATCACGACCGCAGCCATCGTCATCGCTGTCGTCATCGCCATCGTCGTACGGCAACTGCATCGCGACGCGCAGCACGTGCGCGACGGCCTCGAACAGGTCGGGCGGAATGCGCTGCCCGACGCCGAGCCGGCTCGCGAGCGCCCGCGCGAGCGGCACGTTCTCGACGACGGGCACGCGCTCGCGCTCGGCGAGCGCGACGATGTGCAGCGCCATCTCGTCGCGGCCGATCTCGATCACCTCGGGCAGCGGCGTCTCGTCGCGCCGGTAATAGAGGCACACGGCGACGTGCGTCGGGTTGCGCACGACGACCGTCGATTTCGCGACGTTCGCGGCGAGGCTGCCGCTTTGCACCTCGCGATGGATCTCGCGCCGCTTGTGCTTGATCTCCGGGTTGCCTTCGGAATTCTTGAATTCCTGCTTGATGTCCTCGAGCGACATCATCAGCTGCTTCGTCGTGTTGTAGCGCTGGAACGCGAAATCGGCGATGCCGAACACGACGTAAAAGCCGATCAGCGCCGCCCACATCCAGTACAGCAGCTGCGTGCTGACCGCGAGCCCGCATTCGACGCTGCAAAGCGGCAGGAACTGCAGCGACGGCGCGTACTGCCGGATCAGATAGAAGAAGATCGCCGACAGCACGCCGACCTTGAACAGCGATTTCGCGAATTCGAACAGGCTCTTCAGCGAAAACATCTGCTTGAAGTTCGCGAGCGGATTGATCTTGTCGAGCGACGGCTTGATCGCGTCGACGGCGAGCAGCGGGCCGATCTGCGCGATCACCGCGACCACCGTCGTCGCGATCACGAGCGCCGCCATGCCGAGCGTGAAGCGGATCAGCGCCGCGCCGAGCGCGCGCATCCAGCGCGCGGTGGCGGCGGCGAAATCGTCGTTGACGACCGCGATCGACACGTCGACGAGCGCCTCGAACGCCTGCAGCAGATGCGCGCCCTCGAACAGGAAATAGCCGAGCAGCACCGCGAGCTGCGCGCCGCTCGTGATCTCGGCGCTTTTCGCGACCTGGCCTTTCTTGCGCGCGTCGGCGAGCTTCTTCGCGGTCGGCTTTTCGGTCTTCTCGCTCATTGCAGCATGCCGCAAAGATGCGCGATGCGCTCGGGCAGCCGCGCGATGTCGGCGAGCGGCAGCCGGAACGCGAAGCTCGCGCACATGACGACCAGCAGCAGCGCGAACGCGCTCTTGATCGGCATCGACAGGAAGAACACGTTCAACTGCTGCGCGGAGCGGTTGACGAGGCCGAGCGCCATGTCGACGAGGAGGATCGCCGCGAGCGCCGGCATCGCGAAGCGCAGGCACAGCTCGACCATCAGATGCCACTGCTGCGCGAAGAACGCGAGCGCGCCGGGGCCGAAGTGGAGCGCGGCGCCCGGCGGCAGCGTCGCGTACGACGCGTAGATCGTCGCGATCAGCGTGTTGAACCCGCCCGACACGAGAAAGAGCAGCGTGAACACTTGCGAGAACACCATCCCGAACGGCGACGACTGCGCGCCGAGCAGCGGATTGAGCACGCTCGCGATCGACGCGCCGCGTGTCGTGTCGATCAGGAAGCCCGCCATGTCGAGCGCCCAGAACGGGATCGCCGCGCAAAAGCCGATCAGCGCGCCGATGCACAGCTCGCCGAACGCGAGCCACAGGTAATGCGGCGTGCCGCCGGCCGCCTGGGGCAACGCCGGCCAGGCATCGTGAAACGGCAGCACGGGCAGCGCGATCATCAGCGCGAGTGCGTTGCGCACGAGCGCGCCGCCGAGCGTGGCCGGCGTGAAGACGGGCAGGATCAGCAGCGCGCCGAACGGGCGCAGCATCGCGATCGCGACGATCGGCAGCCATTGGACGAGCGTCTGCATGGGCGGCGCGCTACGATCGCATCCTGCCGATCTGATCGAAGCTCTGCAGCGTATAGTTGACGAGCACGTCGCCCATCCAGTGATACGTCGCGGCGAGCGTGACGGCGACGGCGAGCAGCTTGATCAGGAATTGAATCGTCTGGTCCTGCACCTGCGTGAGCGCCTGCACGAGACTCACGAGAATGCCGACGACCGACGCGACGACGACGACGGGCAGCGACAGCAGCAGCACGAGCCACATCATCTGCGCGGCGAGCTGGGTGACGACGGCTTCGCTCATGCGTGGCGGCGCGCGGCGTCAGGCGAACGACAGCAGAAGCTGGCCGATCAGCTTCTCCCAGCCGTGCACCAGCACGAACACGAGCAGCTTGAGCGGCAGCGCGATCGTCATCGGCGACACCATCATCATCCCCATCGCCAGCAGCACGTTCGACACGATCAGATCGATCGCGATGAACGGCAGGAACAGCAGCAGGCCGATCTTGAACGCTTCGATCAGCTGGCTCACGGTGAACGCGGGCAGCAGCACGAGCAGCGAATCGTCGGGAATCCGGTTGCGGTACGGCTCGGGCCAGGTCTTGTGGCCGATGTCCGCGAAGAAGCGCACCTGGTCCGGCGCGGTGTTGCGCTCGAGAAACGCGCGGTACGGCGCGAGGATCGTCTTTTCGACCTGCTGCGTGAAGTCCGGCGCGTCGATCCTGACCGGATGCGCGGCGACGTTGTCCTGGATCGCGAGCCCGACGGGCGCCATCACGAACATCGTCAGCACGAGCGCGAGCCCGTGCAGCGCGATGTTCGGCGGGATCTGCTGCGTGCCGAGCGCGTTGCGCAGCAGCGCGAACACGACCGACAGCTTGAGGAACGACGTGCCCAGCACCACGAGCAGCGGCAGGATCGACAGTGCGAACAGCACGGCGATCAACTGGAGGGGCTGGTCGAAAAGGTTCATCCACGAATCCGGAAAGGGCGATACGCGACGCATTATCGGCGCGCGTCGCGCACCGACCCATCCGGCCGACACCTGAAGTCGCGCGTCATGCGGGCAGCAGATGCTCGATGCGCACGGCGAGGCGCCCGCCGATGTCGAGCAGCGTGCCGCGTGCGAACGGCTTGCCCGCGACCTGCAGCGTGACGAGCCCGTCGGGCTGCGCGGGGCCGTCGAGCACGTCGCCCGCGCGCAGGCTCGCGAGCCGCGCGAGCGGCACGTCGATCGTCGCGACCTGCGCGACGACGCGCACGCGCGCGTCGAGCCGCAGCGGCGGGGCGTGTCCTTCGTGCCCGTCGTGCATGTCGGGCGCATCGACAGTGTCGGGCGCATCGAACCCGTCGGCCGCGCCTCGCGCATCCGGCAGCGCGGCAGGCTCGACATCGATGTCGAGCCAGTCATCGAACGTATCCATCGTCGTTCCAATCGTGTAAGGGCCGTGCCGGCAATCGAGCACGGTCGCGAGCGGGCGCTCGGCGAAGAGCGCGAGCTCGCCTTGTGCAACCGCGTATGCGTGTTGCAGCAGCAGCGCGTCGCCTGCGCGCACGCGCGAGAGCGTCGCCGTGTCGACGATGCTCCAGCCGGCCGCGAGCGAGAGCCGGAGCGCGGGCGAGGCCGCGCGGCCGCCGTGCGGCGGCGTGCGCGGCGGCATGGTTGAAGAACCGACCGGCGAATGGGGCGGCAGATCGATCGGCTCCAAATCGATCGGCTGCGGATCGACCGGCAGAAAATCATCCGGCAGCGGATCGAGCCCGTTCGCGAGCCGTTCGAGCCATGCGAGCGGAGCGTCGACGATCCGCATGTCGAGCGCCGCATGCTCGCGCTCGATGCGCAGCGACCACGCGGGCTCGGCCGCGCACGCGCCGCGCTCGATCGCGTCGGCGCGCAGCCACGACACGCCGAACGACGCGAGATCCGGCTCGATGCACGCGCACGTCCACGCGGCGAGCGCGCCGCGCAGCTCGACGGGCACCGCGTCCCAGTGCGGCACGCTCAGCACCGGCTCGATCCATCGGCACCACGGCGCGGCGTCGACCCATAGGCGCACGGGGCCGTCGTCCGTGCGCGCCGACAGGATCAGGCCGTCGCCGCCCGCGCGCAGAAAGCGCAGCGCGAGCGCGCCGTCGCCGAGCGCGAGCCGCCGGCCCGCGCCGACCGCGCGCAGCAGCGCGAGCGTCGTGCGATCAATCCGCAGCGGCTGCATCGGACCACTCCAGCGTGACGGGCTGCGCGAAACGTGCGGCGAGCGCCGCCTCGAGCCGGCCGCGCATCCGCCGCGCCCGCGCCCGCAAATGCGCGTGCTCGCCGCCCGAATCGAGCGCGACGACGAGCGCGCCGCCCGCGAAGCGCGCGCGCAGCGTGAGCCCGGCGAGCGGGCCGTTCGCGATGCGCAGCGTCAGCACGTCGGCGGGCGACGGGCGCGGCGCGGCGGGCGCGCCGTCGAGCCGCGCGCCCGCACCGCCTGCCGGCGCGCGTCGAGCGTGCGCGCGCGAGCCGGCGGCTGCGGCGCTCGAGCCGTCCGAGCCGCTCGAATCACCCGAGTCACCCGAGTCACCCGAGTCGTTCGTGCGGATCGCCGGCGCGTCGTCGGCGGGCGTGCGCGGTGGCCGCGCGTCGCCCGGCCCGGCGTCGAGCCAGGCGCAAAACGCATCGGCGGCGTCGCCCGCCGACATCTCGCTGCGATCCGGCGCGCGCGCGGCGTGCGGCGCGCACGGCCCGTACGATTCGCGCAACCGCGCGCCCGTCGTCATCGTTTTCACGGCGCACCTCGTCGCGTCATTCCAGCAGCGCGTTCAGTTTTTCCTGATCGACGAGCGCGCGGCGCAACTGATCGAGCTGGCCGTCGCGTTCGAGCCGCAGCGCCTGCCACTGCGCATCGACCGCCTCGATCCGGTCGGCGAGCGTCTGGTCGCGTTGATGAAAGCCCGCGAGCTCGCGCTTGAGCGCCTGCAGCGATGCGTAGTCGTGCACCGCGTCCTCGTCCGCGCACTCGCGCCATTCGACCCAAAGCGCGCGACGCGCCTCCAGCAGGCTCGCCTTGCTTGCAAGGAGCGTCGCCTCCTGTTGCTCGAGCATCGCGAGCGTGCTGCGTATGCTGCGCTCGCGACGCTTCTTGATTGTCACGAGCGTGGTCAGCGTTGACCGTCCACCGTTGTCCATAACTGATCGATCGTCTGTTCAAACGTAGTCTTCTCCGTCACCGGCTGGCACAGGAAGCGGCGGATCGCGTCGCGCCGCGCGAGCGCGTCGTCGGCTTCCGGATCGCGTCCCGGCTGATATTCGCCGACCCGCACGAGCAGCTCGATTTCGCGATAGACGGCGTCGAGGCGTCTGAGCCGCGCGGCGAGATCCCGATGGCGCGCATCGACGATCTGGCTCATCACGCGGCTCACGCTCGCGCCGACGTCGATCGCCGGATAATGGTTCGCCTGCGCGAGCTTGCGCGACAGCACGATGTGGCCGTCGAGGATCGAGCGGGCCTCGTCGGCGACGGGCTCGTTCATGTCGTCGCCCTCGACGAGCACCGTGTAGAGCCCGGTGATGCTGCCCGTTGCGGCGGGCCCCGCGCGTTCGAGCAGGCGCGGCAGCCGCGCGAAGAAGCTCGGCGGATAGCTGCCCGCCGCGGGCTTTTCGCCGGCCGCGAGGCCGATCTCGCGCGCCGCGCGCGCGAAGCGCGTCAGCGAATCCATCATCAGCAGCACGTCGCGGCCCTGGTCGCGGAAGTGCTCGGCGATCGCGGTCGCCGCGTACGCGGCCTTCAGCCGCTCGAGCGCCGGGCGATCGGACGTCGACACGACGACGACCGCGCGCGCGCGCGCCTGAGGCGTCAGCACGCGTTCGAGAAACTCGCGCACCTCGCGGCCGCGCTCGCCGATCAGCGCGAGCACGGTGACATCGGCGAGGCTGCCGTCGCAGATCATGCCGAGCAGCGTGCTCTTGCCGCCGCCCGCGGCCGCGAAGATGCCGATCCGTTGCCCGCGCCCGCACGTGAGCACGCCGTCGATCGCGCGCACGCCGAGCGGCAGCGGCGTGTCGATCACCGCGCGCGCGAGCGGGCCGGGCGCCGCGCGATCGAGATCGATCCGCGCGGCGTCGGCGGGTATCGCGGGGCCGTCGTCGAGCGGCCGGCCGAGCCCGTCGACGACGCGCCCGAGCAGAAAATCGCCGACCGCAATCCGGTGCGGCCGCCCGAGCGCGCGCACCGCGCTGCCCGCCGCGATGCCGCGCGGTTCGGCGAACGGCGACAGCAGCGCCGCGTCGCCGTCGACCGCGACGACTTCGGCGTCGATCCCGCTCGGCTCGAGCCGGCACAGATCGCCGAAGCCGACGCCCGGCAGCGTCGCGCGCACGAGCGTCGGGCCGATCTCGACGACGCGGCCGAAGCGCACGCCGGCCTCGGGCGCGACGCCGCGCGGCGCGAGCCGCGCGTCGACGAGCGCGGCGACGCGCGCGCGATCAACTAGGCGATCAAGTAGGCGATCGAGCGAGCGATCGCGCGGGTGATCAGGCGGGTGATCAGGCGGGTGATCAAGCGGACGCATCGGCGAGCTCCCCGATCAGATCGGCGGTGCCGATCACGCGCAATTCCGCCTCGTCGCCGATTTCCTGGAACGACAGCACGGGCAGATCGCCGAACTCGCGCTCGACCATCTTGCGCATGAAACGGCGCACGTCGATCGCGGTGACGAGCACGGTGCGCCGCAAATCGGCGTCGGCGAGCGCGCCTTGCAGGCGCGTGACGATCGCGTGCGTGTGCTCGGGCGCGAGCGACGAATACGAGCCCGCGGCCGTCTGCCGGATCGATTCGCGAACCATCGATTCGATGCGCTCGCCGATCATCCAGCAGCTGATCCACGGTTGGCCCGCGCGATGGCGCGTCGCGATGTGCCGCCGCAGCGCGACGCGCACGTATTCGGCGAGCATCACGGGGTCCTTCTCGCGCGGCGCCCATTCGACGAGCGCCTCGAAGATGCCGCGCAGATCGCGCACCGACACGCGCTCGTCGACGAGCCGCTGCAGCACGTCCGCGATCCGGCCGATCGGCATCTGGCGCTGCACTTCCTTCACGAGCTCCGCGTAGCGCGCCTCCATCGCGTCCATCAGGAAGCGGGTTTCCTGCACGCCGATGAACTGCGCGGCGTGACGCTCGACGACGAGCGACACGCAGTGCGCGACGCGCGCCTCGTCGCGATGAACGGTGACGCCGAGCGCGGCGAGCGCGTCCGCATGAGCGGGGTCGATCCATTGAAGCCGCAACTGCGCGAACGGCAGCGCCTCGACGCGCACGCGCTGCGCAACGCTTGCGCTGCGCGCGTCGGCGAGCCATTCGTTCGCCGGCATCGCGAGCGTGAGAACGGGCTCCTGATAGAGCAGGATCTGCACGGCGTCGGCGGCGAGCCCGGCGTCGGCTTGCAGATGGATCTCGGGCAGCGGCAGGCCGAGCTGCTCGAACGTGCGCGCGCGCAGCGCGTCGAGCGCTTCGGCGAGCTTCGCGGGCCGCACCGCCGTGTCGCCGTGGCGGATCATCAACGGGATCGCGCCCGGCGTCAGCGCGAAGCCCGGCGAGCCGGGCGCGTGTGCCGCGAGCGCGCCCGCCGGCGCGGCCGCGCCGTGCGCCGCGGTGCCGATGCCCGCCGCGCCGCGCTTCGCGCGCCGGCGCAGATGCCACGCGCAGCCGAACACCAGCGCGGCGAGCGCGACGAAGTAGACGACGGGAAAGCCCGGCAGCAGCGCGAACACGAGCAGCACCGACGCGGCGAGCCAGAGCGCCTGCGGCTGCTTGCCGATCTGCTCGGCGAGATCGGCGGCGAGCGGCTGGCGCGTGTCGCCCGGCACGCGCGTGACGATGATGCCCGCGGTGATCGAGATCAGCAGCGCGGGAATCTGGCTGATGAGGCCGTCGCCGATCGACAGGATCGCGTACGTCGACATCGCCTGGCTCGCGCTCATGCCGTGCATGAACACGCCGACCGCGGTGCCGCCGAGGATGTTGACGAGAATGATGATGATGCCCGCGATCGCATCGCCCTTGACGAACTTCATCGCGCCGTCCATCGCGCCGTAGAGCTGGCTCTCCTTCTGCACGAGGCCGCGCAGCCGGCGCGCGTCGTTCGCGTCGATCGTGCCCGCGCGCAGGTCGCCGTCGATGCTCATCTGCTTGCCGGGCATCCCGTCGAGCGAGAAACGCGCGCTCACCTCGGCGACGCGCTCGGAGCCCTTCGTGATCACGATGAACTGAACGATCGTGATGATCACGAACACGATGAGGCCGACGCCGAGATTGCCGCCGACCGCGAAGCTGCCGAACGTGTAGACGATCTCGCCCGCGTCCGCCTGCAGCAGGATGAGACGCGTCGTGCTGATCGTGAGCGCGAGCCGGTAGAGCGTCGTGATCAGCAGCAGCGACGGGAACACCGAGAATTCGAGCGGATCGCGGATGTACAGCGACATCATCAGCAGGATGATCGACACCATCAGGTTGAACGCGATCATCAGGTCGACGAGGCTCGTCGGCAGCGGCACGATCATCATGAACACCGCGACGAGCAGCATCACCGCGAGCACGATGTCCTGGCGGCCCGCCGCTCGCGCGAGCCACGGCGCGAGCCGTTTCATGCGGCGTCTCCGGCGTGCGCGTCGAGCAGGCGCCGCATCGTCCGGTGGCCGGCCAGCCAGTCGTCGACGTTCGTGTCGCGCGGAAACGCGCAGCTCACGACGAGCTGCGTGCCCGCCGCGAACGCGCGCAGCACGAGGCCCTGCATGCGCATCGGATCGCACCGCGCGATGACGCGAATCAGCGCGTCGCGGCGGCGCGCGGCGTCCACCGCGCTCGCGAGCGACAGCGTGAGCCGCCCGCCGTCGACTTCGACGAAAAGGCGCGTACCCGCCACGGCGAATTCCATGCGCTCGGCGATGCGCTCGCAGGGCAAATCGAGCAGGCGCAGCAACTGCTCGAGTCGGCGTTCCGTTTGCAAATCCATTCGGTTCCTTCGTACGCCGAAGATGCGTCGTGAGACAAGGTCGAGACATCTTCGCGAATCGGGCCCGAGCGGGGCATACGGTAAAGACCTGAACCGGCCGGCGCGCGAAAATGCAAAATGCGATAATTACGCCGCAGATGTTGCGGGGTACACATCAATAATGAGTGCATTGTGGGAAAAGTCGCTGACCGCGCGGATCATGGTGATCCTGAGTTGCGCGATGACGGCTTTCTGGCTGTTGTCCGAGTCGATCGGCTTTTATTTTCGATACATCGAGGCGCAAAGAGAGCTGCGCAGCGAGCTCACCTGGCAGCTCGAATCGATCGCGCAGGAGGAAAGCCGCCGTTACGAATACGCCGAGCGCCAGGCGCGGATGCTGCTGTCGTGGTGGAACATGCTCGACGACCGGATCATCCTGCGCCCGAAGGCGCAGGCTTCGGGGCAGCATGCGATTTTCGTGCCGTTCAAGGACGCGAAGGGCGATCGCGAGCTCGTCGATCGCGCGCGTGAAATCGTCGAGATCTACGGGCACGCCGATCCGCGCAACCGGATGGACACGTTCCTGCTGCTGCCGACGGAAGGCATCGTGCTGTTCGAGCCGGAAAGGATGTCGAAGAACGACATGCAGCGCAAGATCGCCGCGCTGGCGACGCTGCGCACGCTGCCGAAGCTGCCCGTCGTGCATTGGGGCGCGGCGATCACGGATTCGAAGGGCGTGCTCCGCGCGGCGGCGGCCGTCGTCGATCCGCACACGGGCATCGTCGCCGGCCAGAATCTGCGGGTGGGCGACATCCCGTCGATCGCGAAGGACATGGGGCTCGAGGCGCCGCCGCGCTTCGCGCTGCAATCGCAGGCGGGCGACGTGTTCTGGATGGGCGCCGACACGCCGATGAAGCCGCCGCCCGCGTTCGTGCTCACGCCGAAGTGCGACCGCACGAACTGGAATCGCCGGGGCAACTACTATGTGATCTGCACGCCGCTGTCGGGCCCGAACTGGCAGCTCGCCGCGATCTATCCGGTGAGCGCGGTCACGGACAAGGCGATGTCGCTGCTGCCGCTGACGACGCGCTGGACCTTCGTCGTGCAGCTGCTGCTGATCGCGTTCGTCTACGTCACGCTGCAGCGGCAGCTCGGCCGGCCGCTGCAGCATTTCGTCGACATCATCGACGCGCAGCGCGAGGGCGACCTCGGCCGCCGCCTGCCGACCGGGCGCCGCGACGAGCTGGGCCGGATCGGGAGCGCGTACAACTCGCTGCTCAGCACGGTCAACGCGTACTACAAGACGCTCGAGAGCAAGGTGCGCGAGCGCACGCGCGAGCTCGCGGAGGCCAAGCGGATCGCCGAATCGGCGAGCCACCGCAAGAGCGAGCACATCGCGAGCATCAGCCACGAGCTGCGCACGCCGCTCAACGGGATCGTCGGCGCGCTCGCGCTCCTGAATCGCAGCGCGCTGCAGGCCGAGCAGCGGGATCTCGTGCGCGTCGCGCAGCAGTCGTCGTGCTATCTGCTCGGGATCGTCAACAACGTGCTCGACTTTTCGCGAATCGAGGCGGGCCAGCTCGAGCTCGCGAGCGAGCAGACCGATCTGCTCGCGCTGCTCGACCAGGCGATGCTGACGATCCACATCCGCGCGCACGAGAAGAGCCTCAGCCTGCGGACCTTCGTCACGTCCGACGTGCCGCGTCGCGTGTGGCTAGACGGCCTGCGCGTGCGGCAGATCCTCATCAACCTGCTCGGCAACGCGATGAAGTTCACCGAGCAGGGGCACATCCACCTGAGCGTCGAGCGCCGCGCGGACATGCTCGCGTTCGTCGTCGAGGATACCGGCAAGGGCATTCCGGACGAATACCAGCTCGACATCTTCAAGCCGTTCGTGCAGGTGCGCGCGCACGACAGCGGCAACGGCCTCGGCCTGCCGATCGCGTCGCGGCTCGCGAACCTGATGAACGGCGAGATCCTGCTCGACAGCAAGCTCGGCAAGGGCACGCGCTTCACGGTGCTGCTGCCGCTGCAGGCCGACGAAATGCCGCCCGCGCCGCTCGCGGGCCATCTCGTCGCGCCGGCCGCGCTGCACATGCAGCTGCGCATGTGGGGGCTGCAAGTCGACACGGGCGACAACGTGCAGTTTCCGATGCCCGAATCGGGCTATCTGCCGGGCAAGCTGTGGGACAAGGTCGTGCTCGCGCTGCGCGGCGAGGCCGTGCAGGAAGAGGTTGCGCCGAAGGCGATCTGCCCGTGGTCGCTGAAGATCCTCGTCGTCGACGACGTCGCGGTCAATCGCGACATCGTCGGCAAGATGCTGCGCGAGCTCGGGCATCGCACGCGCGCGGCCGCGTCCGGGCAGCTCGCGCTGAAGCTCGGCCGCTCGCACGTGTTCGATCTCGTGCTGATGGACGTGCGCATGCCCGAGCTGGACGGCATGGCGACCGCGAAGCGCTGGCGGCACGTGGCCGAGGGCGTGCTCGATCCGGATACGCCGATCGTCGCGCTGACGGCGAACGCGTCGCCCGCCGAGCACGAGCGCGCGAGGGCGGCGGGAATGAACGGTTATCTGACGAAACCGGTTTCGCTCGAGCAGCTGGCCGACATGATCAATCAGGTCGCGTCGACGCAGCTCGCGCGCGGCGTCGAGCTCACGCCGAACGCGAAGTCATGCTCGCCGCTCTTCGATCTGAACGACGCCGCGATGCGCGAGAAGCTGCATCAGGCGCTCGTCGATCTGCACCGGCAGATCGACGCCGCATGGCACGCGAATGACGTCGCGTCGATGCTGAACGTGCTGCATGCGCTGAAGGGCTGCGCGGGCCAGGGCGGGCTCGACCTCGTGCGCGAGGCGGCCGAGCAGCAGGAGCGTCAGGTGCGCGCGGGCGGCTGGACGAGCTGTCAGGACGTGCGGGACCTGGCGGAATTGATCTCGATTCAGTTTGCGTGACCGCAGCGGCGGGCGCCGCGTCAGTGCAGGCCGAGGCGGTGCGCCCAGTTGGCGAGCTCCGCCGCGTTGTGCGCGTCGAGCTTGCGCATTAGGTTCAGTCGATGGGTCTCCACGGTCTTGATCGTAATCGTGAGCTTCTCGGCGATGTCGCGGTTGCGGCAGCCTTCGGAAATCAGTTTGAGCACCTGACGTTCGCGCGGCGTGAGCGCGACCGCGCCGTCGGCAACGGCCTTGGTCGTGACCTGCTCGACGTTGAGCGCCGGATCGATCACCGTGTGGCCGCGCCACACTTTCCAGATCGCGTCGAGCAGCGTCTGCTTCGAGCTGTTCTTCAGCAGGTAGCCGTTCGCGCCGGCCGCGAGCGCGGCGCTCGCGCGATGTTCGGTGGTCTCGGCGGTGACGACGAGGATGCCGAGGTCCGGCCAGCGCCGCCGCAACTGATGGATCACGTCGAGGCCGTTCATGCCGGGCAGGCCGAGATCGAGCAGCACGATGTCGGGATCGAGCCGCTGGCACGCGGCATAGACGTCGAGGCCGTTGCTGATTTCGTCGACGACGGACAGCGGCGGCGAAGCATCCAGCAGGTTCTTGAGGCCCAACCGCAGCAGGGGATGGTCCTCCACGACCAGGATGCGTATCTCGGCGGGAGCGGCGGTGTGCGTGAGAGCCATGGGGCGGGTGCCAGACGATGATGAAAAATTACTCAAGGCGTCCGAAATTCAGGTGATGACCGGATCGATTCTATCAAGGTCTATCTTGAAAATGTCACGCCATGAAGCACGGATACCTGATTGACGCTCCCGCATGCATCCGGCATGTCGGATCGGTTTCGATCGGCGACGCGCGGCGCGGACGCTGGTCGCTGACGATGGACGAGCTGGACGGCTGGTGCGGCGAAGGCGCCTACGGCGTATGCGTTGCGTTCGCCGTGGACGGCGCGCCGCACGACGCCGCATGGCTTGCGCACGCGGCGCTGTGGCTCGCGTCGCTGCGCGGCCAGCCCGACGATGCGCTGTGGCTGGACGAGGGCACGCTCTACTTCGTGCGCCGCTACGATTGCGACGTCGATGCGGCCGCGCTGCGCGCGGGGCTCGAGCAGCAGGGCGCGGTCGTGCGCTGGCTCGGCGCGCATCACGCGGCCGCGCGCGGCATGCGTCGCGCAGGGCCGCTCGAATGACGCGCGCGATGACGCGCGCGTTTCGTCGCACGCGAATGCGCGCGCGGGCCGCCGCGGCGCTTGCCGCGTGCGTGGCGGCGAACGCGGCGGCATGGGCCGCGCCGCTGCCGACGCACGGCGCGGCGCCGTTCTTTCTCGCCACGCGCGGCGCGAAGCTCGCCGACGTGCTGCGCGATCTCGGCGCGAACTATCGGGTGCCCGTCGTCGTCAGCGAGCAGGTCGACGGCGCGTTCATCGGCACGCTCGACGGCGGCCCGCCGGACGCGGCGCTCGATCGTCTCGCGCGGCTCTATCAGCTCGCGTGGTACTACGACGGGCAAACGCTCTACGTGTATCGCGCGCAGGAGGTGGCGAGCCGTCTGATCGCGCTCGACTACCTGCCTTCCGCCACCTTGATCGCGCAATTGCGCTCGGCCGGGCTGCTGGATCGGCGGCAATGCCGCGTGCTGGCGATCGCGCAGGCGAACGCGATCGAGGCGTACGGCGTGCCCGTCTGCCTCGAGCGCATCGCGCAATTCGCGAAGCGCCTCGATCAGCAGGCGATCAATCGCGAGCAGAATCAGGAGTCGGTGCGCTTCTTTCCGCTCAAGTACGCGACGGCCGCCGACACGTCGTACAGCTATCGATCGCAGCAGGTGACGGTGCCGGGCGTCGTGTCGGTGCTGCGCGAGATGGCGCAGGGCCGCGCGCTGCCGCTCAAGGACAGCCAGGGGCAGCAGCCGGCGAGCGACCGGCTGCTGCCGATGTTCGCCGCCGACGCGCGGCAGAACGCGGTGATCGTGCGCGACAAGCGCGCGAACATGAGCCTCTACGGCGACCTGATCGCGCAGCTCGACCGCAAGCCGAAGCTCGTCGAGATCTCGGTCACGATCATCGACATCAACGCGGAGGACCTCGGCGCGCTCGGCGTCGACTGGCAGGCGTCCGCGCGGATCGGCGGCGGCACGGTGAGCTTCAACAGCGGCGGCCAGCCCGGCGCGGGCAGCTTCTCGACGGTGATCTCGAACACCGGCAACTTCATGGTGCAGCTCAGCGCATTGCAGCAGAACTCGAAGGCGCGCATCCTGTCGCGCCCGTCGGTCGTCACGCTCGACAACATGCAGGCGGTGCTGGATCGCAACATCACGTTCTATACGAAGGTGAGCGCCGAGCGCGTCGCGCGGCTCGAATCGATTTCGACGGGCTCGCTGCTGCGCGTGACGCCGCGCATCATCGGCGACGCGGGCCGCCAGGAGGTCATGCTGACGCTCGTCGTGCAGGACGGCCGCCAGACGAGCCCGCTGAGCCGCCAGGAGCCGTTGCCGCAGACGCTCAGCTCCGAGATCGCGACGCATTCGCTGCTCAAGGAGGGCGATGCGCTGCTGCTGGGCGGCTTCGTGCAGGACGAGCTGAGCGAGGGCGAGCGCAAGATTCCGCTGCTCGGCGACATCCCGATTCTCGGGCGTCTGTTCAAGACGACGAGCCGGAGCCAGCGGCACACGGTCCGGCTGTTCCTGATTCGCGCCGATCCGTGGCAGACGTAGCCGGCATGACGATCCGATGCACAAGCTCAAGTGGCTGAACGGCCCGCTCGCCGGCCTCGAGTTCGATCTGCCGCCGGGCGCGACGCGCATCGGCGGCGACGACGCGGACATCGCGCTGCCGCTCGAAGGCGATGCGCGCGCGGAGCTGACGAGCGGCGAGGACGGCGTGCGCGTGTCGGCCGACGCGCGCGCGTGGGTCGACGGCCGGCCGTGGAATGCGCACGGCGCGTTGCCTCTCGGGCGGGCGATCGACGTCGCGGGCGTCGCGTTCGTGCTCGGCGAAAGCGGCGATACGCTGTCCGCGCTGCCGGTGCCCGCGCGGCGTCGCGCCGCGACGGCGGCGTCGACGCGCGCGCTCGCATGCGCGGCGTTCGCGTGCGCGGCGATCGCCGCGATCGCCGCGGGGCTCGCGCTGATTCTGTGGCGCCCGCCTGCGCCGGCGCGATTCGATGTCGACGCGTGGCTCGCGCAACAGATGCGCGCGCCGGCGCTGCACGGCCTGCATGCGCGGCGCGCGGCGGACGGCTCGGTGGAGGTGAGCGGGCTTTGCGCGTCGTCGGGCGACGTCGAGCGGCTGCGGGCGCGGTTGCGCGCGCGCGGCATCGCGATGCGCGACGCGAGCCTCTGCGCGGACACGCTGCGCGAGAACGTGCGCAACGTGCTCGCGCTGAACGGCTACCGCGACGTGGACGTGCGCAGCGACGCGACGCTCGACGGCGTCGAGATCCGCGGGCCGATCGTTGCCGATGCGGCGTGGCAGCGCGTCGCCGCGCAGCTTCAGATGCTGCGCGGGCTGCGCGCATGGCGCGCGGTCAACGATCGCGCATTGTGGTTCGGCCGGCTGTACGAAGCGCTGTCGGCTCGCGTGCCGCTCGACGGCCTGAACATCGTGATGTCCGGCAAGACGCTGATCGTCAGCGGCGCGGCGGACCCGGCCCGCGCGGCGGCGCTTTCGGCCGTGATCGCCGAATTCAACCGCTCGGCCCGCGACGGTTTCGCCGCGACGTGGCAGGACGTGCCGTCGCAACAGACGGCGAGCGCGTATCTGCCCGCGCCCGTCGTGACGGTGGGCGGCCACGCGGGCGCGATCTACGTCGTGCTCGCGAACGGCATGCGGCTGCAACTGGGCGGCGTGCTGCCGAACGGCTATGCGATCGTGCGCGTCACGCGCCGCGCGATGAGCCTGCGCAAGGACGAGCGCCTCGTGTCGGTGCCGCTCGACATGTGATCCTCCCGCAAGGAACCTCCGATGGTACGACTGACTGCTCTCGAAGAAACGCTGTTCGCCGACGACACGGGCGAGGCGCGCGACCGGCTGCTCGCCGTGCTCGCGCGCGCGTGCGCGCCGGGCGGCGATTGTCCGGACGCCGTGCGGCTCGCGGCGAGCGCGGCGCGCGACGTGATCGACACGCTGTGGGCGCGATATCACGGCAGCCCGCCCGGCCAAGCGGGGACGTCGCCGCGAGGCTGAATGCTCCGGCGAGCGCTCACGATGGGGAAACCGGCCGTGCGTGCCGGATTGCGCGAGCGGCGCCGCGCGATATCGCACACGATCGAATGTTCCGGATCGGCGCGGATACCGGATGCCCGAGCGCGGCCGCGGATTCGTGACGGCCGATCGAAGGCGTTCAGCGGCGATTGGTCGATTGTCGGCGCGTCCGGCGTTGCGGAAGCGCCGGGTCACGAACGGCATGACGCGACGGATTCGGCGCGGCCGAGCGCCGCCGGCGGTACGGCCGAATGCCGGCTCGCCGCGCCCGTCGAGCGCGTGCGAGGTGAGGCCGGAGCGCGCCCGCGCATCTGATCGAATTGCGGCGCGTCGCGCGCGAACATGCTTGCCAGACTTGCCTGATCGGCACTCGGCGCGCCGATCGGTTCGCGACCGGCCGGATCGAGAGCGGCCGTCCGACGAAGGGCGGTCGCATCAAGGGCAAGCGCGCGAACCGGGGCCCGCCGGCCGGGTAAGGGAAGCGGCGCGCGTGCGGCGCGAGCCGTTCCTGTTCGCGCGCGAGCGATTGCCCGCCCATCTTCGCGCACGAGCGCGCGCCGAACTACAGCCCGGCGTCGGCCAGCGCTTCGAGATGCTCGGCGAACGCGCCGAGGATCGCGTCGCGCTGGCCGGCGTCCTCGTAGCAGTCGACGGGCAGCAGCTTGACGAGCTCCTGCATCGCCTTCGCGTAGCGGTAGCGGAACGCGTCGTCGCGGATCGCCGCACCGGTGCGCTCGGCGAGCCAGCCCGCGTTGATCCAGCTTTGCTCGACGCATTCGACGAGCGATTGCAGCAGCACGTCGGCGTCGACGCCGGGCGCGTTCAACGCGTCGGCCGCGCGCGCGCAGTGATCCTCGACGCCGAGAAACTGCAGGATGCGTTTCAGGTCCGTGATCACGGCCGCGAGATGCGCATCCATCGCCGGCCCCTGTGCGGACAGCTCGAACGCGAGCGCGCGGATCAGCGTCTTCAGCTTGCGCCGCCGGTCGCGCAGGCGGCGAAATTCGTCGAACCATTCGGTCAGGCGCTTTTGCCGCGCGGCCGCGCGCTGATAGAGCCGCCGCAGCTCGCTCAGGCCCGCGCGGCCGGCCACGCCGAATTCGAGCCGGGCGAACAGCTGCAATGCCCATTCGTCGCCGTCGAGAATCGCGGCGAGCGCGTCTTCTGCGCGCTTGCGCCGCATGCCGGACAGCTTGCCTTCTTCGAGCATCGCGCCGAGCAGCAGCGCGATTTCGCCCGCGTTGAAGCCGGCGTCGCGCATCGCGTCGGCCGCATCGTCGAGTTCGTCGACGCCGGGAATCCGCTCGCGCAGCTCGGCGAGCTCGGCCGCCGACACCGCGCCGATCTGCTTGATCAACTGATGCAGCATCGAGCGCGCGCGCGGCCGCTCCGGGCGGCCGTCCGCCGTGCCGCGCCGCGGCTCGCGAAAACGCGCGCCGATCGCGAAGCCGATGTCCTCGAGCGTTTCGGCGAACGATTCGCCCGACACGCCCGCCGCTTCGAGCGGCGCGCCGCCGAAGTCGAGCGGCGCGTCGGCGAGCTCGCGTTGCGCGAGCTCGTGCGCGGACTGCGGCGGCACGATCCGCTGGACCGGCTGCGCGGAAGCCGCGCCGGCGCCGGCCGGCGTCGCGGCGGCGCTCGCCTGCGCGGCGGCCGGATCAATACGGTTGAGCATCGGAGCGAGTCTCCTCGGTTGGGCCCGCGAGGCGCGCGAGCAACAGGCGCAGATGCCGGTCGAGATCGAAGCGGACGATCGCGTCCGGCGTTTCGAACCGTGCGGCGCGGTCCGACAGTGCGGTGTCGGCGTCGATTCGCACGCGCGGGTCGTGCCCAAGCGCGTCGCGCGTGCGCGGCAGGTTCGCCGGCGATACGAAGACGCGGAACGCTTGCCCGTGCGCGTCGGCGCGAACGCGCACGCGCACGCGTTGCGCGAGCAGCGCGACGGGCTCGTGCGTGCCGAGGTACGGCTCGACCACGCTCGCGACGAGCGCGCGCACGCGCGCGTCGATCCGCTCGGCGATCCGGGCCTCGGCTTCGCGCGCGTCGATCAGCCAGCGGACGGTATCGTCGATCAACGTGTCTCGCCGGCATTCGAGCTCGGCTTCGGCGCGGGCGGCGCCTTCGCGGTACGCGTCGTCGCGCACGCGCTCGGCCGCTTGCCGCGCCGCGTCGAGCTCGCGCCGCGCCTGATCGACGAGCGCACGCGCTTCGTCGCGCGCGGCCGCGACGACGGCCGCCGCGTCGCAATAGCGCGCGAGCGCGTTCGCCGGCAGATGCACGTCGAGCGGCGCGGGGCCGGGCAGCGAGACGATCGGAGGAACGAGGCCGTTCATAGGAAGCGGGCGAGTTTCAGGAGCTTGTCGGAGGCGGAGCCGGCGGTTGCCGGCGGCGATGCGTCGAGCGGGTTTCGCACGGCGAGCGCGTGCGGCGCGATCGATGCGGTCGGCGCGGTCGGTACGGTCGGTACGGTCGCTGCGGTCGATGGGCTCGCCGCGTCGGGGGGCGCGGCGAGCCGTTCACACCCGTCGGTCGCGCCGGGCGTCGCGCGCAGGACCCGGGCGTCTCGCATGTCGTGCATGTCGTGCATGCCGCGCGTCTCGTGCATCTCACGCATCTCACGCATCTCATGCGTTTGATGCGTTTGATGCGTCTGGTGCGTCTGGTGCGTCTGGTGCGTGTCGAACGCATCGGCCGCATCGAACGCAACCGACGCATCGAACGCAGCCGGCCGCACGGCCGCATCCGGCCCGTCGAGCGGCGCATCGTCCGCCGGCGGCAGCCGCGTCGCGAGCAGCGTCGCGACGACGCACGCCCCCGCGTCGCGCCGCCACCATCGCACGCCAGCCGCCGTCGCGGCGTCGACGAGGCGCTCGGGCGATGCGACGCGCGCGGGCGAGCGCCATCCGCGATGCAGCGCGAGCAACTGCGCGCAGCCGCGCTCGCCGATCCGCCCGGCGAGGTGCGTGCGGTATCGCGTGACGAGCAGATGATCCGCGCAATCGAGCGCGATCACGCCGAGCGCGACGATCAGCGCTTCGATCCGCGGCTCGACGGACAGCAGCGCGCTTTGCCTGTCGTCGAGCCGCGCGGGCAGCGGCGCGCGCGGAAAGCCGCGCCGCGCGACGATCAGCCGGTCGATCGCCGCGCGGCACGCCGGATGGCGACGATAGCTTTCGCGCCACGCGGCGAGCCCGAGATGCGGCCACCAGCCGTCGTGCATCGTCGCGCCGGGCTGCCAGCCGAGCCGATGCAGGCGCTGCAGCGCGGGCGTGAAGGGCATGGACGACATGGAGGGCGCGACGGGCATGACGGGCGGCTCGCTCATGATCATGACGCGCGCGGCTCGCCCGCCGAGCGGCCGCGCGACGCGACGACGGCGACCGCGAGGCTCGCGACGATGCCGAGCGCGCCGAGCGCGAGCCCGAGCCCGAGCCGGTGCGCGCGCAGCCACGCGATGAGGCCCGCGTCGGCTTGCGGCCCGACTTCGGCCGGCATGTCGTAGCGGTAATCGGCGGGCTGCAGCACGACGCTCACGCGATCCGCCGCGAGCCCCGGCGTGCCGGTGACGACGAGGCTGCGGATCTCGGCTTCGCGCGCGGCGAAGTTGCGCTCGGGGCTGTACTTGACGAATACCGACGCCGACGGCTGCGGCGGATCGCGCCGGTTCTGCGGATCGCCCTCGGCGATCGACACCTGCGCGTCGACGATGCCGTCCATCGCGCGCAGCATCTTCTCGAGCTGCTGCTCCTTGAGGAACGTGATCTTCGCCTGCTCCTGCGCGGGCGACGTGACGAGCTGGCCGGACGGAAACAGATCCTCGAGCGCGGCCGCCTTGCGTCGCGGCAGCCCGTTCTGCCGCATCAGCTCGACCGCGTTGACGAACTGGTCGGAATCGACGCGAATCGTCACGTTGCCGTCCTTCGACAGCTTCTTGTCGACGTCGATGTCGCGCAGCATCAGCAGCGCGATCATCTGGTTCGCCTCGGTTTCGGGCAGGTTCGTGTAGAGATCCGTCTTGCAGGCCGCGAGCGACAGCGCGAGCGCGGCCGCGCACACGGCGCGTGAAGCGCGTGCGGTCATTGCATGTTCACCAGCTTGTTGATGCCCTGCGACACCGCGCCCGCCGCCTTCGCGGTCAGGTCGACTTCGAGGATCGCGCGCAGCATCGCCGACTGGTTCGCGAGCATGTCGAGCGGCTGCATCAGCGCGGCGCCGGGATCGCGCGCCGCGTCGAGCGCGCGTTCGACGCCGAGCGAGCGATGCTGGAAGCCGCTCGCCGCGCGCGCTTCGGGCGTGCTCGCGTCCTGGCCGAACAGCGCGCGCGTGAACGCGTCAATCTGGGTCTGGTCGACGGGCGTCGCGCCCGGCTGCTGCGCCGCTTGCAGCGTCTGGAGCGCGTGTTGCGCGGCTGTGATGTCCATGGAGGCTCCTTGCGAATTCGGATGAGAACGGGGGCGGCGCGCCGGACGGCGCGTGCGCGGGCGCGAGCAGCCCGCGCAGCAGCGCGGCGTCGGGCCCCGGCATCGACGCGAGCAGCCGCGCGGCGCAGCCGTCGCGGCCGAGCCCGATCAGCATCGTCGCTTCGACGAGCCGCCGGTCGCCTGTGGCCGCGACGAGCGCCGGCAGCGCGTCGTAGATCGCCCATGCGTGCCGCGCGAGCCCGTGATTGACGGCCGCGAGCCCGCACTCGACGAGCAGGCGGCGCGCGTCTTGCGAGAGCGCCGTCATATCTTCTGGATGATGCCGGACAGCATGTCCTTGACGGCCTTGAGCACCGCGCTCTGATAGCCGACGAACACCGAGTACTGCTGGATCGCGAACTGCGCCTGCAGCATGCTGGTCGGATCGTTGAGGTCGGACGCGTTCATTTTCGACTCGACGTCGTTGCCGACCTTGTCGACGAGACGCGAGAGCTGCTGATTGACGGCTTCGATATCCATCGCAGGGCCCTCCGTCAGGCCACCGTGGCCGCCGGCCGCTTCGCGCGCAGCCGGTACTGCGTCGGATTGCAGAGGTAGCGGCGGCGGAAGCTGTCGGTGAAATGCGCGTGATTCGAGAAGCCGCATTCGTGCGCGATGTCGAGAATGCGCATCGACGTCGACACGAGCAGATGCTGCGCGTGCGCGAGGCGGCGCTCGACGAGCCAGCGCTTCGCGGACATCCCGTATTTCTCGACGAACAGCAGGTTGAACTTGCGCGGCGGCAGCCCGAACTCCTCGGCGAAGCGCGCGACGCTCCACGGATTGAGCGCGTGCGCGTCGACGAAGTCGACGAACTCGGTGTCGCCCGCCATCGCCGCGTGCAGCAGCCGCGAGAAGTACGCGCGATCGGCGCCGAGGCAAAACACGTACAGGAAGCTGAGGAGCGCCGGGCGCGACACGGGCGCGAGCAGCTCCAGCATGCCGATCACCTCGGGCGAGGTCGGCACGACGCGCAGCGGCTCGCCGCGAAACGGCGTCGCCTCGGGCCGGTCGATCAGCGCGCTGATCTCCGCGTACAGCGTGCGGAAGTCGGCCGCGTAGAAGTCGGCGAACTGGATGTCGGTGCCCGCGCCGGCGTCGCACAGCGCGGCGTCGTCACGGGTGACGACGATACAGTCGCCCGGCACCGCATGGATCATGCCGCGCGTCCTCACCTGGCCGCTCAGGCGGCCGAACAGGAATCGTACAACTTGCATCAAGCCCCCGTGGCTGTTGTTGCTGCCCGGTCCGAATCATCGGCCATTTGGCTGAAAAATCGTCTCAGGTCATCACCTGAAACCGTCGGTCGGCGAGGCGGCATGCCGCACTTGCGCGCGTCGCCGGCCCGTTGCCGAAAAACCGGAATGCGCGGCCGGATTCCGACAAAGCGCGGCCGGATGCGTGGCTACGATGGACGCAACGGATCGGGGCGCGGCCGTTCGGGCGCGCCGATCGGCGCTCGTCGCGGACGCAGTCGGACGCGGCGGGCAGCGCCGAGTCAACCACCGGCTGCACGATAAAAAAGGAGGGTCCCACGATGCAAGTTGGCATTGAGCGCCAGGGCGCGGCTTCCGTCGGCACGCAATACGCCGTGGACGCGCCGGGCGAGCGCAACGTCGCGAATTCGCACCCGATCGGCGACAGCATCGCGATGATGCTGGTGATCATGGATCTGCTGAGCCGGCAGACGACGGCGAAGCTGGACGACATGCAGAAGAAGTCGA
>NZ_JPWT01000062.1:0-77171 GCF_000773065.1 Burkholderia sp. ABCPW 111 | reverse complement strand
TTGCTGTCTTGCTGTCTTGCTGTCTTGCTGTCTTGCTGTCTTGCTGTCTTGCTGTCTTGCTGTCTTGCTGTCTTGCTGTCTTGCTGTCTTGCTGTTCAGCCGTTTCTCTATTTATTCAGCGGCCATTTCGCGGCATTTCCGTCGCGCAGCCGCTCGATCCGCGCGCCGTCCCCTTGTTTGTTTGGCCGCGCGTGGCCGAAGCGAAGCGCGGCGCCCCCGCGAACGTGTGCATCATCTCGATGAAAGCCGCCACGCCGTGCAATCTCCGCTGCCCGACACCCGCGACGCCCGAAGAAAACAAGGCGCGACACGCAACGCGCGGCCGCCCGTCGAGCGCGGCCGCGCATCGCGTCGATATCGGAGGATTCGCTCAGTGACTCACTCAGTGACTGAGCGCGTGCGCCGCTTCGAGCCCGACTTCGAGCGACGCGGCGATCGCGCTTTGCGTCGCATCGGACGCCTCCGCGCCGATCGCCGACAGCATCGCTTCGTCGCGCGCGATCATCTTCGGCATGTGAAAGCGCAGCGCATCGACCCAGGTCCGCACTTTCGCGTCGATGAAGCGGCGCGACGGATAGAGCGCATAGACGTTCATCTTCTGCAGCCGGTGCGCGGGCAGCACGCGCACGAGTTTGCCGCAGCGCAGGTCTTCGATCGCCGCATAAAGCGGCAGCATGCCGATGCCGATGCCCGCGCGGATCGCGACCGCGAGCGACTCGGCGGTATTGGTCTGCACTGGGCCGTCGACCTTGATCTCCTCGGTGCCGTTCGGCCCTTCGAGCAGCCATTCGTGCGTCGGAAACGCGGGCGTGCGCAGCGTGAGGCACGCGTGCCGCGCGAGATCGCGCGGCGTGCGCGGCGCGCCGTGCGCACGCAAATACGCGGGCGTCGCGCACAGGATGCTGAACGTCGAGCCGAGCAGATGCGACACGAGCTCGGAATCGGGCAGCGACGACGCGGTCACGACCGCCATGTCGCTCGAGCCGTCGAACAGATCGGGCATCCGCTGCGACAGCGTGAGCTCGATCGACACGTCCGGATGCTGACTGCGATACGCGGTGAGCGCAGGCAATACGTAATGCTGGCCGATGCTCGCGAAGCTGTGCATCCGCAGCACGCCCGCCGGACGCTCGTGCGCGCAGCTCGCTTCCTCCTCCGCCTGATCGACGTCCGCGAGGATCTGCCGGCATCGCAGCAGATAGCGCTCGCCCGCGGGCGTGAGCGCAAGGCGCCGGGTCGAGCGGTTCATCAGCCGCGTGCGCAGCCGCGCCTCGAGCTCGGACACCGCGCGCGACATCGCGCCCGTCGTCGAATTCAGCGATTGAGCGGCCGCCGTGAAGCTGCCCGCTTCCACCACGCGGGCGAACACCCGCATGTTCTGTAGCGTATCCATTCCCGTTCGAAACCTGTCGTAGAGCCGATATTGTCCTCCAGCGGAACCTGCGCATTGTTGCCGCCACGGCAACTATGGTTTCCCTGCGGTTGCGTTAATGCGCGTGCGCGCGGCTCCTACAATCGGCGCCTCTCCGGTCGGACTGGCGTCGTCGCGCGAGGCCGGAGGCCCCGATTCGCGCCCGCCACCAGCACCGCCACCAGCACCAGCCATGAAGCACGAGCCCGCGCTACAGCGATTCCTCATCGATCCGCAACGATGGCAGGAGCGGCTGCGCAGCGTCGCCAGGCTCGCGCGCGACTGGGCGGGCCGCGACGGCCTCGTCTGGCTGCATCTCGCGAAGACGATCGCGGCCGCGCTCGCCGCAATGGGCATCGCGATGCTGCTCGACCTGTCGCAGCCGAGAATCGCGATGACGACCGTGTTCGTGCTGATGCAACCGATGAGCGGGATGGTGCTCGCGAAGAGCTTCTATCGGGTGGTCGGCACGGGCGTCGGGCTCGTGGCCGCGCTCGCGTTGGGCGGCCTGTTCGCGCAGCAGCCGGAGCTGTACATGGCGGGCATCACGCTGTGGGTCGCGGGCTGCATCGCGGCCGCCGTGCGCAACCGGCACTTTCGCTGGTACGGCTACGTGCTCGCCGGCTACACGGCCGCGCTGATCGGCCTGCCCGCGGTGATGGCGCCGAACACGCTGTTCCTGTCGGCGCTCACGCGCGCGGCCGAAGTCGCGGTCGGCATCTTCTGCTCCGGCGCCGTCAGCGCGCTCGTGTTTCCGCTCAGCTCGAGCGACGCGCTGATGCGCACGCTGAATGCGCGGCACGCCGCTTTCGTCGCGTTCGCCGCGAGCACGCTCGCCGGCGCGGTCGAGCGCGGCGATTTCGAGCGGCGCTTCGCCGACTTCGTCGACGGCATCGTCGGCTTCGAGGCCACGCGCGCGTTCGCGTCGTTCGAGGACCCGCACATCCGTGCGCGCAGCCGGCGGCTCGCGCGGCTGAACAGCGAATTCATGAACGCGTGCGCGCGGCTTCATGCGTTCCATCAGTTGTTCAAGCGGTTGCGCGCGAGTCACGCGGGGGAAGTGCTCGCGGCGATCGGTCCGCATGTCGACGCGCTGTCGGCCGCGCTGTCCGCGCTGCGCGGCGACTCTGCACAACGGCGCGCGACGCAGTCGCAGTCGCCTTCACCTTCACTGTCACCATCGCCCGCGCTCGTCGAGCTGAGCGCGTACCTCGCCGCGCTGCCGAAACGCGCGCGCGCGTCGCGCCGCGCGGTCGAGACGCTCGCCCCGGCCGGCGCGCTCGACTTCGACACCGCGATCGAGCTGCTCTACCGCTTCGTCGACGAATTCCTCGGCTACGCTGAAACGCACGCGTCGCTCGCGCTCGACAGCCACGTGCTCGAGCGCTCGGTCACGCGCTACGCGGTGAAGACGAACCGCTACTTCGTCGGCTTCACGTTCCTGCGCACGCTCGTCGCGATGGGCGCGATGAGCGCGTTCTGGATCGCGTCCGAATGGTCGAGCGGTGCTCTCGCGGTGATCGGCACGGCGATCGCGTGCGCGCTCAGCTCGACCGCGCCGCGCGCGAGCCGCTTCGTCGCGCAAATGGCCGCGGGCGCGGCGCTCGCGACGCTCACCGGCTATCTGTACGTCTGCTACGTGTATCCGCGTATCGACGGCTTCCCGCTCCTGTGCGCGGCGCTCGCCCCCGCGCTCGCGGCGGGCGCGTATCTCGCGACGCGCCCCGGCAAGTCCGGCTACGGGATCGGCTTCGTCGTGTTCTTCTGCCTGCTCGCGGGGCCGGACAACGTGATCGTCTATGCACCCGATGCGCTGATCAACAACGGCCTCGCGCTCGTCGTGTCGATGCTCTCCGCATCGATCGCGTTCGCGGTGGTGTTCCCCGCCGAGATGCCCTGGCTCACCGGCAGAATCGCGCGCGATCTGCGCCGCCAGATCACGCTCGCGTGCGACGGCCCGCTGTCGGGCCTCGAGCAGCGCTTCCAGTCGAGCTCGCACGATCTGATGTCGCAACTGCGCAACCTGCTCACGAAGCGCTCGCGACGGCATCGCGACGCGCTGCGCTGGATGCTCGCGACGCTCGAAGTGGGCCATGCGGTGATCGACTTGCGCCGCGAGATGCAGGCGTTCACGGCCGCGCAGCCCGCACAGGCGCTGCGCTGGCGCGCGTTGATCGACGCGGTGCGCGATGCGCTGCCACGGCTTTTCGAGACACCCGACGCGCATCGGCTCGCGCGTGCGCTGAAGTCCGTCAATCTCGCGATCCGTGCGGTCCGGCACACGCAGCACCTGTGGTCCGCGGTGCCCGCCGAGCGTCGTCAGATGCAGCGCATCGTCAGTTGCCTGCACTTCATCCGCAGCGCGCTGATCGACGGGGACGCGCCTTTCAATCGCGGCTCGCGCGCCCGTGAACGCGTGCGCGCAAGACGCGGCTCGCGCGGCTGACACGCGAAACGATCGTTGTGCGAAATGGAAAGAAGCTCCCCACGCCCGGCGATTAATTCAATCCGATTCGGGTCATATAGTTTCATCACCGTCGAGCAAGACGGAAACCCTCAAGGAGAAAATCAAATGAAGTCGCTGCAAATCGCCGTCGTCGCGCTGTCGCTGTCCGCCGTCATGGCCGCCGCTCATGCGCAACCCGCCGCCGCCGACGCGGGCCGGCAACCGGCGAACCGCACCGAGGCCGTGCAAGCCGCCGGCCGCGTCCCCGCCGCTCATCAAGACGGCCAGGAACCGAACGCATGCGTCGGCCCGGTCAGCTTCTGCAACATCTACTTCGGCAGCTAAGCGTCGTGCGCGCCGCGCTCGGGACCGAACGGAAAGCTCGACACGAGCTTTCCGTTTCATGACTTCAAGCTGTCAAATTCATTTGCGAGACTGCGCGCTCGACTCACCGCACGCGCAACACTCCGACGAGCGGCGGTGCCTTCCAGCCGATTCTTCCTCGCTCCTCCGTTTCGATGAAACGCCGCCTCGCCCGCCTCCTCGCCCCGACCCTGCTGTGCGCCGCGCTTGCCGCTTGCGGCGCCGGCGACGTGAACGACAACGGCACGCCGCCCGCCGCGCAGCCGAATCCGGCGCCCGAAGCGCCGGCGCCCTCTCCCGCGCCCGCCGCGCCCACCTACTATCAGACGAAGACGCCTTATCGTCCACAGCAGGACGCTTCGACGTACGAAGCGCCTCCCGCGGGCTACGCGCCCGTCTATACCGAGATGGTCGCGCGCCACGGCTCGCGCGGGCTGTCCGGTTTCAAGTACGACGGCGCGATTTACGACATGCTGCAGAAGGCGGACGCCGACGGCGCGCTCACGCCGCTCGGCCGGCAGTTGAAGGCCGACACGTTCGCGATGATGAGGGCGAACGCGCTGCTCGGCTATGGCGTCGCGGGCATCTCGACGCCCGGCTACGGCAATCTCACGCAGGTCGGCATCCGCGAGCACCGGCAGCTCGCCGCGCGGCTGCTCACGCGGCTGCCCGCGCTGTTCGACTCGGCTGCCGGCGCGGCGGCGGGCAACGCGGCGCGCAAGATCGTCGTCGTGAGTTCCGGCCAGGATCGCGCGGTCGACAGCGCGACGTTCTTTTCCGGCGCGCTCGTGGCCGCACGCCCCGCGCTCGCGCCGGCGATCACGCTGCCGCCCGCGCCCGCCGGCTATCCGGAAGGCGCGCCGGTTGCGCAAGCCGCGGGCGTCAATCGCTTCCTGCTTTACTTCCATGCACTGAAGCCCGCCACCGATCTCGTCGCGTCGACGGCCGATCCGTATTACGCGACCTATCGCGACAGCCTCGCGTATCAGGCCTACGGAGGCGATCCCGTCGCCGCCGCGAAACTCGACGCGATCGTGCAATCGCCGCAAACGGCGCAGGTCGCGCAAGCGGTGCTCGCCGGGCTCGTCGCGCCCGAGTTCGTCGCGAAGCTCGGCACCGCGGGCTACACGTTCTCGAACACGGGCGCTTACGCGTTCGCGTCGGCGGACGGCAAATTCGCCAACACGGTGAAGGGCGACGGCAAGACGAAGATCAAATCGGCCGCCGACGCCGCGAACGTGCTGTACAACCTGCTGCAGGTCGCGCCCGCGATGACGGCCGAAACAGGCGGCGTCGCGATGGAGCGCTACATCGCCGCGCCGCAGGCCGAGCACCTCGCGTATCTTCAGGACGCCGAGGATTTCTACGGGAAAGGCCCAGGCGTCGCCGAAGCGAATCCCGTCACGTACCGGATGGCGCAGGCGCTCGTCGACGATTTCTTCGGCGAGATCGACGCGATCGCACGCGGCGACCTGACGAACGCGGCGAAGCTGCGCTTCACGCACGCCGAGGTCGTGATCCCGTTCGCGTCGATCCTGAAGCTCGGGAACGTGTTCGCCCCCGTGCCGCAGGCGCAAACCTACACGTATGCGAGCAACCCGTGGCGCGGCGAGACGGTGTCGCCGATGGCCGCGAACCTGCAGTGGGACGTGTATCGCAACGGATCACGGCTCATCGTGAAGATGCTGTACAACGAGCGCGAAACCGATTTCCAGCCCGCGTGCGACGACGCGCGGATCGCGCCCGGCAGCCGCTTCTACGACTACGCGGGCTTGAAACGCTGCCACGGCTATCGCTGAGCGTCGCCCGCGCGCGGCCGCCAGCCGGCCTCGCGCAGCGCGTCGACGAGCCGCGCGGCGCCGAGCGCCTCGACCTGCACGCCGCGCGCCGATAGATCGGTCGCCGCGACGAGCGCGTTGACGATCGCCTCCTCGACCGCTTCCGCCGCCGCATCGAACAGCGCCGAGATGTGCTCGTCGGCGACCATCCGCACGCCGACCGTCGTCGGCCCCGGTCGGCCGTAGCTCGCGATCGGCAGGCCGGCGTTGCCGGTCGCGAACGCGACGAAGATGTCGCCGCTCGAGTTGTCGGTGCCGCCGCCGACGCGTGCGAGCCCGACGCTCGCGCGCTGCGCGAGCCGCGTGCATTGATGCGGCAGCAGCGGCGCGTCGGTCGCGAGCGTCACGACGATCGAGCCCATGCCGGGCTCGCCCGCCGCGCCCGGCGCGCGGAACGGCGAATGAATCTCGTGCAGCACTTCGCCGACCGGATAGCCCGCGACGCGCAGCGCCGCGCGCTGCCCGTAGTTCGCCTGCACGAGCGCGCCGACCGTCCAGCCGCCCGCCGTGTCGGCGACGACACGCGACGCGGTGCCGATGCCGCCCTTGAACTCGTGGCAGATCATGCCGGTGCCGCCGCCGACGCAGCCCTCTTCGACCGCGCCCGAACGCGCGGTGGCCAGCGCCTGCGCGACATGCCCGACGCGCACGTGCTGGCCCCAGATGTCGTTCAGGAGTCCGTCGAACGTCTCCATCACGACCGGCATGCACCAGTACACGTGCTCGCGATCGCGCGCGCCGCCCTGCGCGCGCTCGGCCGCGATCAGCGCATCGCGCACGATGCCGACGCTGTGCGTGTTCGTGTACGCGATCGGCGTCGTCAAAAGCCCCGCCTCGCGAATCCATTCGAGCCCGGTCGCGTCGCCATTGCCGTTCAGCACGTGAACGCCCGCGAAGCACGGCTCGTCGCGCGCGCGGCCGGCGCGCGGCTCGATCACCGTCACGCCGGTATGCGCCGACGCGTCGCCCGCGTCGACGTGCACCGTGCGATGCCCGACCCGCACGCCCGCGACGTCGGTGATCGCGTTGAAGCGCCCCGGCTTGCCGCGGCCGATGCGAATGCCCAGATCTCGTGTGCGCATGCTGATGGTCCTCTCTTTCGGTTCGTGGTTCAGAGTTCGCGGAACGCCGCGCTGCGGCGCGCCCAGAGTGCATAAGTCGCGAGCGATACGACGGCGAGCCCGGCGATGATGTACAGGTCGGTCGGCTTGGTCGCGGCGGCGATCGTCGTATAGAGCGTATACCCCGCTCCGGCGATCGCGACGACGGGCGGCAGCGGCCACCACGGCATCCGGTAATGATGATCGACGTCGCGCCGCGTCACGCGGCTCGCAAGCGCCGCGATGCCGACGGCGAGATAGATGAGCAGCAGCAGATCGACCGTGAACGCGGTCAGCTCGTCGAGGCTCGACACGAACACGAGCAGCGTCGAAGGCACCGCGAGCGTGAGCGTCGCGATCCACGGCGACTCGAGGCGCGGATGGATGCGCGTGAACGCGCCGTTGCAGGTGCGCGACCACAATGCATGGCGCCCGCTGCTGTACAGGAAGCGCCCGACCATGATGACGATCGCGATGATCGCGTTGAACACCGACAGGAAAATGCCGCCGCTCACGACGCGCGACACGCCCGAATTGCTGAGCGCGCGCACGACGTAGCCGATCGGATCGGCGCTTTTCGCGAGCTCGACGAACGACGGCGCGCCGAGCACGATCGCGGTGAGCGGCACGAGCTCGACGACGAGGATCACCGCGAGCGAGCAGATCACGGCCTTCGCGATGTCGCGGTTGCCGCCTTCGAGATCTTCGGCGAGAAACACGGCCGCGCCGAAGCCGTTGTAGCAGAAGATCGCGGTGCCGACGGCCGGCATGATCGCGGCGAGCGTCGCGGGCACGAGCGCGGCTCCGCTCACGACGACCGGATTGACGAGCGCGAGCGCCGGGCGATGCGGTTCGGAAAAGCCGAGATACGCGATCAGCGCGAGCACGAGGATCTCGATCACGAGAAACGCGCCGGTGATCCACGCGTTCGTGCGAATGTTCAGGATGCCTAGCGCATAGCTCGCGAGCACGATCGCGAGCGCGACCGACTGATTGCCGAACTGCGTGCCGAGCGCGGCATTCAGGTAAGGCGCGGCGCCGCTCGCGAGCACGGCCGGAATGAACACGTTCACGGCGAGCACCGCGACGAAGGTCAGATAGCCGGGCAGCGCGCCGAACACGCGCTTGACCATCACGTACTCGCCGCCCGCGCTGCGATGCGCGGCGCTCAGTTCTGCGTAGCAAAGCGCGAACGCGAACGCGAGCAGCCCGCCGAGCACGAACGACATCACCGCGCCGCTGCCCGCCTGCTGGATCGCGAACGGCGCGATCACGAAGATCGAGCTCGCGGGCGTCACGCCCGACACGGTGATCATCACGACGTCGCGCACGCCGAGCGAGCGCACGAGCGTGTCCCGTGCGTGCGTTTCGGCCGGCGCGGCGGCCGCCGTGCTCGAGGACTCCGATATCATCGCCATCTTGCTCTCCTTTGCCGCAGGTTTTTTGAACGCCCATACTCGGGCAACGCATGGCGCGCAGTCTAGGAAGCCAAATTGCACGCCGCCATTCCCCCTTGGGGTTACGCCAAATCGGGGCGCACATGGATCGACTGTTCAGCGAAGTAGCGATGCATCAAGCGTTCGGACGCGCGCTCGATCACCTCGGCGAGCCGCGCTTCTGGCGCTTTCTGATTCTGTTTCTCAACGAGATGGTGCCGTTCGACAACGCGCTCGCGACCGCGCTCGGCCGCGACGGCGTGCCCGTCGTGCTCGACGAATACGACACGGGCGGCGCGAGCGGGCCGTCGCCCGTGCCGCTGTATCTCGACGGGCTCTATCTGCTCGATCCGTTCCTGCAGGCCGCGCACGACGGCCTCGCGGACGGCTGTTATCGGCTCGAGGAAGTCGCGCCCGACCTGTTCCGGCAAAGCGAGTATTTCCTCAGTTATTTTCGCGACGCGGTCGGCGAGGACGAATTGCAGATCATCGTGCGCACGCGGCCGGACGAGATGCTGTCGCTGTCGCTCGGCGCGCACGCGCGCTTCGACACCGGCGCGCTCGGCCGCCTCGCCGCATGCTCGCCGTGGCTCTTCGCGGCGATCCGCCAGCATCGCCGGCTGCAAGGCGACGCATCGCGCACGGGCGCGAACGACGATCTCGCCGCACGCGTCGAGCGGGCGCTCGCGAGCTTCGGCGAGGAACTGTTGACCGAGCGCGAGATGGCGATCGCGCGGCTCGTGCTGCGCGGCAACTCGTCGAAGGCGATCGCCGAGCGGCTCGCGATCTCGCCCGAGACCGTCAAGGTGCATCGGCGGCACTTGTATTCGAAGCTCGGGATTTCGTCGCAGCCGGAGCTGTTCTCGCTGTTCCTGCAGGCGCTCGGGCACGACGCGCCGCGGTGACGCCGCGATGAAACCGCCGTGAGGCGGCGGTGAAGCGGCGGTGAAGCGGCGGTGAAGCGGCAAAGCGGCCGGCGATGCATCGAATTCGCCGTCGACGATCGCCTTTCCTCCGTGCGCAAAACCGCCTATGTTTTGAAAGGGTGCGAAACGGATGCGACACCGCAGCGGTGCGAGAACAACGCCACGGCGCTCGCATCAATCGCTCACGTCGTTCGAATGGCCCCCGCGCCCGCCGGAACAAGGAGACACACATGAGAACCGCTTTTGTCGCATGCGCGCTCGCGCTCGGATTCGCTTCGAGCGCCGCGCTCGCCGATGCGCCCGCGATGCCGAGCGGCGGCATGCTGGTCGCCGCCAACGGCATGACGCTCTACACGTTCGACAAGGACACCCCGAACTCGGGCAAGAGCATGTGCAGCGGCCCATGCTCGGCGAACTGGCCGCCGTACAAGGCGAGCGCGACCGATCAGCCGACGGGCGGCTACACGATCATCAAGCGCGACGACGGCACGCTGCAATGGGCCTACCAGGGCAAGCCGCTCTATTTCTTCGCAAAGGATGCCGCGAAGGGCGACAAGAAAGGCGACGGCTTCAAGGACGTCTGGCACGCGGTGAAGGAATAGGCGCGCGGGCGGCGCGGCGGGACGTGACGGCGTCTCGCCGCGCTCGGCGCGCGGGCGCGAGCGCGAGCGCGGATACGGGCACGAGCACGAGCACGAGCACGAGCACGAGCACGAGCACGAGCACGAGCACGAGCACGAGCATTGCAGCGTGGCGCTTCGCGCGCATCGCGTCAACCGCCGCGACGTCGTTTGCAGCGGCCGCTTGAGCGCGAGCCGATCGAGCGCGGTGCGTACGTTGCGTCAGCGCGCGATGCGCCGACGGATTGCACGATCGGCACGCACTCGCCGCGCGGGCCGCCTACGCATCGCGATCGCAGAGGACGAACTCGTCAGCAAACACCTCGATACTTGCGCGTTCCTGCAACTATTCCGGCCCGCGAAGCCGTGCGCGCGCCTCGCAAACACCGTGCGGCCGAGGCTCGCGGCGCATGCTTCGCGGCGCTCGATTCGCGCGTGCTTCGCGCTTGAGCCGCACTCTTGAGCGACACGAGTGAAGTGCGTCGACACGAGACGACGAACCGCTCGCGTCACGGCTGCCGATGCGCCGGCAGCGCCGGCAGCGATCGCGCCGGCGATCGCAACCGCAACCCGAACATCGCATCGCACGCAAGCGCGCGCATCAGCGTCTGCGCGCCGCCGACGCGGCCCGGCCAGCCCTCCACGCGCTCACGGAGCCGGCAGATACGTCAACGGATTGACCGGCACGCCCTTGCGTCGAATCTCGAAATGCAGCATCACGCGATCCGCGTCGCTGTCGCCCATCTCCGCGATCGTCTGGCCCTTCGCGACCTTGTCGCCCTCCTTGACCATCAGCTTGCGATTGTGCGCGTAGGCGCTGAGATACACGTCGTCGTGCTTGACGATCACGAAGCTGCCGTAGCCGCGCAGGCTGTCGCCCGCATAAGCGACGACGCCGTCCGCCGCGGCCTTCACCGGCTCGCCTGCGGCGCCGCCGATGTTGATGCCGGGATGCTTCGCATCGTCGGGATTCTTCAGGATCGGGCCGCGCACCGGCCACGCGAAACTCGGCGCGGCTGCGTCCGACGCGGCGGACGCAGCGGATTGCCGCGGCTGCTGCGATTGCTGCGACTGCCTTGCGACCGCGCCCTTCGCATCCGCGGCGCCCGCCGCTGGAGTCGAGCCCGGCTGCGTCGCGCAGGCGGCGAGCGCCGCGACGGCGGCGGCGCATGCGGCGCGCAGCGCGAGCGTGACCGTGAAGGACTTGTCCGAAAGATTGGTTGGCTTCGTATACGACATCATCGGCATCGACTTCTCACTTCTCTGTTGCAATGGATCTGGGCACGTCGCGCGCGTGCCGTGGCCGGCGCGCGACGCCGGAAAGAGATACCACGCACGATCCATTCAATACAATTTCCTTACATATTCTTACAGCGCCATCCCGATGCGGCGCAGGACCGCCGCGGTCGGCCGTCGCGCGCGGCGCGCCGTGGTCCAACCGGAAACGATGCGTATCGCGCGCGTACGCCCGCGCAAGCGGCAAGCCGCACTCCGCACACACGCACACACGCAAGCACGAGCACAAAAGAAAAAGCCCGCGTTACGCGGGCTTCGAACAGGCCGTCGACGAAACGCATCGCCGAACGGCCTGGATGGGCCAACTACAAAGCTGCTCAGCGGCTCGACGGGAAGCTGAACACCGTCCCCTCGCGCACGCCGGCCGACGGCCAGCGCTGCGTGATCGTCTTGCGCTTCGTGTAGAAGCGCACCGCGTCCGGGCCGTACGCGTGCAGATCGCCGAACAGTGAGCGCTTCCAGCCGCCGAACGAGTGATACGCGACGGGCACGGGCAGCGGCACGTTGATGCCGACCATCCCGACCTGTATGTTGTCGCTGAAGAAGCGCGCGGCTTCGCCGTCGCGCGTGAACAGGCACGTGCCGTTACCGTACTCGTGCGCGTCGACGAGCGCCATCGCTTCGGCCAGCGACGCGACGCGCACGACGCCGAGCACCGGCCCGAAAATCTCGTGCTGATAGATCGGCATGCCGGGCTTCACGTGATCGAACAGGCACGGGCCGAGGTAGTAGCCGCCGTCGTGGCCGTCGACCTTCACGCCGCGGCCGTCCACGACGAGCGATGCGCCCGCTTCGACACCGGCTTCGACGAAGCCCGCCACCTTCTCGAAGTGCTGCCGCGTGACGAGCGGCCCCATGTCGACGCCTTCTCCCGTGCCCGGGCCGACCTTCATCTTCGCGATCTCGGCCGCGAGGCCCTCGACCACCTTGTCGCCGGTCTCGTCGCCGATCGCGACGACGAGCGGAATCGCCATGCAACGCTCGCCGCACGAGCCGTACGCGGCGCCCATCAGCGCGTTCACCGCGTTGCCGATGTCGGCGTCCGGCATCACGACCGCGAAGTTCTTCGCGCCGCCCAACGCCTGCACGCGCTTGCCGTGCGCGCAGCCCGTCGTGTAGATGGTTTCGGCGATCGGCGTCGAGCCGACGAAGCTCACCGCCTTCACGCGCGCGTCGGTCAGGATCGTGTCGACGGCTTCCTTGTCGCCGTTCACGACGTTCAGCACGCCCGGCGGCAGGCCGGCCTCGAGCGCGAGCTCGGCCATGCGCAGCGTCGACGACGGCGTGCGCTCCGACGGCTTCAGCACGAACGTGTTGCCGCACGCGACCGCCATCGGCCACATCCACAGCGGCACCATGATCGGGAAGTTGAACGGCGTGATGCCCGCGACGACGCCGAGCGCCTGGAACTCGCTCCACGAATCGATCGCCGGGCCGACGTTCTTGCTGTGCTCGCCCTTGAGCAGCTCCGGCGCGTAGCTCGCGTACTCGACGTTCTCGATGCCGCGCTGAAGCTCGCCCATCGCGTCGGCGAGCACCTTGCCGTGCTCGGCCGTGATCAGCGCGCACAGCTCGTCCGCGTGCGCCTCGAGCAGCGTCTTGAAGCGGCTCATCACGCGCGCGCGCTTGAGCGGCGGCGTGTTGCGCCACGCCGGGTACGCGGCCTGCGCGGCCGCGATCGCCGCCTCGACCGTGGGCTTGTCGGCAAGCCGCACGCTCGTCGTCGATGTGCCCGTCGCCGGATCGAACACCGGCTGGACGCGCTCGCCGCCGTCGACGCGCTTGCCGTCGATCAGATGGCCGAGGGTGGAGGTCACGTTGCTGTCGTGTTTCATCGCGGTGTTTCCTGAATTCGTGTGTTTCGTTCGTGTGTTTCGTCGATGCGGCGAACGCGCGCCGCCGCGCAAGCCGGAGCGCATCGCGCTGCGGCCGAACCGCTTCGGCGGCGACCTGCCGTCGCGCCGCCCCGGCGCGGCGAACGCTGTTTCGGCCGCCGCCCGACGCGCGCGCGGCGGCCCCGCGTCGTCACGCGGTGGCGAGCAGCGCGTCGTTCAGCGCGCCGACGAGGCTGTCGATCTCGTGCCTCTCGGCGATGAACGGCGGCGCGAGCTGGATCGTGTCGCCGCCGTAGCGCACGTAGAAACCGTTCTTCCAGCAATGCATCGCGATCTCGTACGGACGCCGCGCAGGCTCGCCCGGCGCGTGCTCGATCGTCAGGCCCGCGGCGAGCCCGCAGTTGCGGATGTCGGCCACGTGACGCACGCCCTTCAGGCCATGCACGGCCGCCTCGAAATGCGGCGCGAGCGCGCGCACGCGGCCGATCGCGTCTTCCTTCTCGAGCAGATCGAGCGCCGCGACGCCCGCCGCGCATGCGACGGGATGCGCGGAATACGTGTAGCCGTGCGGAAACTCGAGCATGTAGTCGGGGCCGCCCGCCGCCATGAACGTGTCGTAGATGTCCTGGTTCGCGATCACCGCGCCGAGCGGCTGCGCGCCGTTCGTCACCTGCTTCGCCACGTTCATGATGTCCGGCACGACGCCGAACGCATCGGCGCCCGTCATCGCGCCCGCGCGGCCGAAGCCCGTGATGACTTCGTCGAAGATCAGCAGGATGTCGTGCGCGGTGCAGATCTCGCGCAGCCGCCGCAGATAGCCCTTCGGCGGCACGACGACGCCCGCCGAGCCGGAGAACGGCTCGACGATCACCGCGGCGATGTTCGACGCGTCGTGCAGCGCGATCAGGTCGAGCAGGCGCTCGGCGAGCTCGGCGCCGTGCTCGGGCAGCCCGCGCGAGAACCTGTTTTCCGGCAATTGCGTGTGCGGCAGGAAGTCCGCATCGAGGCCCTGGCCGAACAGCTTGCGGTTCGGCCCGATCCCGCCGACCGAGATGCCGCCGAAGTTCACGCCGTGATACCCCTTCTCGCGGCCGATCAGGCGCGTCTTCGTGCCTTTGCCCTTCGCGCGCCAGTACGCGCGCGCCATCTTGAGCGACGTGTCGGCCGCCTCCGAGCCCGAGCCCGTGAAGAACACGTAGTCGAGGCCGGCCGGCGTGAGCGCCTTGATCTTGTTCGCGAGCTCGAACGACTGCGGATGGCCGAACTGGAACGCGGGCGAGTAGTCGAGCCGCGCGACCTGGCGCGCGACCGCGTCCGAGATCTCGGTGCGGCCGTGGCCGAGCCCGCAGCACCAGAGGCCGGACAGTCCGTCGAAAATCCTGCGGCCGTCGGCCGCCGTGTAGTACGCGCCCTTGCCTTCGACGATGATCCGCGGGTCCTGCTTGAACTGGCGGTTCGCGGTAAACGGCATCCAGTGGGCGTCGAGCCACTGCGCATCGGTGCGCAGCGGCGTGTCGGGGGTCGTGGGTTCGGTCAGAGCGTTCATGTCGGTCGGCGGCGCGGCGCGGATGAATGAAGATGTTGCGCATTGTCGAGTCGACGAATAGTCTTTTGAATATCGCAATATCAATGTTTACTTGAGCATTTATGCAAGCAAGAAAACCGAAGAGCCGCGCGCTCCTCGGCCAGCTGACCGACATGGACTTGCGCCTGCTGCGCGTGTTCAGGAGCGTCGTCCAGTGCGGCGGCATGGCGGCGGCCGAGCTGGAGCTGAACATCGGGATCTCGACGATCAGCCGGCACGTGAAGGATCTCGAAACGCGCCTCGGCCTCGTGCTGTGCCGGCGCGGCCGCGCCGGCTTCACGCTGACGCCCGAGGGCCAGACCGTCTACGAGGAAACGCTGCGGCTGCTGGCGTCGGTCGAGGCGTTCAGGAGCCGCGTCGACGGGATTCACGACCGGATGGGCGGCGAGCTGCACATCGCCGTGTTCGACAAGACCGCGACGAACCCGAAGGCGCGGCTCGGCGACGCGATCGGGCGCTTTCACGACGAGGCGCCGGACGTCGCGCTGAACCTGCACGTCGCGTCGATCAACGAGGTCGAGCGCGGGATCATCGACGGCAGCTATCAGGTCGGGATCATCCCCGCGCACCGCAGCTCGGGCAGCCTCGTCTACACGGACTTGTTCGACGAGCGGATGCTGCTGTACTGCGGCGCGAGCCATCCGCTCTTCGACGCGCCGCACGCGAAGCTCACGTGGCGCCAGGTGCGCGGCTACGCGTTCGCCGGCCTCGGCTACCACTCGCCGAACATGGAGCTGAGCCACCGCGCGAAGCTCACGCGCAGCGCGACGGCGTCGGACCAGGAGTCGATCGCGACGCTGATCCTGTCGGGGCGGTATCTCGGCTTCCTGCCCGATCACTATGCGCAGAGCTTCGAGGCGAAGGGGCTGATGCGGCCCGTCGCGCCGCAGCGGTTCCATTACTCGTGCCGGTTCGTGAGCCTGCTGCGGCGCTCGCCGCGGCCTTCGCGCGCGGCGCTGCTGTTTCAGGATTGCCTGGAAATCGCGCATGCGGCGGCGCGGGCGAAGGCGTGAGCGCGACGACGATCGAACCGTTGGAGGGTGAGTCCATGGGGCCGCTGATTTCCATGCCGCCGCCGCCCATCGACCCACGCGATGTATTGCCGCCCGTCGAGACGATACGGAACCGTCCACGCCTGCGATATCTCGTTGTATTTCTCCGCGCCGCCGTCGAACGCGAGGCTGCCCGTGTCGACGTCCGTTCGCGTCAACCCGGCTTTTACCCACTCATGCGAATGAAAAGCGAAGGAGCACCGTCGCTACGGCCCGCCGCCGCAGCACATTCAAACCGCAACGACGCGTTGACTGCGTGCCTGACGCCCGCCATTGCCGGTCAATCAAGCTTCAATCGACCCGCGGCCTCAGCCGGGCGCGGTGCGCAACGCCACGCGCCCGCTCGATGACAAGCCGGCGAACGCCGTCGCGGGGAAAGCGCGAAAACCGTTACGGGCATGCGTGGCGCCGCGCCGACGATGCCGACGTCCACCGCCGCCCGCTCTGCGATAATCGCGCTTTCCCGCATACTTCCGCGCCGATGCGGCGCCGCGCCAAGCCATGAATTCACCGTTGCCGACCGCCCCCGCCGCGCCGCTGCCGCCGATCTCGTGCCTGCAGGACGACGAACGTCCGTGGCTGCCGATGGACGCGAGCCTGCCCGGGCTCGCGATCAAGTACCTGCACATCAACGTCGCCGAAGACGAGATGACCGTGCTGCTGAGGATGCCGGTCGGGCTCGCGCTGCCGCGCCATCGACACGACGGCGCGGTGTTCGTCTACACGCTGCAGGGCGAGTGGCGCTATCGCGAATACGACTGGATCGCGCGGCCGGGAAGCACGGTGCTCGAGCCGGCGGGCTCGCACCACACGCCGGAGGCGATCGCATCGGAGACGGGCGCGGTCGTCACGTTCAACGTGATGCGAGGCGATCTCGTGCTGCTCGACGATGCGGGCAACGAGACCGCGCGCGAGAACGGCCGGGTCGGACTGCTGCGCGAACGCAAGTTCGCGCGCGCGAAGCCGGATGTCGCGCCGCCTTTCGTCACGCGCTGAGCGCGCACGCCCATCGCGCCCATCGCGCCCATCGCGCGAAACCGGCGTGCGGTTGCGGCAGCCGTGCGCTGCGCGTTCGCGACGAAGGCTGCCGCATCAAGGCCGCCGCGCACTGCCGGCGGCGAATGCCCGCTCGCGTCGTTCGATCGAGCTCCGCTCACTCCGGATACGAATCGTGAACCTTGAGCTTCGCGAGCTTGAAGATCGTGCGCAGCGTCCGCGGATGGATGTCGCGGCGCGCGGCGAGCGACGACAGGATGAAGTCGAGCACCTTCGCGTGCCTGAGCAGCACGAGGCAGCTTTCGAGATCCGTCTTGTCGGTCGCCTGCATGCGTTCCGCGAGTTGCAGCATCTCGGTGGATAGCTCGCGCGCCATGTCGAGCTCGATCTGCTGCTTTTCGGTCCAGACGGCGGGCTGCGGCTGCTCGAGCAGCTTCGCCAGGAAGGCCTGGAATTGCGCGTCGGACTGGTTCGGGAGCGTGTCCATGTATTGCACCGTGCTGCTTGGGGACGAGCGGATCTTGCGGATGCGCCCGACCAGTTTGCCTGAATCCGCGCCGTTCGGCCGGCGCGGCCCTCGTATTCGATGCGACGCAGAAACCGTGCCAGCGTCGACAACGTCAAGTGCGGCGCACGCGACGGAAGGACGGAGATGAGCCGTCAGGGCCGTCGACAGGCCGTCCGAGGCAGCATGTCCCATGGTGCCCGCGGCCCCCCGCTCCGCGCCGCGTCGGTCCAAACGCGCGAACGGCGTCAAAACGATTCAAAAATGTTACGTAACGCATGGCGTTGAAGCGGGGAAACCACGAGCGAAAATACGCGATACGCCGGCGACCTGTTCAACGCCCCGACGCTTTTCGCGCCCCCTTCTCCGCCACAACGGATACGCGAAATCCGCCGTTCGATCTCTGTGGCGGCTCGCGGCCGACGGCACC
This sequence comes from Burkholderia sp. ABCPW 111, assembly GCF_000773065.1. Taxonomy (NCBI): domain Bacteria; kingdom Pseudomonadati; phylum Pseudomonadota; class Betaproteobacteria; order Burkholderiales; family Burkholderiaceae; genus Burkholderia; species Burkholderia sp. ABCPW 111. The sequence goes on along the minus strand of NZ_JPWT01000062.1, from coordinate 59,332 downwards.
GCAATCGGCCGGCAGGCCATTCGCGCAAGATTCCCCCCGATCCCGCCCGATTGCCCTCCGCGACTGCCGGATCGAACCGCGCGGCCCCGCGACAGACCCGCTTCAGCCAAATGGACTCGATTGTTCCGGCGAAAAGCCAATGGATCATTGAAGTTCGGCCGGAAGTTCGACCTGAAAAAGCGGCTCAGGCCTTCCGTATCGCCGGCTCCCGGTCCGCCCGCGTGTCGCGGTTGCTCATCCCGAGCGCCGCCTGCGCCCCGAGCGCGCCGCTGCCCTGAACCCGCCGCTCGCCGTTGCGTGAAGCCTCGCCGCCCTACCCGGATCAACCCCTTACAAAATCCTAAAGAATCCCCCGCGCCTGCCGACAACCACGCCATCAGAGAGCGGTGACGCGTGCGTTCCGCCAACGTCCCCGCCACCGCACTCGGAGTCATTCATGAACGTGCCATTCTTGCGGCGCGCGAGCGTCGGCGCACGCCTCGCTGCGCTGTCGAGCGCGCTCTTCGCGCTTCTCTTCGCCGCGTTCGTCTGGGCGCTGACCCACGCCGCCGCCGGCCAGATCGCCGGCCAGGTTCACACGCGCATCGACGAGAAGGACCGTTCGATCGCCGCGATGATCGCGCTCTTCGACGAAGCGCTCACCGCCGAGGCGAGCCGCGCGATGACGCTCCTCGGGAGCTTCTTGCCGCCCGGCTACGCGCTCGATCCCGCGCGGACCGTCGACGTCGCGGGCGTCGCGACGCCCGCGCTCACCGCGGGCGGCCAGACGCTGAACCTCGATTTCTCGATCCCCGACCAGTTCCTGCTGAAGAGCGGCGCGATCGCGACGATCTTCGCGCGAAAGGGCGACGACTTCGTCCGCGTGACGACGTCGCTGAAAAAGCAGGACGGCAGCCGCGCGATCGGCACGCTGCTCGACCGCAAGGGCCCCGCGTACGCGCCGCTCGTCGCCGGCAACACGTATACCGGTCTCGCGACGCTGTTCGGCAAACGTTACATCACCCAATACAAGCCCATCGCGGACGCGAGCGGCGCGATCGTCGGCGCGCTGTTCGTCGGCATCGACGTCGGCGCGGAAATGCGGCTCGTCGAGAACGGCATCCGCCAGTTGAAGATCGGCGAGCACGGTTACTATTTCGTGCTCGACGCATCGAACGGCCCGACGCGCGGCAACCTGATCGTCCATCCGCAGCGCGCGGGCCAGCGCGCCGACGACGCAGCCGAGCCGTACGCGCAGATGCTCGCCGCGAAGGAAGGCCAGTTGTCCTACACGTCGACTGACACGGCCGCGTCCGACAGCGGCCCGCGCGCGAAATTCGTGTCGTTCGTCACGGTCCCGCAGTGGCAATGGCTCGTCGGCGGCATCGCGATCGACGACGAAGTGATGGCCGGCATGCGCGCGACCCGCAACCGCTTCGCGGCGATCGGCTGCGCATTCGTGCTCGCGTTCGCGGCGCTCTTCGTCGCGGTCGTCAAGCGCGTCGTCAGCCGGCCGCTCGACGCGGCCGCGCACGCATCCGAGCGCTTCGCGGCGGGCGATCTCAGCGTGCGGATCGCCGCGCGCGGCGTTCACGACGGCGCGGCCGATCCGCACGCGAGCGGGCGCGGCGACGAGATCGGCCGGCTCGTGCGCGCGGTCGACGGCATCGGCGACGGCCTCGCGCGGATCGTCGCGCAGGTGCGCCGAGGCGCGGCCGACATCGCGCACGGCACAGTGACGATCGCGGCGGGCAGCAGCGACATGGCCGCGCGAATCGCGACGCAGGCGAGCAGCGTCGAGCAGACCGCGGCGAGCATGGAGCAGATCACCGCGGCCGTCCAGCAGAACGCCGACCACGCGGCGCAGGCGAACGCGCTCGCGACGGGCGCGTCGTCCGCCGCGACGACGGGCGGCGCGGCCGTGCAGCGCGTCGTCGCGACGATGGGCGACATCCAGGGCGTCGCGCGCAAGATCGCCGAGATCACCAGCGTGATCGAGGCAATCGCGTTCCAGACCAACATCCTCGCGCTGAACGCGGCCGTCGAGGCGGCGCGAGCGGGCGAGCACGGCAAGGGCTTCGCGGTCGTCGCCTCCGAGGTGCGCGCGCTCGCGCAGCGCAGCGCCGCGGCGGCGAAGGAGATCGACGCGCTCGTCGGCGAATCGGCGACGACGGTCGAGCACGGCTTCCGGATCGCCGAGGACGCCCGCGCGGCGATGCAGGACATCGTCGCGCGCGTCGACCAGGTGCGCGCGATCATCGCCGAGATCAGCGCGGCGTCGCGCGAGCAGTCGAGCGGCATCGAGCAGGTGAATCTCGCGGTCACGCAGATCGGCGCGGCGACGCAGCAGAACGCGACGCTGATCGCCGACGCCGAGCGCGCGGCCGCCGCGCTGCGCGACGAGGCCGCGCAGCTCGCGCATGCGGTCAGCGTGTTCAAGCTCGCGGCGGAAGAACGCGCGCATGCGCGAGACGAAACGCGCGCGGCATCGGCCCGCGTCGCCGCGCATTGAGCGCGTACGCCGTTCGTAAGCTTTCGGGCGCATCGTCAGGCATCCGAAAGCTCGCGCATCCGTCTCATGGATAACGCCGACTGACAGACGGCGCGCGGCTCCCTTACCTTGTGCTCGCGGCATGGATGCACGGCCAGATGCGATCGCACCGGAGGGAACCGATGACCTCGCTCGACAAGATGTGGCAATTCCTGTTCGGCAAGCCGCTCGATCCGCTCGACCCGCGCACGCGGCACGCGATCGCGGTCACGCCGATTCTCGCGTGGGTCGGGCTCGGCGCGGACGGCCTGTCGTCGTCGTGCTACGGCCCGGAAGAGGCGTTCCTCGCGCTCGGCCAGCACACGCCGCTCGCGCTCTTTCTCGCGCTCGCGACCGCCGCGACCGTGTTCATCATCGCGCTCGGCTACAACCAGGTGATCGAGCTGTTCCCGACGGGCGGCGGCGGCTACCGCGTGTCGACCGCGCTGCTCGGGCCGAAGCCCGGGCTCGTGTCCGGCGCGGCGCTCCTCGTCGACTACGTGCTGACCGTCGCGACGTCGCTCGCGAGCGGCGTCGACGCATTCTTCAGCCTGCTGCCCGTCGGCGCGCAGGCGTTCAAGCTCACGACCGAGCTCACGCTGATCGTGCTGATGACGGGCCTGAACTTCCGCGGGATGAAGGAATCGATCATGGTGCTGCTGCCGATTTTCGTCGGCTTCGTCGTGCTGCACTTCGGCCTCATCGTCTACGGCGTCGCGGCGCACGGCAGCAACCTCGCGAACGTCGTGCCCGACGCGTTCGGCGAGGCGCGCGGGATGTCGCACACGCTCGGCCCGCTCGTGATGATCGCGCTGCTGATGCGCGCGTTCTCGCTCGGCGGCGGCACGTACACGGGCCTCGAAGCGGTGTCGAACAACGTCAACATGCTCGCCGAGCCGCGCGTGCCGAGCGGCAAGGTGACGATGTTCTACATGGCGACGTCGCTCGCGTTCACCGCCGGCGGCATCATTCTGCTCTACATGCTGTGGCACGCGAAGCCCGTCGAGGGGCAGACGCTCAACGCGGTCGTGTTCGGCAGCGTGATCGACCACCTCGGGCTCGGCTCGTCGTTCGCGCGCCACGCGCTGCTGGCCGCCGTGCTCGCATTCGAGGCGGGGCTCTTGCTGGTCGGCGCGCAGACGGGCTTTCTCGACGGGCCGGCCGTGCTGTCGAACATGGCCTCCGATTCGTGGGTGCCGCGCCATTTCCGCGATCTGTCGACGCGGCTCGTGCGGCAGAACGGGATCGTCGTGATGGGCGTCGCGAGCTTTCTGATCCTGCTCTGGACGCACGGCAACGTCGACGTGCTCGTCGTGCTGTACAGCATCAACGTGTTCCTGACGTTCAGCATGTCACTGCTCGGCCTCTGCACGTACTGGTGGCGGCGCCGCCGCGACGACGCCGGCTGGCTCAGGCATTTCGCGCTGTCGGCGCTCGGGCTGTCGGTGACGAGCGTCGTGCTCGTGATCACGCTTGTCGAGAAGTTCACGGCGGGCGGCTGGCTGACGGTGCTCGTGACGAGCGCGGTGATCGCCGCGTGCCTGCTGATCCACCGCCACTACTCGGACACGCGCGCGCAGCTCGCGAAAGAAGACGCGCTGTTCGCCGGCGAGCCGCCCGCCGTCGACGAGGGCGCCGCGCCCGGCAAGCCCGATCCGGCGCAGCCGACCGCGGTGCTGCTCGTCGGCAAGCATCGCGGCGCGAGCATGCACGCGCTCTTGTGGGTGAACCGGCTCTTCCCCGGGCACTTTCGCAACGTGATTTTTCTGGCGGTCGGCGAAGTCGACGCGAAGAGCTACGACGGCGAGGAGCATCTGGAACGGCTGCGGCACGCGATCACGTCGTCGCTCGACTACTACGTCGCGCACTGCCGGCGCCACGGGATCGCGGCCGACTACCGGATCGCGTTCGGCACGCATCCGATCGTGGAATTCATGCGCCTCGCCGACGAGACGATGGACGAGTTTCCGAACAGCGTCTGCTTCGCGAGCAAGCTGATCTTCCGGCGCGTGAATTTCCTGACCGCGTGGCTGCACAACCAGACGCCCGTCGAATTGCAGGCGCGGCTGCATCAGCAGGGGCGGCAGATGGTGTTGTTGCCGATGAATGTCGGGTAAGCGGCGCGCCCGGGAGCGTCGCCGCGCCGCGCGTCAGGGCTTCTTGCCGGCGCTCCCCGCCAGATCGATCGCCGAGCTCGAGCCGACCTGCGCGCGCAACTGGAACTTCTGGATCTTCCCGGTCGACGTCTTCGGCAGCTCGCCGAACCGCACCGCCTTCGGGATCTTGAACGCGGCGAGCAGCAGCCGGCAGTGCGCGATGATCTCCTCCTCGGTCGCGCTCATCCCTTCGCGCAGCTCGACGAACGCGCACGGCACCTCGCCCCACTTCGGGTCCGGCAGCGCGACGACCGCCGCGACCGCGACGGCCGGATGCCGGTACAGCGCGTCCTCGACCTCGATGCTCGAAATGTTCTCGCCGCCCGAGATGATGATGTCCTTGCGGCGGTCCCTGATCCGGATGTAGCCGTCGGGCGTGAGCACGCCCAGGTCGCCCGTGTGGAACCAGCCGCCCGCGAACGCCTCGTCGGTCGCGTGCGGGTTCTTCAGATAGCCCTTCATGCAGATGTTGCCGCGGAACATGATCTCGCCGAGCGTCTCGCCGTCCGCCGGCACGGGCGCCATCGTGTCGGGATCGAGCACCGTCGCGCCCGCCTGCAGGTGGTAGCGCACGCCCTGCCGCGCGTTCAGCTGCGCGAGCTCCTCGTCGGGCAGCGATTCCCAGTGCGACTGCTTCGCGCAGACCGTCGCCGGGCCGTACACCTCGGTGAGCCCGTAGACGTGCGTGAGATCGAAGCCGATCTCCTTCATCTTCGCGATCACCGCGGGCGCGGGCGCCGCGCCCGCGACGAACGCATGCACCTTGTGCGCGATCCCCTCGCGCCATTGCGCGGGCGCGTTCGCGATCGCGCCCTGCACGATCGGCGCGCCGCTGTAGTGCGTGACGCGCTCGCGCCGGATCAGGTCGAGCACGAGCTTCGCGTCGAACTTGCGCAGGCACACGTTCACGCCCGCGCGCGCCGCGACCGCCCACGGAAAGCACCAGCCGTTGCAGTGGAACATCGGCAGCGTCCACAGGTAGACCGCGTGCTTCGGCATGTCCCATTCGAGGATGTTGCTGATCGCGGCCAGGTACGCGCCTCGGTGGTGATAGACGACGCCCTTCGGATCGCCCGTCGTCCCCGACGTGTAGTTCAGCGCGATCGCCTCCCATTCGTCGGACGGCGGCTTCCATGCGTACGCGGGATCGCCGCCCGCGAGGAACGCCTCGTAGTCGGTCGCGCCACGGAAACGGGCCGGATCGGCGGGCATCGCGTCGGCGACGCTGACAATCGCGAGCCCCGGCACCTCGAGCGCCGCGCGGTGCGCGAACTCCGCGTACTCGGTATCGACGATCAGCACCTTCGCCTCGCCGTGGCGCAGCATGAACAGCATCGACGGGATATCGAGCCGCGTGTTCAGCGCGTTGAGGACGGCGCCTGCCATCGGCACGCCGAAGTGCGCCTCGATCATCTGCGGAATGTTCGGCAGCAGCGCGGCGACCGTGTCGCCCCGCCCGACGCCCGCGCGCTCGAGCGCGCTCGCGAGCCGCCGTGCGCGCGCGTAGGTTTCGCTCCATGTGCGGCGCACGTCGCCGTGCACGACGGCGAGGCGAGCGCCGTACACCTCGGCCGCGCGCGCGATGAAATCGATCGGCGTGAGCGGCACGTAATTGGCGTCGCGCTTGCCGAGTCCCTCCTCGAACCTCTGCGTCATGATGTCGTCTCCTGCAAGGCTCGCGCCTCGATATCGTTGGTTTGTGGTCCAATTGGACAAGCCTACTCGCGGCCATTGTGAGCCGTCTGTCACCCAAGCGACAGACTCCCCGCCGGCGACCGCGCGTATTCCCTATCCTCGCAAACCCTGTGTGATGCAAGACGACGCTCGAGCCGAGGTTCAAGCCGACGCTCAAACGATTCGCCGCGCGCCGCCGCTCGACGCGCCGCCAGCCGATACGGCCGGCGCGACCGGGCCCGGCGATCTTCGCGCGCTCTTCTCCCACTGCGGCTGGTTCAACGCGCTCGGGCCCGAGCACCAGGCGCTCGTCGTCGCGCAGTCGCACGCCGAGCATCGCGACGCGGGCGAGTGGGTCGCGCGCCGGCAGGCGCCCACCGAATACTGGATCGGCGTGCATCGCGGGCTCGTGAAGCTCGCGATCTACAACGCGTCCGGGCGCGGCTGCACGTTCTCCGGCGTGCCGTCGGGCGGCTGGTTCGGCGAAGGCAGCGTGATCAAGCGCGAGCTGCGCAAGTACGACGTGATCGCGGTCCAGCGCTCGCTCGTGCTGTTCGTGCCGACCGCGACGTTCCATGCGCTCCTCGACAGCAGCCTGCCGTTCACGGGCTTCGTGATCCGCCAGTTGAACAACCGGATGGGCGAGTTCATCGCGTCGATCCAGAACAGCCGGCTGCTCGACGTGAACGCGCGCGTCGCGCAATCGCTCGCGCAGCTCTTCAATCCCGACTTGTATCCGGACACCGGCGCGACGCTCGCGATCTCGCAGGAGGAACTCGGGATGCTCGTCGGCGTGTCGCGGCAGCGGATCAATCAGGCGCTCCGGCACCTCGAGCGGCTCGGCGCGCTGCGTGTCGCGTACAACCAGATCGACGTGCTCGATCTGCCGAGGCTCGCGGCGTTCGGGATGGAGCAGATCTGACGAAGGGCCGCCGCGACGCTCGGGCGGCCTGTGGGCGGCCCGAGGGCGGCTGAGCCGTGCGTCGACGGGCGTCGCACGCACGCGCTGCCGCTCGACGACATCTATCTGTGCGGCGGCCGGGTTGTCGCCGTCATATCTGGTCCGCGCGTTCGACGCGCGATACGGGATGAATCCGCATGCGTCTCTCGCGAACCGGCGCATTCGATACGGCGGTGCGCGGTTGAAGCTCGGCCGGCCGATCGCCGACGTCGCGCTCGATGCCGGCTTCGCCGATCAGGCGCATGTTCAGCGGGCGTTCTGGAAAGTGGTCGCGGCGATGCCGGGGCAGTATCGGGGGTGATGCGGGATGTTCGGTGGTGTTTGAACGGAAGCCGCTTTCTCAATCACGTTCGTTTTCGGGCTCACCGAGTAGACGCGCTTTCAGTGATATTTCAGGATTTCCGAGCCCTGCCATTGAAATGTCATGGCACCGCGCAGCGAAGACGAAATAACTTGCCGATTGCCGCTGAGCGGCCATCAAGCATCGTCGCGATCCAGCGTGAAACCGCCGCTGCCGCACTCACAGCCGGACACGTGGAAGCCCGAACGCGGCACGACCCTGTCTGGTGGCCGACGCGAAATCGATCCAGCATCGAGTGAGCGGGCGGCACGTACGACGATCGATTTGCCGGCGCTCCCTAACGCCCCGCTAGAACAGTTTCGGCCGAGGCGTCTCCCGCTTGATTCGCGCGCGCTGTCTGGACACAGCACTTGCCATTTTCCGCTTGCGCTCGGCGGTCGGCTTCTCGTAGAAGCAACGGGCGCGCAACTCCTGAATCAGTCCGGCTTTCTGGATTTCCCTGCGGAACCGCCGAAGCGCGACATCGACGGGTTCATTGAGCTTCAAAACGATTTTGGTCATATCTGCCTTGTGGAAAGTCGCGCGGGGGGCTTGCGGCGCGAACCGTCGCCCGGTATCGCAACGCGCTTCGCCCGCGAAATCAAATGTTCGACCCGGCTCCTCACGCGGGAGGAATATGCGCGGCGCGTTCATCATCGATGCGCCGCGTATCACGCAAGCGCGCTGTCGATCGATAGCTGCTACGGCAGCATCCAGTTCTCGCCGCCGTGCCGATCGATGAGGCCTTTGGCGTATTCGAGCGACGCGCGTCGCGCGGCACCGGCGGTCGAAAACGGTGGGCTCTCGTCCAGCTTGTACGTATCGCTGCACGTCAATGCCGTATCGGTGTCGCGCAGGCAGATCTTCACGGCCGCGTCGAAACCGTCGTCGTAATTGCGGCTCGCGCCGTCCGTCGTTTGCGTGTGAGCGTAGATCAATGGATAGATTTCGAAGCCGCGATACAGGTGCATGCTCATGTCCGACTCCTGACGATCATTTCGGAATGTTGTCGCTGATGGTGACGGACCGCCGTTGCACGCCATGCGCATGGCAGTTCGGAATGGGAGGGAGGTCGAACGATCGACGGCGGGAACGGGCGTACGAAGAACGTAGCGATCGATATGGCCTGTCGTCGGGGAGCGCGGTGTTCCGGCCCGACGTGCGAACCATGATACGCCAATTGCACAGCGAGCCTGCAATTTATATTTCATTTCGGCCGTCGACTCCGTCAGCGCCCGGCATCGCGAGCCGAGCGCGGGAACCGGGCGCACCGCGCATCGAATCGATGCGGCATAAGCGTTCGCGCACCGCCCCTCAATTCGTCGGCGGATGGTCAAGGCTGCGCTGCCTGAGTCTCGCCAGTAAAATCGCTTGACCGAATCAGCAACAGCACGTACAGTCCGCCCCAGAAGTCTTCAAGAAGCGCGATTGCTGCTCATCATTAACCGCACACTGCGGTATTCGTTGTCCTCTCCCTCCTTGATTCTTTTTCGTGCCCAAGTCGAGGTGCGCGTCTTCGTTCGTCTACATCAAAGGATTTTCATGGATACCGGTATCGTCAAGTGGTTCAACGACAGCAAGGGATTCGGTTTTATTACGCCCGACAGCGGCAAGGACGACTTGTTCGCCCACTTCTCCGAAATTCGCGGTGATGGCTTCCGCACGCTCGTCGAAGGCCAGCACGTGAGCTTCGAAACGAAGCAGGGCCCGAAGGGTCTGCAGGCATCCAACATCAAGCCGCTCTGATTCGCATCGGTACGTACCTGCCTGCCGTGCAGGAAACCATTCCCCGCGGCGCACGGCCTTGACCGGCTTGGCCGGTGCGGTCGGACGCCTCCGGCCTTTGCGCATGCGGCCTCCCGCGATTCATCAGCCATTGCCGCACGTGACGGACATCGCCTGTCGGCGCTCAGGCCCGATGGGCAGGCCAATCGCATCGTGCACGATGCCTGCCGATTCATCGTGATGCCGCGGTCGAAACACTGGAGCGACATGAGCCGGCAACGTTCGCGCAACACCAAGGCGGCGAAGCGAGCCAGGACGACACCGGCGCTCGGTGCCACCCTCAATTGGGGGCCGCCGAAAGCGGCGACACCCGTTACGTCGCGCACGGACGCGCCCCCGACCACGAAACGCTAGCAGTCGACGTCGGAAGCCGGCACGTAGCATCGCATCCGCGCGACGCGCGTGTTTGCGCGCCGTCTCAACGTCAAGCCCGTATCCCCGTATCCCCGTTGCCCGTTGCCGTTACCCGGCAGCCCGCAACGCGGCCGCACCAGTGAATTCGGTGAGTTATTGGAGACATCAATTTGGCAAAGGAAGATCTACTGGAACTGGACGGCGTCGTCGACGAGGTCCTGCCCGACAGCCGTTATCGTGTGATACTGGACAATGGGGTAGTCGTCGCCGCTTACGCGTCCGGGCGCCTGCGAAAGAACCGTATCCGCATTCTCGCGGGCGACCGCGTCAGACTCGAGTTGTCACTTTACGACTTGACGAAAGGCCGCATCAATTATCGACACAAGGACGAACGCGCTGCGGTCGGCGCATCGCGATCGCGAATTCACCGACGCTGATAACGGCGTCAATGACGCTTCTGTCCAAACAGACGGCCGCACGGAGCTTCCGCGCGGCCGCGACAATGTGTAGCGCGTAACGGCGTCGACGACGCCGATCACCGGCAATCGAATGCAAGCGACTCGCACACGCGCATTCGCCGTCACATGCACGAAAGCGAGCGTGACGCTACGTCCCGCGCGCCCTGTCAATTTGTCTCGCCCCATCCTTCCGTCCTTCGTTCCGTATCGGGCATGCCGGCACCATTCGTGGCACCGCGACGGCCGGGTTCAGGGGAGCGCACCCAGCATGCATGCTGGAACAGCACTACACGCGACCATGCTATCCAACACATCAATTTGTTATGCGAAGTTCAATCATCAAACATTACCGCGGTTACGCGATCTCGCCATCCGCTCACCGCTTGCCTGACGGATGCTTTTCGTCCAATCTCACGCTCCGTCGATCCGACGTGAGTAACGGGGCGACATCCTATGAGTTCTACTCGCTAGAGTACTTTGGCAGTGAAGAGGCCGCGCTCCGCCATTCGGATCGCTGGGCCCGCGAATGGATCGACAACAGGGGTTGATCCTCCTCGCGTCGCGCGCCATCTCCTTTATTCGGCTTGCCGCCCCTTCAGCCCGGCCGCATTGCACTCATCATCCGTCCGCCGGCGCGCATATCGTCAGCCGAAGTGCGCAAGCAACCATTGCTGCGCCCAGCGCTGCGCATAGCCGACCGCATCCTCGCGCAGGTCGAAGCCGGCAAGATCGCCGCTCAGATGAACATCGTATTCGTCTCCGTTCGCACGATTCGCACTGATGCGCGCATGAGCGATATACTCGCCGTCGGCGCGGCGCGGCGTCGGATCGATACGGAATCTCGTGGTCGTGAATTGCATAAACGCTCCTTCTTCGTCACGCCCGAATCGCACCACATCCAGGACGCAGCAGGGTTGTATCGAGCCCGTCAATCGCTTTCCGTGCTCAGAAGCACCATGATTTCGCCGGCTTCGCGGGCCGTCTCTCCGTCTTCCGCACCGCCCTCGCTCAATCTTGCGCGAATCGATGCGAACATCCGGAATGCACTCGCGTCGACTTCATAGCGCCGTTCGTCGATCAGGCGTTCCAGTTCCACTTACGCGTCGGCCGGCAGGTACCGCTCGACAAAACGGGCACCGTCGCCCCGGATCGAGCGCAACAGGTCAAATCTCTTCATATCGCCACTCCGGTGTCACCGGCATGTCGCAGGCATGAAACTGAAAATATGTCGCCGCTATCGTGTGACACCGGTTTCGCAGGGCGGGCAGCGGTGAGCGTAGTTGAGTAGAAGCGCAGGACCGAAGGAACGACCGGAAACACGTGATGTGGCCGATCTGACGCGGATCGCCCACGTCGAATGTACTTGCCACGGGCCCGCTCCATAGCACCGCCCTGTCAGCGAATTTCAGATTGCACGGCCACGCCGACATCGGACGTACATTGTCGATGCAGCCTTATGCTACGCGCATCGCCACGCATGTACAGCGAAATCTATGGGGCGGGCACAGGTTGGGAATCGATGCGCGCGGCCGCTAAACCTCAAGCCAATACGCCCCCGCCCCGCCCAGCTCGCCACCGACAGAGAACAAATCGCCAGTTAGATCGCCGCGAAGCGCCAGACGAGCGCGGCGTCGCCGTCCGCCGAATAGCCCCCCATCCCCGCGACGGACGCGAGCCACGCCTTCGTGTTGAGCCGCTGCATCGCCGCGCCGCGCTCGGCCAAAGGCCTGCCCGCGCCGCTCGTTGTTTCGCCGGCGTCGATGCGCCCATCATCGATCGCGAGCCGATACGCGAGATACAGCAGAAACGCCGCGACGCCGCACTGAATCGCCTCCGCGACGAACGGCCCTCGTTCGAGCATCGCGTGCATGCCGCGGCCGATCGCGACGAAGCCGAGCGCCGCGCCCGCCACGTGGCGCAGACTGGCCGCGACGCCGTAACGCGCGCCCGCGCTCAGCGCGACGCGATTGACGGGGTCGGGTCGGAGGTGATCGACGCGGCCAGCGCGAAGGCTGCCATCGAAAGCGGAACGCCCATGTGGATTCATCGAATGCACTCGTTCATCGATAGGGACGGCACGAACGCGCGTATTGAGCGGAACCGCCCATGCGCCGGCGAAGCGGCCGACTTGGTGACTTGGTGACTGTGCGCCGAAGCCCGAGCCAAAACCAACGTCGACGCCGACAAAAAAAACAGAAAAACGGCACGGCGAATGGACGTGCCTTCACGACGCGCGACCTGCGATGCCGAGCCCGCAACCACAGTTGGCATCGGCAATCGCCGTGAGCGGCGAGCCGGAGACCGGCGAGCGACGACCGACCACCAGCGACCAGCGATCGCAACGCGACAAACCCGCCGCAATCGCCATCGATCAGAACGAGCATCGATCGCAACCTGCAACTCGTCCCCATGCCGCACCCAAGCCCGCCAATCATCGGCCGGATGCCACACCCCGATCCGGCCGGTCCGGCAAAGCCTGCGCGCCGACGCCCGCCCCGCCCGATTCCTCCGACGATCCCTTCCTGACAAATCCGCCATCTTCGCGTCAGCGACACGTCCGGCGCGCTTTTTTATCATGCGATCCCGACCACCGACGCAACACCCGCCCGTCTGAGCACCCGCCCTCCATGTGGATCGTCAATCTCGCGCTCAAGCGCCCGTACACGTTCATCGTGATGGCCATCATGATCCTGCTGGCCACGCCTCTCGCGCTGATGCGCACGCCGACCGACGTGCTGCCGTCGATCGACATTCCGGTCATCAGCGTGATCTGGAATTACAACGGCCTGTCCGCGCGGGAGATGACCGACCGGATCACGTCCGTCCACGAGCGCACGCTGACGACGACCGTCAGCAACATCCAGCACATCGAATCGCAGACGCTGCCCGGCATCGCGATCATCAAGATCTTCCTGCAGCCCGGCGCGAGCACGCAGACGGCGATCGCGCAGACGGTGTCGGCCGCGCAGGCGATCGTGCGGCAGATGCCGCAGGGCGCGACGCCGCCCCTCATCATCAGTTACTCGGCGTCGAGCATTCCGGTGATCCAGCTCGGGCTGTCGAGCCAGTCGATGAGCGAGCAGCAGCTCGCCGACGTCGCGATGAACTTCCTGCGCCCGCAACTGATCACGATTCCCGGCGCGCAGGTGCCCTACCCGTACGGCGGCCGCACGCGCGTGATCTCCGTCGATCTCGACACGCAGGCGCTGCTCGCGAAGGGCATGACGCCCGCCGACATCGTCAATGCAGTCAACGCTCAGAACCTCGTGCTGCCGACCGGCACCGCGAAAATCGGCCAGACCGAATACCGCGTCGGCACGAACGCGTCGCCGGACACGCTCGCCGAGCTGAACCGGCTGCCCGTGCGGACGACGGGCGGCGCGACGATCTATCTGTCAGACGTCGCGCACGTGCGCGACGGCTTCACGCCGCAGACGAACGTCGTGCGCAAGGACGGCGAGCGCGGCGTGCTCGTGTCGGTGCTCAAGAGCGGCGACGCGTCGACGCTCGCCGTCGTCAACACGCTGAAGGCGCTGCTGCCGTCGGTCGAGAACACGCTGCCCGAGGATCTGAAAATCACGCCGCTCTTCGATCAGTCGGTGTTCGTCGACGCGGCGATCCAGGGCGTGATTCACGAGGCGCTGATCGCCGCCGCGCTGACCGCGATGATGATCCTGCTGTTCCTCGGCAACTGGCGCAGCACGCTCATCATCGCGATCTCGATTCCGCTGTCGATCTTCACGTCGCTGCTCGCGCTCGCCGCGCTCGGCGAAACGATCAACATCATGACGCTCGGCGGCCTCGCGCTCGCGGTCGGCATTCTCGTCGACGACGCGACGGTCACGATCGAGAACATCGAACGCCATCTGCATCTGGGCTCCGACCTGCGCACGGCGATCCTCGAGGGCGCGGGCGAGATCGCAGTGCCCGCGCTCGTGTCGACGCTCTGCATCTGCGTCGTGTTCGTGCCGATATTCTTCCTCACGGGCGTCGCGCGCTATCTGTTCGTGCCGCTCGCCGAGGCGGTGGTGTTCGCGATGCTCGCGTCGTACGTGCTGTCGCGCACGCTCGTGCCGACGCTCGCGATGCTGCTGTTCGGCAAGCACCGCCCGGGCATCGGCCCAGCCGCGCCCGCCGCGCGGCCGTCGCGCTTCGCGCGCTTTCATCATGCGTTCGAGCGCGCGTTCGAGCGGCTGCGCGCGGGCTACATCGTGCTGCTGAGCGTGCTGCTCGTGCGCCGCCGCTTCCATGCGTCGCTCTTTCTCGGCTTCTGCGTGCTGTCGACGGGCCTCGTGTTCGCGCTCGGCCGCGACTTCTTCCCGAGCGTCGACGCGGGCAACCTCCGCCTGCACATGCGCGCGCCGACCGGCTACCGGATCGAGGAAACCGCGCGGCTCGCCGACCAGGTCGAGCAGACGATCCGCGAAGCGGTGCCGGCCGCCGAGCTCGGCACGATCGTCGACAATCTCGGGCTGCCGGTGAGCGGCATCAACCTGTCGTACAGCAACGCGGGCACGATCGGCACGCTCGACGGCGAGATCCTGATCGCGCTCAAGCCCGGCCACGCGAGCGCGCAGCGCTACGTCGAGCAGTTGCGCGGCCTCTTGCCCGCGCGCTTTCCGGGCGTCGAGTTCTTCTTCCAGCCGTCGGACATCGTCACGCAGATCCTGAACTTCGGGCAGCCGGCCGCGATCGACGTGCAGGTGCAAGGCGCCGACCTCGCGTCGAACATGGCGATCGCGAGCCGGCTGATGAAGCGCGTGCGCGCGATTCCCGGCGCCGTCGACGCGCACGTCCTGCAACGCAACGACGAGCCGAGCCTCACGGCCGACATGGACCGCACGCGCATGCAACAGCTCGACCTGTCCGCGCAGAACGTCGCGCAGAACCTGCTGATCTCGCTCGCCGGCACGTCGCAGACCGCGCCGTCGTTCTGGGTGAATCCGAAGACGGGCGTGCAATATCCGCTGACCATCCAGACGCCGCAATACCAGGTCGGCTCGGTCGGCGACCTGCTCGCGACGCCCGTGTCGGCGAGCGGCCGCGCGGGCGCGCCGTACCAGCTGCTCGGCAATCTCGTCGACATCGTGCCGGGCGTGTCGCCCGCCGTCGTCACGCATTACAACATCCGCCCGGTGATCGACCTGCTCGTGAGCGTCGAGGGCCGCGACCTCGGCTCGGTCGCGACCGAGATCGGCCGGGCGATCGACGACGCGCGCGCGACGCTGCCGCGCGGCACGACGATCACGATGCGCGGCCAGGTGGAGACGATGCGCACGTCGTATCTCGGCCTCGGCGCGGGCGTCGCGATGGCGATCGTGCTCGTCTATCTGCTGATCGTCGTGAACTTCCAGTCGTGGCTCGATCCGCTCATCATCGTGAGCGCGATGCCCGCCGCGCTCGCCGGCATCGCGTGGATGCTGTTCATCACCGGCACACACCTGTCGGTGCCGGCGCTCACGGGCGCGATCATGACGGTCGGCGTGGCGACCGCGAACAGCATTCTCGTCGTCGCGTTCGCGCGGCAGCGGCTCGAGGCCGGCGCGCCGCCGCTCACGGCCGCGCTCGAGGCGGGCGCGACGCGAATCCGCCCGGTGCTGATGACCGCGCTCGCGATGATCATCGGCATGATCCCGATGGCGCTCGGCCTGGGCGTCGGCGCCGAGCAGAACGCGCCGCTCGGCCGCGCGGTGATCGGCGGCCTGCTGCTCGCGACCGTCTCGACGCTGCTGTTCGTGCCGCTCGTGTTCGCGGGCGTCCACCAGCGGCTCGCGAAGCGCCGCGCGCGCCGCGCCGCGGCCGAGCGTGCCGGCGACGCCGCGCCCCGCTCCGTTGACCCGAATTGAGAACCGGTTGAATCCATGGAAGAGAAACATCACAGCTCCGTCGGCATACACGTAGACGAATCCGGTCTCGATCTGCCCGCGCGCGCGCAAATGTGGAAGCGCGCGCAATGGGCGCTCGCCGCCGTCGGGCTGCTGCTCGCGGCGGGCGGGCTCCGCACGCTCGTCGCCGACTGGAGCCGCGCGAACCGGCTCGACGCGCTCGCCGCGCAGAACGCGCGCCAGTACGTGAGCGTCGTGCAGCCGAGCGCGGCGACGGGCGCGAGCCGCCTCACGCTGCCCGGCACGCTGCGCGGCTACGTCGAGGCGCCGATCTACGCGCGCGCGAGCGGCTACGTGCTGCGCTGGCGCGCGGACATCGGCGCGCGCGTGAAACAGGGCGAGCTGCTCGCCGAGCTCGACACGCCCGAGCTCGATCAGGAGCTTGCGCAGGCGGTCGCGCAGCGGCAGCAGGCCGAATCGACGCTCGCGCTCGCGAAAACGTCGCTCGATCGCGCGAGGCAGCTGCGCGAGCGCGATGCGGTGTCGCAGCAGGAGCTCGACGATCGGCAAGGCGCGTACACCCAGGGCGTCGCGAACGTCGCCGCCGCCGCGGCGAACATGCGGCGCCTCACCGAGCTGAAATCGTTCCAGAAGATCGTCGCGCCGGTCGACGGGATCGTCACCCAGCGCAACATCGACGTCGGCGATCTCGTCAACGCGGGCAACAGCGGCGCGGGCCGCGCGCTCTTCACGGTCGTGCAGGCGGACCGGCTGCGCCTCTACGTGCAGGTGCCGCAGGCATATGCACAACAGGTGCGGCTCGGCCAGCACGTGGGCGTCGCGCAGCCCGAGCTGCCGGGGCAGACGTTCGACGGCACGATCACGCACACCGCGCAGGCGATCGACGTTGCAACGCGCACGCTGCAAATCGAGATCACGCTGCCGAACGGCGACGGCAAGCTGATGCCGGGCGCCTACGTGAAGGCGACGCTGCCGATGGCGCCGGCCGGCAACCTGACGATTCCGGCGAACACGCTGCTGTTCCGCGCGGAGGGGCCGAGCGTCGCGGTGGTCGAGGCGAACGGGCAGATCCGGCTGCATCGCGTGACGATCGCGCGTACGCTCGGGCAGACGCTCGAAATCGACGGCGGCCTCGCGCCGGCCGACCGGATCGTGCTGAATCCGAGCGATTCGCTCGCGAACGGCGACGCGGTGATCATCGCGCAGCCGCCGAAGAGCGGGCGGGCCGCGCCGATGCCCGCGCAGGCGGCCGGAGCGCGGACGTGAGCACGCGCATCGCGTTCGGCGCGCGCGGTCCGCGCGGGGGGCTTCGGCCGTTCGCGTCGTCGGGATCGATTCGGGCGGTTCGGGCGGTTCGGGCGGTTCGGGCGGTTCGGGCGGTTCGGGCGGTTCGGGCGGTTCGGGCGATGATCCGGGCGGTCCACTCGATCAGGACGGCAATCCGGGTGGTCCCGGTGATCCCGGTGATCCCGGTGATCCCGGTAATCTCGCCGATCTCGCCGATCGGTGCGGTCGACGCGGTCGATGTGATCGATACGATCGGCGCGGTCGGCGCGGTCGGCGCGGTCGATGTAATCGATACGGTTAATACGTCTGTCGCGATCAAGCCGCACGGATCGACCGGCGCGCGAAAACCGTCGCGAGCGCCGGACTTCGCCCTTTCGTCGGCTTGCACCGATTCGTCCGCCTTTGCCAATTCGTTCACCCTCACCGGTTCGCCCACCTTCGCCAATTCGTCCACCCTCGCCGGTTCGTCCGCCTTCGCCAATTCGTCCACCCTCGCCGGTTCGCCCACCTTCGCCAATTCGTCCACCCTTGCCGATTCGCCCACCCTCGCCAGTTCGCACACCTTCGCCGATTCGGCCGCGCTCACCCGTTCGCGCACCTCCGCCGATTCAGCCACCTCCGCCAGTTCGCCCGAAATTCGCTGCTCGCTTCAATCGCCGTATACAAGCGGCGCGCCGAATTCGCCGAATTCTCCCGATCTGCCGCCGCCCAAATCGCGTTCACGCCGGCCGCACCGCCCGCTCGCGTTGCTCGCGCTAGCCGCGTTCGCGCTCGCCGGCTGCACGGTTGGCCCGGACTACCGCCGCCCGCCCGTCGACACGCCCGCCGCCTGGTCCATCGACCCGGCCGATTCGTACTGGCGGCCCGCCGCGCCCGCGCGCGCGTCGCTCGCGCCCGACTGGTGGCGCGCGTTCGGCGATCCGCTCCTCGACGAGCTCGAAACCCGCGCGCTCGCGCACAACCCGAGCGTGCAGGCGATCGCCGCGCGCTACGACCAGGCGCAGGCGACGCTCGCGTCGGTCGCGTCCGCGCAATGGCCGAGCGCGGGCCTCGCCGCCGGCGCGTCGCGCGCGCGGATCTCGGCCGACCGCCCGCTCACGAACTACGCGCAGGCGAATCATTCGACCGTGCAGAACGACATGCAGATCGGCGCGACGGTCAGCTACGAGCCGGACCTGTTCGGCCGGATTCGCCGCTCGGTCGAGTCCGCGCAGGCGTCGACGGACCAGGCGCGCGACGACCTCGCGAACGCACGCCTCGTGATGACGGCGAACCTCGCGACAAGCTACCTCGCACTGCGCGAGACCGACGCGGAGATCGACGTGCTGAACCGCTCGGTCGCGCTGCAGCGCAAAGCGCTCGACTTCGTGTCCGCGCAGCATGACCTGGGCGCCGTGTCCGGCCTCAATCTGATGCAGCAGAAGGCGCAGCTCGACGCGACGCGCACGCAGACGCAACTGCTGCTCAATCAGCGCGCGCAGCTCGAGCACGCGATCGCGACGCTCGCCGGCACGCCCGCGCCGGCGTTCTCGATCCCGCCGCGCGTACAGACGCTCACCGCGCCGACGCTGCCCGCCGGGCTGCCGAGCGAGCTGCTGCAGCGCCGGCCGGATGTCGCTTCGGCCGAGCGCGCGATGGCGGCCGCCAATGCCGAAATCGGCGTCGCGCGCGCCGCGTATTTCCCGCGCATCACGCTCTCGCCCGCGCTCGGCTGGGACGCGACCCGCTTCGCGAGCCTCTTCACGGCGCCGAGCCTGCTGTGGTCGGTCGGCGCGTCGCTCGCGCAGCCGCTGTTCGAGGGCGGCCGGCTCGCGGCAGGCGTCGCGTACGCGCAGGCGGGCTACGCGGCCGCGCAGGCGAACTACCGGCAAACCGTGCTGACCGCGTTCGAGGAAGTGCAAAACGCGGTAACCGGGCTGTCGGTGCTCGACGAGGCCGAGCGCCGCGCGCGGGCGGCCGTCGACGATGCGCAGCGGCTCGTCGGCCTCGCGCAGGACCGCTACGCGGGCGGCCTGACCGCGTACATCGACGTGATCGGCGCGCAGCAGCAGTTGCTCGCGAGCGAGCGGCAGGAAGTGCAGATTCGCGGGCAGCGCGCGGCGCTCGTCGTGTATCTGGCGAAGGCGCTCGGCGGCGGGTGGAGCGCGGTGGAGACGGAAGAGGCGCAGCGGCCGGCAGGCGGCGCTCCGATGCCGGCCGCTGCGTCGCGGGATGCCGCGACGCGCGCGGCGGCGAACGGAGCCGGAGCCGGGGCCGGGGCCGGGGCCGGGGCCGGGAACGAGGCTGGAACAGGCGAAGCCGCCGCGTCGACCGCCTACGTGCCGGCTACTGCCGCGTCGGCCACTGCGACATCGGCCGTTTCCGTGTCGGCCGCATCCACGTCGGCCGCGTCCACGTCGGCCGCATCCGCATGGCTCGCCGTCACGCCAGCCGAATCCGCACGATCCGCCGGGATGGGCGCACAATCTACGGCGAACGCCGGGGCGACGCCGGCCGCCGCCCCGCCCCGGCGGCCGGCCGGCGCGGCATAGCGGCACGCGACCGGCACAACGGGACAGAACATGAAAGTACTGATCGTCGAAGACGAAGCGAAAGTGGTCGATTACTTGAAGAGCGGCCTCGCCGACGAGGGCTGGGTCGTCGATGCCGCGACCGACGGCGAGGAAGGCGCATGGATGGCGCTCGAGTACGACTACGACGTCGTCGTCCTCGACGTGATGCTGCCGAAACTCGACGGCTTCGGCGTGCTCGGGGCGCTGCGCGCGCACAAGGACACGCCCGTCATCATGCTGACCGCGCGCGACCGCGTCGACGACCGCGTACGCGGCCTGCGCGGCGGCGCCGACGACTACCTGACGAAGCCGTTCTCGTTCCTCGAGCTCGTCGAGCGGCTGCGCGCGCTCACGCGCCGCGCGCGCGTGCAGGAATCGACGCTGATCTCGATCGGCGATCTGCGCGTCGACCTGATCAGCCGCCGCGCGACGCGCAACGGCGTGCGGCTCGACCTCACCGCGCAGGAATTCCAGTTGCTCGGCGTGCTCGCGCGCCGGCGCGGCGAGGTGCTGTCGAAGACGACGATCACCGAGCTCGTCTGGGACGTGAACTTCGACAGCAACGCGAACGTCGTCGAGACCGCGATCAAGCGGCTGCGCGCAAAGCTCGACGGCCCGTTCGCGGACAAGCTGCTGCACACGATCCGCGGAATGGGCTACGTGCTCGAGGAACGCGCGGAAGAGGACGCGGAGGCCAAACGCTCATGACGCGCTCGATTTCCAGGCGGCTGTCGGTGCTGTTCGGCGTCGCGTCGCTGTTCGTGTTCACGCTCGTCGGCGTCGGCCTGTTCGCGATGATGGAGCGGCAACTGTTCGCCGAGCTGCGCGCGACGCTCGACACGCGCACGAAGATCGCCGCGATGATCGTGTCGCACGGCACGACGGCCGCGCGCTTCAAGATCACGCAGGACAAGCTCGCCGATCTCGAGCCGCCCGACGGCTCGACCCGCTATCACGTCGACAGCGCCGATCCGGCGTTCCGCTTCGGCAAGCCGGTCGAAGGCGAGCCCGACGGGCCCGCCGCGGACGGCTTCCTGCGGCTGCGCCCGCCCGGCAGCGAATACGACGTGATGACGAAGACCGTCGCGCTGCCCGCGAGCGGCGAGCGCCCGGCGCTCACGCTCGTCGTGTCGACCGCGTGCGAGCGCACGCAGAAGATGCTGCGGCACATCATGCTGACGCTCGCCGCGCTGATCGCGGCGGCGACGCTCGCGACGCTGCTGCTGAGCCGCGCGGTCACGCGCGTCGGGCTCGCGCCGCTCGCGCGGCTGTCGCGCGAGGCCGCGTCGCTCGGCCCCGCGAACCGGCGCCGGCGGCTGCACACCGACGCGCTGCCGCGCGAGCTGCACGATCTCGCGAGCTCGTTCAACGGCGCGCTCGAACGGATCGAGCACGCGCACGAGCGGCTCGAATCGTTCAATGCGGACGTCGCGCACGAATTGCGCACGCCCGTGAGCATCCTGATCGGCCAGACGCAGGTCGCGCTCGCGCGCGAGCGCTCGGCCGAGCGGCTGCGCGAGACGCTCGAATCGAATCTCGAGGAGTTCGAGCGGCTGCGGATCATCGTCAACGACATGCTGTTCCTCGCGCGCCGCGACCGCGGCGAGCGCGCGACCGATCTCGCCGACGTGTCGCTCGCGGCCGAGGTCACGCGCATGCTCGCGTTTCTCGACATGTCGTTCGACGACGCGCAACTGCGCGCCGAGCTCGCCGGCGACGCGCGCGCGAGCGTCGATCCGTCGCTGTTCGGCCGCGCGATGACGAACCTGCTGATCAACGCGATCCAGCACACGCGGCCGGACAACACGATCCGCGTGACGATCGCGGCGCGCGGCGAAACCGTCGAGATCGCGGTGTCGAACCCGGGCGAGCCGATCGACGCGACCGCGCGCGCGCATCTGTTCGAGCGCTTCTACCGGATCGAGGAAGCGCGCGCGAACAGCAACGAGAATCACGGCCTCGGGCTGTCGATCGTGAAGGCCGTCGCCGAGATGCACGGCGGCGCCGTGTTCGTGTCGTGCGAACGCGGCTGGAACACGATCGGGTTCTCGGTCGCCGCGCGGCCCGCCGACGCCGCGCCGCAGGCGCACGACGCGCGCACGGCGGCAGCCGGGCCGCGGCCTACACTGAAGACGACTTGAGCGGCCGGCGGCCGGCGCGTTCGATGTCGCCGACGCCGCGCCGCCCATGCCGCCCCGCGCGCGTCGATGCGCGCGGCGCCCGCGGCCCCCGTCGCCGAAAGCCGCCGCCCCGCCCCATCGCCGAGCGCATGCGAGCGCGCATGCGGCTCAGCGCACCGCGACGCGCCTCGCCTCCTCGTCGTCCGTCTCGCGCAGCGGCACCGCGTCCTGCCAGCGCCGCACGTAATCGGGCACGCCCGCCGGCGCGGCGTCGGTGATCGGCGCGAAGTGCGCGTCGCGCATCGGCAGCACGCCCGCCCACACCGGCAAGCCGAGATCCGCCTCGTCGTCCTTCGGGCCGCCTGCGCGGATCTTCGTCGCGGCTTCGTCGAGCGCGATGCGCAGCACGGTCGTCGCCGCGAGCTCGTTCGCGTCGCCCGGCCGGGCGTCGCGGCTTCGGCCCGGCGCGATCCGCTCGACGAACGCATCGAGCACGGCCGCCTTCCGCGCATCCGGCACGACCTCGAACTCGCCGTAGATCACCGCCGACCGGTAGTTCATCGAGTGATTGAACGCCGAGCGCGCGAGCACGAGGCCGTCGAGATGCGTGACCGTCACGCACACCTGCGCGCCCGCCGCCGCGAGCTTCAGCATCCGGCTGCCGTTCGAGCCGTGGATGTACAGATGATCGCCCTCGCGCCAGCACGCGGTCGGAATGCAGTGCACGCCCGACTCGTCGGCGAACGCGACGTGGCATACGTACGCGTCGTCGAGAATCGCTTCGAGGGTCGCGCGATCATAGCGGCCGCGGTTGGCGACGCGGCGCACGCGGGTGCGCGAGCTCGGCGCGGTCGGGGGCCGAGCGGATTCGGCTGCGGTCGAGGTCATTCGGCGTGGCTCCTGGATGGACATGATCGTTTCGACAGGCTCGACGATAGAAAATCTGTGGCACCATGAATAGATCCATGAGATCGATCAT
Source organism: Burkholderia sp. ABCPW 111 (assembly GCF_000773065.1). Taxonomy (NCBI): domain Bacteria; kingdom Pseudomonadati; phylum Pseudomonadota; class Betaproteobacteria; order Burkholderiales; family Burkholderiaceae; genus Burkholderia; species Burkholderia sp. ABCPW 111. The sequence continues at coordinate 36,311 of NZ_JPWT01000062.1, read as the reverse complement.
TTTTGGAGCCACGATGGATTACGGCGTGCTGCTGTCGAACTTCGAGCGGGACAACGCGCACGACGCGCTCGCGCGCGCGTCGCAGCAGCATCGCCTTTATGCCTGCCTGCGCGCGGCGATTCTGAGCGGCACGCTCGAGCCCGGCACCTGCCTGATGTCGTCGCGCGCGCTCGCCGAGACGCTGCGGATCGCGCGCAACACGGTGCTTTATGCGTACGAGCGCCTCGCCGCCGAGGGCTTCGTCGTCGCGCGGCGGCAAGGCACGATGGTCGCGCGCGTCGGCCTGCCGGCGGCGTGCGCGGCCGCATCGCCCGCGCACGCGCGGCCCGTGCTGTCGCGACGCACCGCGGATCTGCCGGACACCGATGTCGACGACGAGCGCGAGCCGCTGTCGTTCCTGCCGGGCATGCCCGCGCTCGACCAGTTTCCGCTCGCATCGTGGCGCCGCGCGACCGAGCGCGCGTGGCGGCGCATCGGCCCCGCGCAGCTCGGCCATGCGCCGCTCGGCGGCAACCTGCGGCTGCGGCAGGCGATCGCCGAATATCTGCGCGTGTCGCGCGGAATCGGCTGCGAAGCGGAGCAGGTGTTCGTCACCGACGGCACGCAGCACGGGCTCGACCTGTGCGCGCGCACGCTCGCCGACGCGGGCGACACCGCATGGATCGAGAATCCCGGCTACGTCGGCGCGCGCTCGGCGCTCCAGGCGGCCGACCTGCGGCTCGTGCCGATCCCCGTCGACGCCGACGGCCTCGCGCCGAGCGCCGAGCACTGGCGCGCGGCTCCGCCGCGGCTCGTCTACATCACGCCGTCGCATCAGTATCCGCTCGGCGCGGTGATGAGCGTCGAGCGGCGCATCGCGCTCGTCGCGAACGCGCGCGCGGCCGGCGCATGGATCATCGAGGACGACTACGACAGCGAGTTCCGCCACTTCGGCGCGCCGCTCGCCGCGCTGCAAAGCCTCGGCGACGACGCGCCCGTCGTCTATCTCGGCACATTCAGCAAGACGATGTTTCCGACGCTGCGGATCGGCTTCGTTGTCGCGTCGGCGGCGCTCGCGCCGGAGCTGCGCCGCACGATCGGCGCGCTCGCGCCGCGCGGCCGGCTCGCCGAGCAGCTCGCGCTCGCCGATTTCATCGAGGCCGGGCATTTCACGCGGCATCTGCGCCGCATGCGCCGGCTCTACGAAGAGCGGCGCGACGTGCTGCAAGCCGCGCTCGCGCGCCATCTCGGCGGCGCGCTAACGGTGTCGGGCGGCGCGGGCGGCATGCACCTGTCCGCGCGGCTCGACGCGCCCGTCGCGGACGTCGACGTCGCGCGCGCGGCGCTCGCCCGCGCGATCACGGTGCGGCCGCTGTCGCGCTTCTGCCTGCCGGGCACCGATCGCGCCGCGTACAACGGCCTCGTGCTCGGCTACGGCGCGGTGCCGACCGAGCAGATCGACGCATGCGCGCGGCGGCTCGGCCTCGCGATCGACGATGCGCGGCGCGGCGCGCGAAAACCGGCGCGAGACGCCGCGAGATGAGCCGGATGGCGCGCGGGCGCGAGCCCGCTCGCCATCGGCTCCGGGCTACGAAGCATCGGGCGCGTTCTGGCCGCTGCGGTAGGTTTCATTCAGGTAGAACTGCACCCCCTGCGTATTCTTGCTGCGCAACTGCACGATGCGATAGGCGGCATCCGACGCATTGTCGACGGCCAGGAAGCTGCACGCGATGGGCGACGTGGGCGCCGCCACCGCGACCGAAGTCGCGCCGCTCGTGACTGGCACGGTCGCTTCGCATCCGGCCTTGTTCTGGTCCTCGCTCTGAACGTTGATCTTGCCGAGCGTCAATTGCGCCGGGTTCGGCGAAGGCGAAGGCGGCGGCGTGAAGTCCACGTTCAACGCGGCTTGCGCGCCGGCGTACGCGCCCGTGGCCGACAGGAAACCCGCAGCCACGTCGGCGCCCAGCCCCGGCCAGGCGCCTTGCGGATGGGCCGCGTCGTTGCCCTGCCCGTAGGCGTTGAGCCCCGCCTGCGCATCGATGAGCGGCGTCGGATTGAACACGCTGTAAGTGCCGAGCGCCGCGCCCGTCGCGTCGTACAGCGTGAACGTGTAAGCGCCGTACAACGGCAGCGAGCCGTCGAGCTTGCCGGTGCTCCAGAAGCCCTTGGCGGGCGGCGTGAACGCGCCGCCCGGCAGCGTGGCCCACGACCAGCGATATTCGTTGGTATTGCTGCCCGTCGTGGTTCCGGGCGCCGGCTGCGACGACGGCTGCTTCGCCATGATCGCCAGCGAACCGTCCCCCGTGACCGTCGAATGCACGAGCCACAATCCGGCGCTCGGCAGGCCGGGCCCCGTCACGTGGGCGGCATCGATGTTGCGACCGCCGGGGCCGCCCAGGTTCACGCCCAACGTGACGCCCGCATCGAAGAAGCTCGCATCGTGGCTTCCCGTGGAATTGACGAAGCTGTCGTGGAAATTGCGATAGGTCGCGCGCGACGTCGCCGAAATATCGAAGGGCAGCTGGTTGCCGACGATGTCCCAGCCATAGCGGGTTCGAACCGACGGTTGCACCGTCGTGTAGAGCGTGTACGGATACGCCTGCGGTTGCCCTTGCGCGGGCGCGCTCAACGCATAAGGAATGCCGATCAACGCGCCGGTGGCGCCTTGCCCCCCGGTCGCATTCGGAATGCCGACCGTCTCGACGATCGACGGCGTGCCGAACACGACGGTGGCGCTTTGCAGATTCGCATCGTATCGGGAAATGCGCGCATAGCCGTTGTCCATGTAGCCGGGATCGACCACGTTGCAGGCGGCCCCCGTGCCGCCCGCGGCCACGCATGCCTGCATGTCGGCGACTAGGCTCGCAAGGCCGGCGTTCAGCGAGGCAACCGTCGCGGCGGCCTCGGGGACGGGCGGTTGCGGCACGCTGCCCGGCGACTGCTGCGCGTTGAGCGTCAGGTCGACGTTTCCTTGCGCCGACGTCGCGCCGATGAAGGTCAGATACGTCGCGGAACCTTGAGCGACGATCCGGAACATGTCGATCACGGCGTCGGCGCCGGCATGGTTTGCCGAGAACGGCGCGCCGATCGGATCGAATGCGGCGGGGTTCGACACGCCGGCAGCGCTCAGAAAGTGCGTGAGATACGTGTCGAGCACCTGCGTGGCAGATTGCACCTTGGCCGGCGTGACCTCGGCGCTCAAATTGGCCGGTATCGCAAGCTCCAGCGGATTGCCCCCGGGCGTGAGGAGCGCGCTGACGGCCGTCGTCAGCGTGGTGACGTTGGCCGTCGCGCTTTGTCCGGCGGCGGGCGTGCTCGCGAGCACCGAGACGAACGGGCCGACCTGGCCCCCCGGATCGGTCGCGACGAGCGCGACGGGCTGCGCGAGCCCGGTCACGTCGAGCGTATACGCGCCGCTCCCCCCCGCCTGGGTGGTCACGGTCTTGCCGTTCACGTCGACGGCGGTGACGACCGCGTTCGGCACCGGACTGCCGCTTGCGACCGTGCCGCTCACGGTCGCGCCCTGCGCCGCGCCGCCCGGGCCCGAATTGGCGTTTGCGCCGCCCACCGAATTTCCGTCTGCGCCGCAACCCGCCAGCATCGACGAAATGGCCGTCGCGACACCCATCGCGGCAAGCCGTAGCCTGATCTGATTTTTCATCATCGTCCCCTTAGCCGTGCGTATCATTTTCAGGAAGAGCCACCGAGTGGCGCCTGGACCGAATCGCGTCGACGCCGCGCTTCGATCCGGCACCCATCGTGGTCGGAATGCGATCGCGGCGCATCACCCGTTCGAGGTATCGATCGAGCGCGGCGGCATGTCATGATCGAGGCTCGAGGCGGCGCCGCGTCGAGGGGGGCGGGATGAACGAACGCACTGAATTTCCGGCCGGGCCGCTGTCGAGCCTGATTGGTCTGATTTATGAGACGGCGAACGACGACGACCTGTGGCCGCATCTGCTGCAGGCGATGGCGGATTTCCTGTCGGACGCCCGCGTTCACGACGCGCTGCCGATTCCGCGGCACGAGACTGACCGCATGGTCGCGAGCTGGTTCGACGGCATGGGCAACCCGCTGCCGACGAGCGCGACGGCGGCCGAACGCCAGATCTTCACGCTTCTCGCGCCGCACTTCGTCCGGGCTTGCGACATGCGCCAGCGGCTGACCGATTCCGACGGGCAGCGATGCCTGAGCGAAAGCGTGCTCGATCGGCTGCCGGTCGGCATCGCGCTGGTGGCGCGCAACGGCGCGATCGTCCACATGAACCGGGCGACGCGATCGATCCTGAATGGCCACGGCGGCCTGGCGATCGTCGCCGGCCGCCTGGAATCGCGGCCCCGGCGGCTTCTCGACGACGCGTTGCGCGACGCGCCCGAGCATGCGCAAACGCAGGCCGCATTCCGGCTCGACGGCGGGCAAGCGGCGCTGTCCGTGCTCGTGAGCCGCGTCGCACGGGAAGCGGGAACGAACGCGCACGCGATGGTCTGGGTCGCCAGCTCGGATGCGCCGCTCGTGCCGGAAGCCGGCCTGAGCGCGCTCTTCGACCTGAGCGCGGCGGAAGCGCGGCTCACCCAGCGGCTCGTGCGCGGGATGACGCTGGAGGACGCCGCGCAGGATCTCGGCACGAGCGTGAACACGGTCAAGACCCAACTGAAATCGGTGTTCGCGAAGATCGGCGTGCGGCGCCAACCGGAACTGGTTCAGGCGATCTGGTCGACGCCTCTCTGGCTCGATCAAACCGGAACGGCGCAACCATGGTCTCGCCTGCGCCGGCCACCCGCGGCCGCCGCGCGTTCGCCCGCGCAAGAGGACGGGCGCCTGCGCCTGCCCGACGGCCGGTGGCTAGCGTGGTCCGACAGCGGCGATCCGGACGGCCTTCCCCTGATCCTGATGCACGGCCTGTCGTGCTCGCGGCACCTGCGGCATCCGGACGACGCCTTGCTTCGCGAGGCATCCATCCGGCTCATCATTCCCGAGCGTCCGGGCACGGGCGATTCCGATCCGATGCCGGGGCGGCGAGTGTCGGACTGGCCGGCGGACGTCGCGGCCCTGGCGAATCATCTCGATCTGACGCGCTTCGCCGTGCTCGGCTATTCGGCGGGCACGCCCTACGCGCTCGCCACCGCGCGAGCGATGGCGGACCGCGTGGATGCGCTGTTCGTCGTGGGCGCGACGCCTCCCGTCGAGCGCTTCGAGGATATCCGCGCATACTCGGCCCATTTCCGCATGGCGCTGATGGTGGCGCGCTACACGCCCAACCTGCTGCCGCCGCTACTGCAAGTCGTGATACGCAGCATTCGCAAGGACGTGTACGGCTATATCGAATCCATCCTGCAATCGATGCCGGAAGTGGATCGCCGGGTGTTCGAGCATGCGGAATTTCGCGAAAACTACGCGCGCGAATTGCTGGCCGGCGTGAGGCACGGCACGCGGCACTTCGTCGCCGAAACGCTGCTGAACGTCCATGGCTGGCAAATCGACGGCGAGCGCTTCGCGATGCCCGTCGAGCTCTTTCACGGCAGCCTGGACTGGCACATCTCGATCGACGCCGTGCGTCGGCTGACGGCGCGCATTCCGGGCGCCCGTCTGCATGAAATCGCGGATGGCGGGCACTTTCTGATCTATTCGCACTGGCGGGACATTCTGAGTTCGATCCGGCAATCCGTCGCGCGTCATGCGTGCGCGGACGAATAGGTCCGCCAGTAGGTCCACCGCAAGAGCCGCCCGCCGCGCCCGGACGCCGCGCCGGTCAGCGAACGGCGGAGCCGCGCAGCAAGCCGCCGCGGTCGGCTTCCGAGCAGGTCGCGAAGCCGTGCCGCGAGACGACGCCGCGCCGATCGAACACGACGTAGTACGGACGATGGTCGTTGCCGTGGCGTAAATCGTAGTTGTAGCAGACGCCCGAGCCGTTGCGCACCATCCAGACGCTCGCCGGATTGCCGCCCGCCGCCACGATCTGCGTCTGCGTCGCGCCCGGCTGCGCGGCCGCCTTCGGCAGCGGCAGCCTCGCGTACGAGAACGAATCGAACCAGCCGCTGAACCACGAACAGCCGCTCAACAGCAGCGCGGCGGCGAGCGGAAAAGCGAGGGCGGGAACGGTGCGGTTCGTCGTCTGGAATGGCATGCGGCTCAACCGTGCGGCGCGATGCCGTCGCAGTGGAAAACTGCATGCTAATCGACGTTTCGCTGTCTTTTTGTTGAATTTTCTTAAAACAGTCGGAAAAACAACGCACCGTTCGTTCGACGTGCGCCGTCAATCGACCCACTCCGCCCACAGCACGGTCAGCACCGTCATCAGCGCCGGGCCGACGAACAGGCCGAGCAGCCCGAACGTCTCCGCGCCGCCGAGAATGCCGAACAGCACGAGCAGAAACGGCAGCCGCGCCGAGCTGCCGATCAGCACCGGCCGCACGAAGTGCTCGGCGACGAACACGACGACGAAGCCGAACGCCGCGATCCCGATCGCCCAGCCGGCCGCTCCTTGCACGAACAGCCACAGCGCGGCGCCGCAGAACACGAGCGGCGCGCAGAACGGCAGCATCGCGGCCACGGCCGTGACGAGGCCGAGGAGCGCCGCATGCGGCAAGCCGGCGAACGCATACGCGATGCCGAGCAGCACGCCCTCGCCGAAGCCGACGACGACAAGCCCCGTGACCGTCCCGTGCACCGCGGCCGCCATTCGCTGCAGCAGCGCCGCGCCGTTGTCGCCGAACGCGCGCCGCACGCCGGTCAGCAGCGCGCCCGACAGGCGCGGGCCGGCCTGGAAGATCACGAACAGCGTGACGAGCATGAAGCCGAACAGCACCGCCGCGTGCGCGACGCGCGAACCGAAGTGGCGGCCGAACGTGACGACCGTCCCGCTATCGACGCCCTTCACCGCCGCCGGATGCAGCGGCTTCGCGAGATTCGCCTGCCACCACGCGCTCGCCTGCTGCGAGCCGAACGGCAGACGCGACAGCGCGTCGGGCGCGGGAATGCCCGCCTGCTCGGCGCGATGCAGCCAGCCGAGCAACTCGTGGCTCTGGTCGACCGCCTCGACGAGCCCCGCCGCGATCGGCACGACGACGAGCAGCGCGATCGCCGTCGTCAACGCGGCGGCGACGAGCGTCGCTCGGCCGTGAAAGGCGGGATGCGCGTCGATGCGGCGCAACGCCGGCCACAGCGCGATCGCGACGACGCATGCCCATGCGATCGCGGGAATGAAATCGCGAATCACCCACAACGCGAGCGCGACGAGCGCCGCATACAGCGCGCCGAGCGCGATCGACTGGGCCTTCGGGCGGCCGGACGGCTCCGGCGAGACAGGTGCGTTCTGAACCATGAGGACTCTTGGCGAATTGGGAAAGCGCGGCGCGCCGCGACATCGCCATCTTAATGGACGCGCACGACGATGCCGGTGCGGCGGCCGACCGTCGCGCGCGCCTGCTCAGCGCAGCGTTTTCGTCATGAACACGCGGCTCGTGCCGGGCGGATCGCACGGCACTTCGCCGAAGCGGCGCCAGCCGAGCTTCTCGTAGAACGCGGGCGCCTGAAAGCTGATCGTGTACAGCACGGCCGCGCCGCAGCCGCGCCCGCGCCCTTCCTCCTCGGCGAGCCGCAGGATCGCGCGGCCGATGCCGTCGCCGCGCAGCGCGTCGGCGAGATAGAACAGATCGACGAACATCAGGCCGAGCGACGTGCGGCCCGTCAGGCCGCCGAGCAGCGCGCCCGTGTCCGGGTCCTTCGCGAACACCGCGAGCGCACGCTCGTCGTTCACGCCGGCGCGCTCGACGTTGTACGCGGCGAGGCCCGCATCGATGAAATCGATCTGGGCGGGTTCGGGGCGATCGGTGACGACGAGCGTGACGGGCGGCATGGCAGTCCTTCGAGCGTGGCGGATGGCGAGCGGAATGGCGAGTCGAATCGAATCGAATTGAGACGGCCATCTTATCGCGCAGGCGCGACGCGCTCAAACACCGTCGAACATGCTCGAATACGTGCAAACGCGCGCGAGCGCCCGCCGCGCACGCCCGTTACGCAGTTGCCCGTTACGCAGTTGCCCGTTACGCAGCTGCCCGCTGCAAGTTGCGCGCCGCGCCGTCAGCCGACGACGTGATAGCCGCCGTCGACATATTCGACGTTGCCTGTCAGCGCAGTTGCATCGTCGCTCGCGAGGAACGCGGCGACATGGCCGACATCGTCGATGTCGACGAGGCGATGCCCGGGCGTGCGCTCGCGCACGCGTTCGAGCAGCGCGTCGAAGCGGTCGATGCCGGACGCGGCGCGCGTCTTCAGCGGCCCCGGCGACAACGCGTGCACGCGAATGCGCCGCGGCCCGAGTTCCGCGGCGAGGTAGCGCACCGAGCTTTCGAGCGCCGCCTTCACGGGCCCCATCAGGTTGTAGTCCTCGACTGCCCGTTCTGCGCCGTAGAACGTGACCGTCAGCAGGCAGCCGCCGTTCGCCATCAGCGGCTCGGCGAGATGCGCGACGCGAATGAACGAATGGCACGACACGTCCATCGCCATCGCGAAGCCCGCCTGCGAGCAGTCCGTCACGCGGCGATGCAGGTCCTCCTTCGGCGCGTACGCGATCGAATGCAGCACGAAGTCGAGCCGCCCCCATTCGCGCTCGATGCGTGCGAACACGCTTTCGAGCTGGCCGGGCTCGCGCACGTCGCACGGCACGACGAGCCCGCTTCCGAGACGCTCCGCGAGCGGCCGGACATAAGGCTCGGCCTTGTCGTTCAGGTAGGTGATCGCGAGCTCGGCGCCCTGCTCGCGCATGACGCGCGCGCAGCCGAACGCGATGCTGCTTTCGTTTGCAATGCCGATGATCAAGCCACGCTTGTTCGGAAGACGCATAGGGATCTCCTTCGACGGTCGAGCATGAGCCGCCGAGCGACGGGCCGGATCGCGCCGCGCGAAGCGGTATGCCGGCGGCGCGGGCGCGTCGGCGGCCGGTGGATGCGGGCCGGCGTATTCGCGCCGCGAATGCCCGGCCGCCTTCGATGCTGGCCGAGCGGGCGGATGCGCGTCGCTCCGCCCGTCGACTGTCGGGGATCGATGCGGTTCGCGTGTTGATCGATGTCAACAGGATGCGGGAGCGCAAATCGCATTGCGCCTGTTGAAATCGGCGCGCGCTTCATCGCGGGACGGCCATGCGCGGCGCATGATGAACGCCGCGCGACGAGTGCGCACACGATGGGCGATGGGCGAGCGATGAATGGCGAATGGCAAGCGGCGAGCAGCCGGGGGTGCGGGGTGCGTGATGAGCAGCGTGCGGCGAATGGCGAATGGCGAATGGCGACGCCAAGTGACGCCCGCCGATCCGAAGCCGTCCATTCCTGCCTCAAAAAACAACGCGCGTTTCGTCGAAGGAAGCTATCGCGCGACACATGACGAACGCCGCGCCGCGCGCGCAGACGCGCCGCGCAAGCGTCGACGCTGAACGCCTCCCGCCGACCGAGGCGGCGTGAAAACGCAAATCCACTCGGTTGTCGAGTGTCGCTTTACCCTTCCCGCGCTGTCACGCAGCCAATACCGCGCGATCTGGACGGTGGACTCTCTCGACTGGCGCGTTCGGCGTGCGTTTTCATTTTCACGCAGCCTCGACCCGATGCCGATCGCGAGCGCCGAACGAAAAACGGGCGGACGACATCTCGCCGTCCGCCCGCGATCGGGTCATCCGCGCCGTGACGATGTCGCGCGGCGAAAGCTCGTTCGCGCGAGCCCGCTTCGCGAGCGAACACGCATTCAAGCACGCGACATCGAGGCACCGACCGATCGAGGCCGCATCCGCCGCCCCGAACGCCGCGCAAAACGCCGCCCCGCATGCCGCCCCGCATGCCGCCCCGAACGCCTCGCCGCCCGTCCCGGCGCGCCCGCGCCCCGCCCGGTAGCGCGGCGCGGCACGCCGCGCCGCGTCGCGCCGTCAGGCCGCGCGATAACGCTCGAGCCAATGCGCATACGGCGCGGGCAGCGTCCACGACGCGCGCTCGACGCCGAGCTCGAGCGCCGCGCGATACGGCCAGTGCGGATCGGCGAGATGCGCGCGGCCGACCATCACGAGATCGAGCTGCCCGTCCTTCACGACGCGCTCGGCGAGCGCCGGCGTATCGATCCCCCACGCGGACGCGACGGGCAGTTGCGCTTCGCGGCGCACGCGCTCGGCCACCGGCGCGAGAAACGCGGGGCCCCACGGAATGCGCGCGTCGGGCGTCGAGAAGCCGACCGTCACGCTCAACAGATCCAGCCCTTCCTGCTTGAAGCGCTTCGCGAGCCCGATCGATTCGGCGAGCGTCTCCTCGTCGCGGCCGTCGTATTCGATCACGCCGAAGCGCGCGGTGAGCGGCAGGCGCTCCGGCCACACCTCGCGCACGGCCGCGAGCGTCTCGACGAGAAAGCGCCCGCGATTCTCCGCGGAGCCGCCGTATGCGTCGGTGCGGCGATTCGAATGCACTGAGAAGAAGCTCTGTGCGAGATAGCCGTGCGCGAAATGCAGTTCGAGCCATTCGAAGCCCGCGTCGCGCGCGCGCTTCGCGGCCGCGACGTAATCGGCCTTCACACGCGCGATGTCGTCCGGCGTCATTTCGTGCGGCACCTTCGACAGATGCGCGCCGTACGGCACCGCGGACGGCGCGATCGTCTGCCAGCCGCGCGCGTCGCCCGCGGCGATGTGATCGTCGCCTTCCCACGGCCGGTTCGCGCTCGCCTTGCGGCCCGCATGCGCGAGCTGGATGCCGGGCACCGCGCCCGCCGCCTTGATCGCATCGACCGAGCGCTCGAACGCGGCGGCCTGCTCGTCGTTCCAGAGCCCGGTGCAGCCCGGCGTGATGCGGCCTTCCGGCGACACCGCGGTCGCCTCGGCGATCACGAGCCCCGCGCCGCCGCGCGCGACGCCCGCGAGATGCACGTGATGCCACTCGTTGGGCACGCCTTCCTCGGCGACGTACTGGCACATCGGCGGTACCGCGATGCGGTTGCGTAGCTTGACGTCCTTCAGTTGAAACGGTTCGAACAATGCAGCCATCTACTACTCCTTCGATGTTCGTGTTTAGGGTCGGTGAGGTGACTCGAGTGACTCGGGTGACTCCACTCGGGTGATTCGGGTGATTCGGGTGATTCGGGTGATTCGGGTGATTCGGTGACGCGGTAACGCGGTAACGCGGTGATTCCGTGATTCCGTGACGCAGGTGATGCCGGTGATGCGGCGCGACGACCTCGCCCGGCGATGCGCACGCACCGCGATGCAAATCGACGCGACTCGATCCGGCTCGATGCCTCGACGCGAGTTGAATCGACTCGACGAAAACGCCGCGGGCGACGCGCAACGCGGCCGCCCGCGCCGCGTATTACTGCTCGAGCAGCTCGAGCAGCGCCTCGGCGACGGGCTCCGACGACGCCGGGTTCTGCCCGGTGACGAGCAGCCCGTCGACGACCACGTGCGGCGCCCAGTCGGCCGCGCGCGAGTAATGGCCGCCGCTCGACTTCAGCATGTCTTCGACGAGGAACGGCACGACCTCGGTGAGCTCGACGGCCGCCTCCTCGCTGTTCGAGAAGCCCGTGACGTTGCGGCCCTTCACGAGCGACGCGCCCGACGGGCCCTTCACGTTGCGCAGCACGCCGGGCGCGTGGCAAACGGCCGCGACCGGCTTGTCCGTCGCGATCGCGCGCTCGATCAGCGCGATCGAATGACGGTCCTCGGCGAGATCCCACAACGGGCCGTGGCCGCCCGGGTAGAACACGGCGTCGTAATCGTCGATCGACACGTCGGCGAGCTTGCGCGTCGACGCAAGCGCGGCCTGCGCTTCGGCGTCCTTGTCGAAACGGCGCGTCGCGTCGGACTGCGACGCCGGATCGCTGCTCTTCGGATCGACGGGCGGCAGCCCGCCGCGCGGCGACGCGAGCGTCAGCTCGGCGCCCGCGTCCTTCAGCGCGTAGTACGGCGCGGCCAGCTCCTCGAGCCAGAAGCCGGTTTTCTTGCCGGTCGCGCCGAGCTCGTCGTGCGAAGTCAGGACTACGAGAATCTTCATTTGGATGCCCTCCTTGATGTCTTGAGAATCAGGCGGCGCGGCCCGGACGGGCCCGCCGGCCATGCGCCGCCGAGGCGGCCGGCCGCCTGCTTGCCCGCGCCGCGAGATAGCGTGGGCTTCGCCGCGGCGTGCATCGAGTGCCGCCCCGCTGCCGGGCCACGTCGCGTTGCGCGGCTCGCGTGATGTCGTGCGTCATGTCGTGCGCCGCATCGCTTCAGTCCGTATCGGAGCAATCGGGCCTCGACGCGGCGTGCGCGCATCGCACGCCGGCACCGTGCGCGCTTCCCACCGCCCGAATGTCCCGCAGCACGGCTTCGTCGACGCGCCCGCGGGCGCATTCCTCGGCGCGTTCATCGGCGCGTTCGTCGCCCCGCCTGCCATCGTCGAACGGACGCGGCTTCGCGTCGGGCGCTTTCGGCGCTCGGCAAGCGTGGATCGATCGTGCATCGATCCGTTTGTCGAACCGGATTCGGATCGCGTTGCGATCGTCGAACTGTCGCATGTTGCATGCCCTCTAATAGACCAGTCGTCTATAAAATGACCGCAAAAAACGCGGCGGCGCGATTTCGACTTTCATCGTACGCGCCGCCGCGCATCGCAATTCGCGTTCAGTGCGCTCCCGGCAAACCGAGGATGCGCCGGGTGGTCGCCATCGCGATCGCGAGCGGCTCGCCGCTGCGCCAGATCTTTTCGATCAGCGTCGCGCCGACCCACAGCTCGTACAGCATCGCGGCCGTCTGCCGCGGGTCGAGATCGACCTTCAGCGAACCGTCTTCGAACGCCGCCGCGATGCACGCGGCGAGCCGCGCGACGATCTGCGACGTGCCGCGCTCGAGCGCCACGCGCATCGCTTCGGACAGATCGCAGACTTCCGCGCCGAGCTTCACGACGAGGCACTTGCCTTCGGGGTCGTTGCCCGCCTGCATCTGCTGCCACTGGCCCCAGTAGCGCATCAGCCGGTCTGCCGCGGGGCCGGAGCCGCGCACGAGCAACGCGTCGAGGTGCGCGAGGTAGTCGGCGAAGTAGGACTCGAGGATCGCCTCGCCGAATGCCTCTTTCGACCCGAAATAATGGTAGAACGACCCCTTCGGGACGCCGGCCGCCGCCAGAATCTCGTTCAGGCCGACGCCCGTGAAGCCCTTGCAGAGCATGATGGGCTTGGCGGTGTCGAGGATGTGCTGCCGGACGTCGGCGGTGGTGGCTGCTGCGTTCATGAGGGTGGATGATAGCGCGAGATTAGACCAGTCGTCTAGCAACCGGAAATTGGCCCTGAGGCCGGCGCGGGATGCGCTTGGCCGCACGGCTGAAAACGGCGGGACAAATCGGCGACGTCGGCGCGGTCCGGGCTTCGCGTTCTTGATCGCGCCGTCGCCCGTTGGCTGCTCGCCTATCGCGCGGCGGGCGCAACTTTGTCGTGTCGTGCGGTGCGTTGTCCGAGATCGGCCAGTTTCCGTCGTTAGCCATGGTCGGCGCACGATCAATCAAGCGGCTGCCTCGCTCAAGCAGCGGACCGTCTGCTGATTTTGCATGAACGACCGAGGCTCATGCGTTGCGCCGATCAACTATGGCGCAACCGATCCAAGCCCGTGCTCGCCGGTTGCCATGTAGCCTTGCCGTTCCCGACGGTATTGGACCGGCGAGACGCCGCGCGCCAACTTGAATGCGCGGCTGAAAGAAAATTCCGACCCGTAACCAACGCGCGACGCGATTTCACCCAGCCGTAGCTCGGTTTCCTCCAGCAGCTGTGCAGCAATGCCCATGCGCCAACGCGTCAGATATTGATGAGGCGGTTCGCCCACCAAGGCGCAAAATTTGCGGGCGAATGCAGCACGCGACAACGTGGCTTCTTTGGCAAGTTCCGCCAGTGTCCAAGCACGTTCGGGTGATTCGTGTATCCGCGCAAGGACCCTCGTCAATTGAGGCGATCGCAAGGCCGAAAACCAATCGTTATCTGCCGGGGAAGCAGCATCCGCCCATTCACGGATCAAGTAGACGAACAGGGAGGAGGGCAGATTTCGCACCACGATCTGGTTGCCGAAGTTCGGTGTCTCAACCTCGTTACGCAGCATGCGCAAGCGCACTGCGATCGACGGTGACCTCGCTTTCATTCACGTGCGCTATTTGGACTGGGGCGGCAAGGAAACTGCGGGCGTCGACATCTTCCGTTTCGATGCCGATGGAAAGATCGTCGAGCACTGGGATGTTTTGCAGCCGGTGCCGGAAACAGCCAACAACACGAATACGATGTTTTGAGCGCGTGGCGGAAGATGGGATCGAATGAAACAGAGCGCCCCCTTCAGAGCAACATCGGATGCAAGGATCTGACATGACTGAACCGCCAGGCGCGTCGGAGCGCGGAGCGCATCGAAATCGATGGCTTGAAGATCTGCCTCCGACACAACCGGGACGGGACGGGAATTCTCTTGGCGCTCGGAGGTATCCGGAATTCCGTGTGTGAGGCGGGTTGAGATTCAGACTCCAATGTTGAATCGTTCCGGGTAAAGCAGTGCGAACTGCGTCATCGCGCTCTTCCAATCGTGCCGGGAGCCGGTCCACTTGGCAACGACGTTGCGCAGCGCCAGCCAGATCAGTTTGAGCGCGGCCTCGTCCGACGGGAAGTGGCCGCGCGCCTTGATGATCTTCCGAAGCTGCATGTGCAGCGACTCGATCGCGTTGGTCGTATATACAATTTTCCGGATGTCAGGCGCGAAGGCGTAGAACGGAATCACCTGATCCCAGGCTCGGCGCCAGAGCGCGGCAATCGGAGGGTATTTCGTACCCCACGGGCTCGTATCGAACGCGTCCAGCGCCACGGCGGCCGCTTCGGCCGACGGTGCCCGATAGACCTCCTTGAGCGCCGCTGCGACCGATTTCCTGTCTTTCCAGCTGGCGAAGTCCAGTGAGTTCCGGATCAGATGCACGATGCAGGTCTGGACCGTCGTTTCCGGGAACACCGTGTTGATCGCTTCCGGGAAGCCCTTCAGGCCGTCGACCACGGCGATCAGGATATCCTGCACGCCGCGCAGCTTAAGGTCGTTCACCACCCGCAGCCAGAACTTGGCCCCCTCGGTCTGCTCGATCCAAAGGCCCAACACGTCACGTGTGCCGTCGCGGCGCACGCCCAGCGCCAGGTAGATCGCTTTGTTGCGCACGACGCCTTCGTCGCGGATCTTGACTCGCAAGGCGTCGAAGAACACGACCGGGTACATCGGCTCGAGCGGCCGCTGTTGCCACTCGCGCACTTCATCGATCACCGCGTCGGTGACCGTGCTGATGAAGTCTGGTGACACCTCGATGCCGTACATCTCTTGCAGGAAGCCCTGAATCTCCCGCACGCTCATGCCGCGTGCGTACATCGCGATGATCTTGTCGTCGAAGCCGGTGAAGCGTCGCTCGCCCTTGGCGATCAGCACCGGATCGAAGGTGCCTTCGCGGTCGCGCGGAATCTCGACGTCGAGCAGGTCGTCGTCGGTCGTGATGCGCTTGCGGCTGGTGCCGTTGCGATGGTTCGTGCGGCCTGCCGGCTTGGCAATGCCCTTCTCGTAGCCGAGGTGGTGGGTCAGTTCGCCGCCCAGCGCGCGTTCGAAGATTGCCTTCTTGAGCGCCGCAAGCTGCTCGTTGATCGTCGCCCGATCCAGCGTGCCGGGTACCAGTTGCTTGATCAGTTCCGGGTCAAGGTTCAAGCCCTTACCCGGTTCTATCGTCACTTCTTCCTTGCGTTTGCGTGGCATAAAGTGGCTCCTTGGCCATCAGTTTATGCCTCACACACAAACACTCGGATAGGCTCTGGCGCTCGCGAGTCCATGGCCGGAAAGTTTGTACGCCTGTCAGCGAATCCGGTCGAGCCTCGGTACACAAGCGTCTCTGATCGCAGTCGACGTTCCACGCTTTGGGCAATCGGGAAGCAGGCCGGCATTGATGTCGCCGCGAACAATGGGGCGTTCATTCCGAAGATGCTCACTGCGCTCGGCCTTGACCGTGCGCACGCCATGCCTCGCGCACCAGGTTTCGAATAGGTTCCTTTCGGCCAGTTGCCCAAGGTCACGACCGGCTGCCGCCGGCCGGAAACAACCCTCCGCGACAATCACGCGAGCGCCTGCCTCGCCGGTGTTCAGCGAACGTCCGCAGATCTCCCACAACGAATCAACGCCAGCGCTCGCCCACACTCATGCAGTTATGCAGTTGCACCTTTGCGCCGCCGTAACGCTCCAGTCGAAACGAAACGCACCGAACTCAGTGCGACGACACATAGGTCGCATCGGCGAATGATTCCGGAACGGCGAAGCTCTCGCGCATACGTTTCGCTTCCGCCGCCAGCGTCAAGCCGCCGTCATTGCAGCGGATCGCCCGCCCGCGCATCTCTTGCTCGGCGGCGATGCGCTCGGGCTCGTGCGAGACAAAATGGCGGCATTGGAGGATGAAATCGGTGCGTGGGAGGCTGTTACGGTCTCGACGGACGGCTGAAGACCGGTGAAACGGAGAACTTGTCGAGAACCGAGTCTCGCGCCGTCAGGCCGGCCCGAAAGATGCGACAGGCCGTTACCGACGCGAAGCGGACTTTCGAGCTTTCCTCGTGAGCGGCCGAGATGGCTCGGCAAGCGTCGGTCGCACCGCCCGAGGTCAGTCGTCCGTGGACGCACGCACCTTCGCTTGACCCAGCCGCGCTGTCCCATGCCATGATCGCGCTCGTTGAATAGTCGGATGGCGCGCCGTCTCGCGCGCGCGGCGAGGCCGGGATGATCCGCTACGCCGGCAGACCGCTCATTCAGCGTGTTCTTCTCCCCTTGCCGTTGCGAGAAAAGCGCCCTCTTGCCGAATGGAGACAAGAGGCAACGAGAAACCTATCCGGTCAGCACGATATCATTCACGGCCGCGAGCACCAGGCTGCGAGTCCGCCGGCGGTGATCCGCGCGTCGAAGCCCGATGCCGCGACGCCTCACGAACTTCGCCCAGGTATTCCAACCCGCGAGCCAGGCGCATATCATTCGCGCATCGCGCATTTGCAGGGCCGCCGGCGCGCCACCTCCAACGGACGGGGCGGCGCGCTCGCCCGCGCGGCGCAGCACACAGGAATCCTCGATGAACAACAAGCGTTACCGGACGGAACTCGTCGCCGCGCTGCTCTGGGCGGCGCTGTATCTCGCGACCGGCTACATCTCGCACGCGTTCAACGGCCCCGTGCGGCAGACGGGCTACATCTGGCTGCCGGCCGGCGTCACGATCGGCGCGTTCATGCTGCGCCCCGTGCGCGAATGGCCGACGCTGGCCGCCGCGTTCCTGGCCGCGCAGCTCGCGCTGACGGGCATCGAGCACGGCAACCTGTTCAACGCGGCGCTGTTCACGATCGACGAGGTCGGCGCGGCCGCGCTCGCGGTAGGGTTCGTGCGGCGCATCCGTTTCTCGCTCGAAGGCCTGTATTTCCTGCGCTCGGTGATCCTGGCCGGCGTGATCGCGGGCGTGCTCGGCGCGATCGGCGGAGCGGCCTGGTACGCGCTCGTCAACGGCGCGTCGTTCATCGACGTCGGCCTCGTGTGGGCCGCGTCCGATTTCGTCGGCGTGCTGCTCGTCACGCCGGTGCTCGCGTCGTGGTCGCGCTTCCGCGCGCATCGCTCGGGCGATCACGAACGCTTCGACCTGATGCTCGGCTTCGTCGCGTTCGCGCTGGTCGTGATCGGCGCCTTCGCGATCTTCGATGGCGACAGCGCGTCGAAATTCGGCATCGGCGCCGGCTTCGCGATGACCTACATCCCGCTGTTCCTGACCGTCGCGGTGGCGCTGCTGCTGGGCGGCCGCGCAGGCTCATCGTCGGTGCTCGTGCTCGCGCTGATCGTGATCATGCAGACCGCGCAGGGCGACGGCCCGTTCGCGTCGCTCGACGCGCATCACGGCCGTTCGCTGCTCGAGGCGCAGCTCTATCTCGCGGTTGCGTCGCTGCTGGTGCTGACGGTGAGTACGCTGAAAACGACCCGAGAACGCGTGCACGAACACGCGGCGGTACTGCAGAACAACATGGAGCTCGCGCTCGCGAGCGCCGGCCAGATCGCGTACGTGCTCGATCCGCAATCCGGGCGAATCGACTGGAGCGGCGACGTCGAGCGCGTATTCGGCGTCGGCGTCGGCGCCTCGCAGATCGCAAGCGTATCGCGCGTGCTCGAACGCGTGCACCCCGGCGACCGCGACGCGCTGCGCGACTACTGGCGCGCCGAGATCGCGGGCGAGGAGCGCGCGTCGCTGTCGCTGCGCGTTGTGCGGCGCGACGGCGGCACGCAGACGATCACCGATCACGGCGCGCCGCTGCTCGACTCGAACGTCGACGTGACGGTCGTCGCGGGCGTCTGGCAAATCGAGCGCGTGTGGCCGGCGGACGAATGAGCGAGCGGGCGACATGACCGGCCAGACAGGCATTCTGCTGATCCACGGGCTCGGCGGGACGCAGTACGATCTCGGCTCGCTGCACAAGGCGATGCGCCGGGCGGGCGGCGACACGCACATGATCACGCTGCCGGGGCACGGCACGCGCCCCGAGGATCTCGTCGGCGTGCGCGCGGAAGCGTGGCTCGACGCGGTCGCCGAGCAGTATCGCGCGCTCGAGGGCGAGTACGAGACCCTGCATGTCGCGGGCATGTGCATGGGCGCGCTCGTCGCGCTGCTGCTGTGCCAGCGCGTGCGGCATGCGCGCGGGCGGCTCGCGTTGCTGGCTACGCCGATGTTCATCGACGGCTGGTCGACGCCCTGGTATCGATCGCTCAGACATCTGCTGTATCGCGTGCCGGGCGTGTCGGAGCGGCTACGCGTCGACGAGGGCGAGCCGTTCGGCATCAAGAATCCGACGATTCGCGCGATCGTGAAGAAGAAGTTCGAGCGTCAGGACAATTTCCACTACCCATGGGTGCCGCTTGCGTGCATTCGCCAGGTCGACCGGATGCGCAACTGGGCGCACGCGGCCGCAGCCGACACGCAATGCCCGACGCTCGTGCTGCACGCGCGCGAGGACGAGCTAACGAGCCTGCGCTCGGCCGACTTCCTGCTGAAGCACTTGCCCGACGCGCGCGGGATCGTGCTGGAGAACAGCTACCACATGATCTGCGCGGACAACGATCGCGATGAAGTCGCCCGGCAGGTTCTGACGTTTTTCGGCTTCGATCCGTCGCACGCGGCGAGCCCGGCGATGGCGCGCAGGATGCGGCGGGTCGAACCGTGAACGTGAGCGCGAACGTGCCCTCTCCTCGGCACGTGCCGGTCGGGCCGCGGCGCCGCGTCGAGCCCCCTTGCGCGCCTGAACCCGGCGGCACGCAGTCGCTCGACGCCGCAAGCCGGATCGTCGGCAATTCACCGCTCGCCATCCAGGAAAACGATCGATGGACTTTCGCTCGCTGTTCCGGGCGCCCGGCTCGCAACAAGCTGCGCGGCGCTCAAACGCCGCCGTTCATCGAACCGTCGGTTGCAAACAGTTCGGCCATCCGGAATTCCGGATTCAGGTTGACGACCGCGCGATCCCGGCTCAGGACGTCAATTGGCTGCTACGCCATTTCGAGCATCGCGTCGCCGAAGGCGAGCGGTTCCGCGCCGGAGAAACGCGGCAAATCGGCTGGATGCTGACCATGATCGAGGCCGGGGCGTGCGGCTTTCTGCGCGTCATGGAACCCGACATGAAGGCGATTCCGATCAAGTTCGTCGATTCGGCCGACAACACGCTGAAGCACCTGCGCAGTCAGAAAGACGTCGCCGAAAGCATCGCCGCGGATCGGCAACCGGACTTTGCGTCGCTACGACAAAGCGCCGTGGCGCACGTCGAATACAAGCGTGCAGGCCGCGCGCTGATGACGCGCGCCGCTGCTTGCGATACGGACTCGGGCTGGTCGCTCACGGATCTGGCCGACGAAGCCGGTTCGCAAGATCCCGCGCGGTTCGTCAGGATTTCGCTCTATCAATTGGGTATCGACAGAGCCGACCTGATCAGATTCCTTGCGTTGCCGCCCGGCCTCCAAGTGGTCGCCGGCGATCCGACGATCCATGTGATGGGACCTGAAGGCGAGATTCGACCTGCACCCGGCTCGTATCTGGATGCGTTGAACAAGCTCCGTGCGCGACGTCACGTCGAATGACCGCGACCGAAAGCCGCTTCGCCTGCCGCAAGCCGATTTCCGTCATCCCGATCGCTCGATGCGTTTACCCATCGGGTCTGCCGCCTGCCGGCACGCGTGATCCGCTGATGGCCCGACGTCGCCGCGTTGGAACGGCTTGCATACGACAGCGCATCGGCTACGCTTGATTTGCCCTATCCCTACCACGATCGACACCATGCGAAAAAACGCCGAATCCATGCGCCGTTCCGGCCGGTGCGCAACGCGCGAGGCCAACTGGAAAATCCGGAACCGCATCGCTCGTCGAATGACGACGGCGCTGCTGACATTGGCGCCCCTGGCCGCCCACGCGGCCCCGCCTCCATCGAACCTCATTCCCCAGGACGCCGCCCAAGCCCAGACCACAACCGCCGCCGGCGTTCAGATCTACGCCTGCGAGTACGACGCCAACCACCGTCTGGCATGGACCTTCCAGCACCCCGAAGCCACGCTCTACGACGCCTCCGGCACTGCCGCGATCCGGCACGGCGCGGGCCCGTCATGGGAAGCGCGCGACGGCAGCCGCATCGTCGGCGAGAAGATCGCCGATGCGCCCAGCCCAAACGCGGACAGCATTCCGCAGTTGCTGCTGTCGACGCACGCGACCGCGAGCGGCTCGCTCGCGTCCGTGCGCTACGTGCAGCGTCTCGACACGAAAGGCGGCGCCGCACCCGCCACGCCGTGCACGGCCGAGCATCAACTCGGCAGTTCGCCGTACTACGCGCGATACGTCTTCTGGAAGTGACGCGAGCGAAGCGGCGAGCAAGCGGACGCCCGCTTCACGCGATATCGGCATCGGCGCACATGCGAGCGACGCGCATGTGATGGGAGGACGTGCGCGCTCGATGCACGCGCGGTTGACGGACACGCGATCGAAGACGGGCACGCGATCGAAACGCGATCGATCGGCGCCACCGCACGCGCCCCGCACGCGGGCGCACGCCCGGATCGCCGCGCCGCCCGCCGAAGCGTCAGGCGCGACTCTCGAGCCAATGCACGCTGAACAAGCGCGCGTCGTCGATCCACACCGTCCCCGGCGTGAACCCCGCCCCCCGCGCGAGCGCGCGGAACCCGTCGACCGTGAACTTGTGCGAGTTCTCGGTATGCAGCGTCTCGCCCGCCTCGAACCGGAACGCGTACCCGGCGACGCGCACCGTCTGCGTGCGCCGGCTCACGAGATGCATCTCGATGCGCTGATGCTCGACGTCGTAGAACGCGCGATGCGCCCACGCGTCGAGCGCGAAGTCGGCGCCGAGCTCGGCGTTCGCGCGCTCGAGCAGATTGAGATTGAACGCGGCCGTCACGCCCGCCGCGTCGTTGTATGCGCGGTGGAGGATCGACACGTCCTTCACGAGATCGACGCCGATCAACAGCCCCCCGCCCTTCAGCAGCGAAGCCGCGCGCCGCAGGAACGCCTGCGCCTCGTCCGGCGAGAAGTTGCCGATCGTGGAGCCGAGAAAGCACCCGACGCGCCGCCCTTTCGCGCACTCGATCGCGTGCATTTGCTCGGACTGCAGATAATCGGCGACGACGGGCTGCACGTCGAGCCACGGATATGCGTCGCGCAGCGCGGCGGCCGATTGCGCGAGATGCTCGGCCGAGATGTCGACGGGCAGATAGCGCGCCGGAGGATTCGACGCCGCGCACGCATCGAGCAGCACGCGAATCTTCGACAGCGAACCCGCGCCGAATTCGATCAGGTTCGCGTCGCGGCCGATCTGCGCGGCGATCTCGTGCGCGCGGCGCTTCAGGATCGCGAGCTCGGTGCGCGTCGGATAGTACTCGGGCAGCTCGCAGATCCGGTCGAACAACGCGGAGCCCGCCGCGTCGTAGAAGTACTTCGGCGCGATGCTACGCGGCGAGCGGCGCAGGCCGGCGAGCAGGTCGCGGCCGAACGCGCTGTCGCACATCGCCTCGATCGCCACGCCCGCGGCGGCTTCCTTCATGCCTTCAGATATCTCTCGCAAGACGCACTCCCGTGAATTGCCAGCGCGCGGCCGGCGGAAAGAAGTTGCGATACGTCGCGCGCGCGTGCCCCGGCGGCGTCGCGACGCTGCCGCCGCGAAGCACCTGCTGCCCGACCATGAACTTGCCGTTGTATTCGGCTGCGACGCCCGCCATCGGTCGGAAGCCCGGATACGGGTCATACGACGAGCGCGTCCACTGCCACGCGCAGCCCATCATCTGCGCGATGCCCGGCGCGTCGAACGCGGCCTCCCATTCGGCTTCGGTCGGCAAGCGCGCGCGCGCCCACTCGGCATACGCGGCCGCTTCGTAGAAGCTCACGTGCGACACGGGCGCATCGCGCACGAGCGGCTGCAGGCCGTCGAGCCCGAACTCGCGCCAGCCGAGCCCTTCGCCGCCGTCGGACGCGATCCAGTAGAGCGGCGCCTTCCAGCCGTCGCGCAGGACGATCGCCCAGCCGTCGGACAGCCAGAACTCCGGGCGCGCGTAGCCGCCGTCGTCGATGAACGCCGCGAATTCGCCGTTCGTCACGAGCCGCTCGGCGATGTCGTACGGCCGCAGAATCGTCTGATGGCGCGGCCGCTCGTTGTCGAACGAAAAGCCGCGCCCGTCGTGGCCGATCTCGACGACGCCGCCCGGCCGCGACAGCCAGCGCGCGGCGCCGCGCGCGAGCGGCGCGTCGTCGCCCGGCGGCGCGGCATCGCTTCGATACGCGGGCAACAGCGGATTCAGCGAGAACGCGTGCAGGATGTCGGTCAGCAGCAATTCCTGATGCTGCTGCTCGTGATGCAGGCCGAGCGTGATCTCCGGCTCCATCGCGACGAGCGACGGCAGATCGGCCGTGCGCAGCAGCTCGAGCAGCGCGTCGTCGACGTGGCGTCGATAGCGATGCACGTCGTCAAGCGACGGGCGCGACAGCATTCCGCGCTGCGGCCGCGCATGGCGCGGGCCGAGCGCTTCGTAATACGAATTGAACAGGTACGGATAGCGCGAATCGAACAGCTTGTAGCCGCGCGCGTGCCGCGCGAGGATCACGGTCTCGAAGAACCAGGTCGTGTGCGCGAGATGCCATTTCGTCGGGCTCGCGTCCGGCATCGACTGCAACGCCTGATCCTCCGCGGACAGCGGCTTCGCGAGCGCGACGCTGCCACTGCGCACGTGCGCAAAGCCGCGCGCGAGATCCGACGCGAGACCGCGCGTCGCTTCTTCGTTTTTCGTCATGTGCACCGTCCCGACTGGATGGTTCGGCGGCGCGCGCCACGCGCCGCCCGCGAACCCATGCAACAAAGAATAGGACACGCGCGCGGCGTCGCGATCCGAATCGCGACGCCGCGCGCGACAAACAAGCGCCGTCTGCGCGGCTCGCCCCGTTCGTATGGATGGATGCTTCGATGTCAGCCGATCGTGATCGAATCGATGCGATCGGGATAGAACGCGAGATGGCCGGCGATCTGCTTCACCGCGTCGTGCGGCGTTTCGTACGACCAAACCGCGTTGACGCCGCGCTCGCCGGCGCCCTTGATGCTGTAGTACGACGCATCGCCCTTGTACGGGCAATGGGTCGTGTGCGCGGTGCGCTCGAGCCGCGACAGGTCGACGTCCTTGCGCGGCACGTATTGCACGGGCGGATACGACGCCTCGCGCAGCGTGAGCGCATCGCGCGTGTCGGCGAGCGGATGGCCGGCCGCCCGGACGACGACGCGCTCGCGCGTCGCGTCGATCGTGATCGGATGGTCCGGGCCAGGAATCCTGACGGGGTGACTTGACTGGGTCATGAAAGCGCCTCCGGTGGCGAAACACGTCGGACTTCGGCGACATCGTACGCCGCCGCGGCGCGGGAAGCGACGCGCGAGCCGCGAATTCTGAAGTTGGGGCGAACGAACAATCACCGTTGCATGCGCCGTTAATTGCGCGTCGCGGGACGATCGAAGCGCGACGCGCACGGCTCGCTCGGGTTCGCGTCTTCGCAGATTCCGTTCCCGCATGACCGCAGACATGCGGCCGGCTCCGGCTATCGATGCACATCGCCCTTTTCAGGCCGTCCGCCGCGCTCGACGAGGCCCGGCCGTCAGCCGCCGCGCGCAACGAACCGTTCGCGCGCGACGGTGCGCGCCGCACGCTTGCAGCATCCGTCAGTTTTTACTGAAATTGCGACAAATACATTAAATAAAACCATCAATCTGCAAATACCATAGCGGCCAACACTGGCAACGGCGTCTCGCACGATGAATATGCACCGAACGAGCGCCTCCGATCGACCCTCGCGGCGCGCCGCGCACGAGCGCCCGCCGCCTTGACTTCGCAGAGAAATTCATGCCCCGCCCCATCGTCGCCCGCATTCATCCGGAAGCCGTCGCGCACAATCTTGCGATCGTCCGGCAACAAGCGCCCGCCTCGCGCGTCTGGTCGGTCGTCAAGGCGAACGCTTACGGCCACGGCATCGAGCGCATCTATCCGGCGCTCGCCGGCGCGGACGGCATCGCGCTCCTCGACCTCGACGAAGCGGTGCGCGTGCGCGAGCTCGGCTGGACGAAGCCCGTGCTGCTGCTCGAGGGCATCTTCGATGCGGCGGACGTCGAGATCGCCGAGCGCCATCGGCTCACGGTCGCCGTGCACGGCGACGAGCAGTTGCAGTTGCTGACGTCTGCGAGGACGACGCGGCCGATCGACATCCAGTTGAAGATGAACGCCGGGATGAACCGGCTCGGCTATCGGCCGGGCGCGTTTCGCGCCGCGTGGGAGCGTGCGGCCGCCGCGCCGTCGATCGGCGGCATCGCGCTGATGATGCACTTCGCGAACGCCGACGAAGGCGAGATCGACTGGCAGATGAGCGAGTTCGACACCGCGACGGACGGCCTGCCCGGCGAGCGCACGCTGTCGAACTCGGCGGCCGTGCTGTGGCATCCGCGCGCGCATCGCGACTGGGTGCGGCCCGGCACGATCCTGTACGGTGCGTCGCCGACGGGCGCCGCGCGGCACATCGCCGACGTGCCGCTGCGCCCGGCGATGACCGTCACGAGCCGGATCATCGGCGTGCAGACGCTATCGCCTGGCGAGACGGTCGGCTACGGGCGGCGCTTCACGGCCGAGCGCGAAATGCGCATCGGCGTGGTCGCGTGCGGCTACGCGGACGGCTATCCGCGCCACGCGCCGACCGGCACGCCGATCGCGGTCGACGGCGTGCGCACGCAGCTCGTCGGGCGCGTGTCGATGGACATGCTGACCGTCGATCTCACGCCGTGCCCGAACGCGGGCGTCGGCTCGACGGTCGAGCTGTGGGGCGAGCGGGTGCGCGTCGACGACGTCGCCGAAGCCGCGGGCACGATCGGCTACGAGCTGATGTGCGCGCTCGCGCGGCGAGTGCCGGTCGCGGTCGATCCGTATCCCGCGGCGGCCGCGCGGATCGAGCCCGCGCGCACCGGCAGCTACGGGCGCTGAGCGAAACGGCGGCCAACGGCGCGGGGGCGGCGCGCCGCGCCGGCGGTTCTGCGTTCGAAGTCGCGCAGGCGATTCGCGCATCCGGATACCGTCCCGCCGTCGGCCGGCTTCGTGCGATCTCGTGACTTCGTGACTTCATGCGACTTCGTGACTTCGCGCAACCTCGCGCGCCCTCGGCCGATCGAACGCATCACGTCCGCGCGCGCGAAACGATTCGCGCGGCATGCGAAGCGCACGATCGGCCGCGCGCGCGGCGGCGCAAACGCCGCCGCGCTCAGGTCCGCCAGCGCGGCGGCCGCTTTTCGAGAAACGCGTCGATGCCCTCGCACGCATCCTCTTCCATCATGTTGCGCGCCATCACGTCGGACGCATACGCGTACGCGTCGTCGAGCGGCATCTGCCGCTGCCGGTAGAACATCGCCTTGCCGTAGCGCACCGCGGCGGGGCTCTTCGACACGATTTCCGCGACCGTGCGCGCAACGGCCGCGTCGAGCGCATCCTCCGGCACCGCCTCGTTGACGAGGCCCCAGTCGACGGCCGTCGCCGCGTCGACGAAGCGGCCGGTGACGAGCATGTCGAACGCGCGCTTCGTCGACACGTTGCGCGACAGCGCGACCGCGGGCGTCGAGCAGAACAGCCCGACGTCGATGCCGGACACCGCGAAGCGGGCCGTGTCGGCGGCGATCGCGAGATCGCACGACGCGACGAGCTGGCAGCCCGCCGCCGTCGCGATTCCCTGCACGCGCGCGACGACGGGCACGGGCAGCGCGTGAATCGCCTGCATCACGCGGCTGCATCGGCCGAACAGGTCACGGTAGTACGCGAGATCGGGCGTGCCGCGCATCTCGCGCAGATCGTGGCCCGCGCAGAACGCGCGGCCCTCGGCGGCGAGCACGACGCAGCGCACGCGCGGGTCGCCCGCGAGCGCGGCGAGCTCGCGCTGCAACGCGCCGAGCAGCGCCTCCGACAGCGCGTTGAACTGCGACGGCCGGTTCAGGCGCAGCGTCGCGACGCCGTCGCGATCGTCGCGCAGGAGCGGCGGCACCGCCGCCTGGCTGGATGGTTCCATGTCGTCCTCCTCGATGGGCACGTGCTCGCGCCGGTGCGGACGGCGACATCGCCCGGCGCGTGTCGAACCAAGGTACACCGTATCCCGTCCGGATCAAGCCGCGTTGCGTCAAGCGATGCGCGCAGGCGAATCCGTCGATGCGGCGAAAAACCGACACCGTCCGCCGAAGAGCGCCGCGGCGGTGGACATCGCCGCAAAAAGCTGTATATTCATACAGTGCTCGCCATCGGCGATCCATGCGAGAATCGCGTGCCGCCGGACGGTCCGACGAGCCGCCTGCGCTTCGGCGCGCGGCCGAGGTCGATCGGGTATCGCGAGACGGGCCACGGAGAAGACATAGTGAAACTGGTTGGATGCGGGTTGCTGTTGTTGGCTTTCGCTTTCTCGGCGTTCGCGAGCGAACGCTACGTCGAGATCTGGAATCCGCCCGAAGCGCGCGCCGGCCAAAGCAACGGCGTGCGCCACGATCCGTCCGCCCGCAAACCGGCCGCACCTGCCGCGAAGCGCAAGCGCGTCGCGCCGCACGTCGTCGAGGCGCGGATGCATCATCCGCCCACCGCCGTGAAGATCGCGCCGAAGCCGCGCGCGATCGATGACGACGCGCCGCGCACGACGCCCGCGCTGCCGTCGCCCGCCGCCCCCGACATTCCCCGCCTGTTCACGCCGGACGGCAACGTGCTGCGCGTCGGCACGCGCGGCTACGGCGTCGACATCGAGCGCTGACGGCGCGTCAAGCGCGGCCCGACATCGGCGCAACGCCGAACGCGCGGATGCGTCGAAACCGATCGATCGTTCCGCTGCGCGCCGCCGAGCAATGTGGAGCGCCGATGGCCCGATTGACGAATGCCGGCTTCTTCCGCGCAATACGCTCGACATTCCACGGCACGCGAAACTCCGCATCGCCTGACGGCCAACGCCGAACGAACCGCGCGTCGGTCACTCAACGAACGCCGCGCGCGGCGCGCCGTCGCGCGCGTGATGCCGGGACGAAGAGCGCATGCGATTCACGATTGACGCCTCTCGGGGGATGTCCGTTCGAGCGGCGCGTTCCTGCGGAGCGCAACGTCATGCACGCTGACGGACGGCGGACGAGCAGAGATGGCAAGAACGAGGTGCCCGGCTAACGGCAACGGCTCGACGGACGTCGCTCGGGTGCCCGAATCGATTCTTCCTCTGACCAAGCGGTCGACACGCGGCGTCCGCTCCGTGCTTACACGCCCGCCGGACCTTGCGCGCCGGCCGGGCGGGGATCATCGGGATGCGGCATTTCCCACGGGATCGCCAAGAAGTCGCCGGAAGGGAATTCCGGAACGAGGGCAGCGGCGGCAAGCGGCACCGACCGCCCTCACGCATCTGCGGCGTACGCTTCGATCCGCTTCGGATCGGCCAGACTTTTGCCTCCGGTGAATATGAGACGGATGGCTTGGCGTGACGCGCGGGACATCTTTCGAGACGACGGCGCGTCGTTGCCGTTGACGATCGCGGCCGCCATCGGAAGGCGCCGGAACAACGCCGCGCGGCGCGCGAACGCCGAAGAACCCTCGCCCTCGTACGCGACGCCATCACCATACGCCGCGCCGACGCGCGCGCCCGAACCGCGCGCGCGCATGCTTTGCGCAAGTACAAAAAAACAGCCGGCCCGAAGGCCGGCTGCTCGTGCGGCTGCCCGCGCGACGCCGAGCGTCGCGCCGACGCTTGGCGCTTAGAAGCGGTGAATCAGGCCGACGCCGAGGCCCACCTGGCTGCGCGACGACGACGGCGACGTGTTGAAGCCGTCGCCGATCGACGCGGTCGCGTCGATGATCTTGCCGCCCGCGAGCGTCTTGCCGTTCGCGCGCTGATACGCCTCGACCGCGAAGAGGCCCGTGCGCTTCGACAGGCTGTAGTACTGCGACAGCGTGAACTGGTGGTACTGCGCCGAGCTCGTGATGCCATTCGATTGCGTCGCGCGCGTGTACGCGTAGCCGCCCGCGAAATCCCACTGAGCAGAAGGCTTGAAGTGCAGCACCGCGCCCGCCGTGTTGAAGATCGCGGTGTTGCGGAACGCCGAGTTGACGCCCGGGATGTACTGCACGTTCGAGTACGACACCGAGACGTCCCACGCGGACGAGAACTGATAGCCGGCCGTCACCGCGACGCGCTGCTGCGCTTGCGCGGTCTTGTAGCCGTTGTTGATCGCCGACACGGCCGTTTGCGCGCCGCCGTTGGACGTCGCCGAGTTCGCGCCCCAGTCGCCACCGCCCGACGTCGAGTTGTTCACGCGCTGGAACGCCGCGGCGATGCCGAGCGGACCGTTCATGTACTGGATGCCCGCGCTCCACGTCGAACCGGCGTTCACGCTGCCCGGCTGGCCGCCGAACGCATACGAGCCGCCGAACGTGAAGCCGTAGAACTTCGGCGACATGTAGACGAGCGAGTTGTTCGTGCGGTAGCTGGTGTCGAGCGAGTCGATGTCGCCCGGGTGCGCGCCGAAGTAGCCGGTGAGCCAGGTCGTCGGGCTGTACGGCGACAGCAGCGAGTAGTACGCGGTGTATTGACGGCCGGCCGTCAGCGTACCGTACGTCGGATTGGTCAGGCCGACCCACGCCTGACGCGTGAAGATGCCGCCCGCGAATTGCGACGTGCCGTTGGCGGTGCTGAAGCCCGATTCGAGCTGGAAGATCGCCTTCGAGCCGCCGCCCAGGTCCTCGCTGCCCTTCAGGCCGAAGCGGCTGCCCGCCCACACGCCCGTCGACATCTTCACCGCCGAGCGGCCGCCCGTCGTCGAGCCGAGCGACGTGCTGCTGCTCTGATACGCGATGCCGTTATCGACGATACCGTAAAGCGTCACGCTGCTCTGAGCGTGTGCCGTGGCGACTGCCGCCAATCCGGCGGCCGTCATCGCGGCCGCTGCGCGCTTTTTCATTGATTCTCCGTCCTCAAGAAATTTTTGTGGTGTGTGTCACGCACATGGCCTGTCCATGCGGTCGCCATTCTCACCGATTCGTCCGTGCAGCAAAACGAAGAATAAAGATCCGTCGGCTCCGCGCAACGCGGGGATTCACTAACTAGTTAGTTTCAACGCTGCACGGACAAGGGTTTCGCGGGTGTGCGCGGCGATTGCTGGAACCGGTTCCCTCGTCCCCGGATTTACCCGAATTTACATTCACACAGTCCTTCCAGACGGCTTCCAACCTGCTTTCGTGTGATGATTCGGAAATTCGTCGGCCGGCGCAGGCGCGGCGGAAAAACTCGATGGGTCAATGGCTTGCGGCGAAATCCGGGTGGCCGGTGCGGGGTGTGCTACCGGTTCATGCGGGTAGTCGACGGCGGGTACGTCTGTGCGTTTTTTTCAAGCCTTGGGCTTCGCATTCGGAACTTGGAACCAGGCGCTCGAAGGTCGAAGGTCGAAGGTCGAAGGTCGAAGGTCGAAGGTCGAAGGTCGAAGGTCGAAGCTCGAAGCTCGAAGCTCGAAGCTCGAAGCTCGAAGCTCGAAGCTCGAAGCTCGAAGCTCGACGCTCGACGCTCGACGCTCGACGCTCGACGCTCGACGCGAGGAACGCACAGATCACACCCGCGCACGATATCCCAGCCCACGGCCACGCGCGCTGAGCAAAGCCGATCGACCGCCACAAGCGTCGCCCTCGCTCGCCGCCATGCCGAATGCGATCGCGCGATCTCGCGCCGAAGAGCATCACGCGCTATCGAGCCGCTTATCGTCTCCCCGCCTTCGCCGCTCTCTGCGCTCGACGCAACCGCCCCCGCATCGGAGCCCGTTCGGCTCACGATACGCGCGACGCGCGCTCAAAGTGCCCCGAGCACCTCGAATCGATGCGTGCCGTCGCGTCCAAGCTGCTCGACGAGGCCGAACTCCCAATCGAGGTACGCTTGCATCGCTTCCGCTGCGTTGCCGGTACCCTCGTACGGACGCCGGTAGCGATCGATGCGCGGCGACGCCAGCCGCGTCTCGCCGCTCTCGACCGGCAGGCCCGCGGCGAGCCACGCGAGCGTGCCGCCGTCGAGCAGGTGGACGGACGCTTCTTCCGGCAGCAGCGCGCGCAGGTCCGCCGCCGCGAACGCCGCCAACTGCCCCGACCCGCAAGTCACGACATAGCGACGCGCACGCGGAATGCGCGTGAGCGCGTCGCCCAGTTGGGCGCGCACCGCGTACCACGCGCCGGGAATGTGCCGCTTCACGTAGTTCGCGCTCGCCGTGACGTCGATGACCGCCACGTCGAGCGGCGCGTCGTGCGGCGGCACGACGCGTTCGGCAAGCGATCCTCGTTGCGCGTCGTCCAGTCGCGCGTCGGCTCGGCGATCCGCCGCCCCGCCGCTCCCTCCGCGCGCGAATTCGTCTGCGCGCACGTCTCGCTCGTCTCGCTCGTCTCGCTCGTCTCGTATGTCTCGTATGTCTCGTATGTCTCGTATGTCATGCGCATCACGCGCATCCGTCGCGTCCAGCGCATTCCGCCCGTCTTGCGTGCGCTGCGCGATCGCGCCGGTCCGCGGTGAAGCAAGCGCTTCCGCCCGCCCGTTCACCGCCTCGCGCTCCACCGCTTTCAAGCCGAGCCACTCGGCTAGCGTGCCGACCGACACCGTCGCGCTTTCCGCAGGCTGCGGCGCGCGCGCCGCCGGCTGCCCGCGCTCGCTGCGCTCATGCGCGTCGAGCGGCTCGACGACGCGCACGTCCCAGCCCATCTGCGCGAGCCACGACGCGGTCATGTCGGCGCGCACGCCGTCGTCGTCCGCGAGCGCGATCCGCGCGCCGCGCACGGGCGCATGATGATCGGTCTCCTGCACCAGCTGGCCGCCCGGCGCGCTCGCGAAGCCCGGCAGGTGGCCGGCCGCGTATTCGTCCGGCGTGCGCACGTCGAAGCGATAGAGCGTGAGATCGTCGGACTCGAGCATGTGCAGATCGCGCAGCGCGATGCGCGTTGCGCCCGCGCGACGTGCGAGGCCGCGCGCCGCCTGCCGCGCGGCCTCGCGCCGATCCGCGTCGACGCGCTCGGGAAAGCGCCTCGACGCGCCGTGTTCGAGCGTTTGCCCCGCGAGCGTCCAGCCGATCGTCCCGTTGCGCAGCGCCGCAACCGGGTTCGGCAGCCCCGCGTTGATCAGCGACTGCGTGCCGATGATGCTGCGCGTGCGTCCCGCGCAGTTCACGATCACGCGCGTCGCCGGATCGTGCGCGAGCTCGCGCACGCGCAGCACGAGCTCCGCGCCCGGCACGCTCGTCGCGGTCGGAATGCTCATCGTCTGGTATTCGTCGAAGCGGCGCGCGTCGACGATCACGACGTCGGCCCGCGCGTCGATCAACTGCCGCACCTCTTGCGCGGACAGCGACGGCGTGTGCCGCTTCGCCTCGACGAGCTCGCCGAACGCCTTGCTCGGCACGTTCACGTCGATGAAGAGCTCGCCGCCCGCCGCCCGCCAGCCGTCGAGCCCGCCTTCGAGCCGATGTACGCGCGTGTAGCCGAGCGCCGCGAGCACGGCGGCCGCGCGCGGCGCGAGATCTTCGCCGAGCGCTTCGCCGTAGACCGCGATCGTCGTGTCGCGGCGCGGAATGCGCGTCCACGCTTCGAGTTCGAGCTTCGACAGCGGAAAGTTCGCGGCCCACAGCGGATGGCCGTGCGCGTACGGGTCTTCCTCGCGCACGTCGATCAGCGCGATCTCCGCGCCGGCGAGCAGCGCGGCGCGCACGTCGGCGGCGGATAAGGTCGGGAAGCTCGCGGGCGCCGAATCGCCCCCGGGAGCGGGCGCGGGAGCGGTGTCGCGGAGCGACGAGGAAGAAGGATCGGTCACGGAATCGAGGCTCATCGGATCAGGGCAGCCGGAAGTTTGGATGGTGGAGAACTACGTTGCGCCGCGTCGATGCATATCGACGCGCGGCACGAGAGAAGACGTGGTCGAGCAAATGCGCGCGTTGCCGCCGAATCGAATCCACATGCGGCAGGCGCTGCGACGTTGCTTCCGAACGGAAACCGTCGCGCCGCTGAACTTCGCGATCCGCCGCGAACACGAGTGGCCGCGGAACTTGCAAAGCATGCGAGACACACGAAGCGCGCGGAATGCCCGAAGCAGGCAAAGCGAACGATGCCGGCAAGCGACACGCGGAACACGGAAAGCTCACGATACGGACGGATCGCATGCGAGTCCGCTGCATACGCGCGAGCGACCGATTGAGCGAGCGGTCGGGCGCGCAGGCGGCGACCGCCGCGCATCGACGCGCAACGCGCGACGCACGACACGCAACGCCCGATGCGCTGCGCCGAATCGAATCGAATCGACAGTCGACAGTCGGCGCTCGGCGCTCGGCGCTCGGCGCTCGGCGCTCGGCGCTCGGTACTCGGTACTCGGTACTCGGTACTCGGTACTCGGTACTCGGTACTCGGTACTCGGTACTCGGTACTCGGTGCTTGGCGCTCGACACTCGACACTCGGCACGCAACGCGGCACCGGCGCACGCCGACGCCCATTGCATATCGCGCGCCGCGCGATCGACGCGACACGGCGCACCGTCCGTCCGCCGCGCGAAGCCGGCAGCGACGCCGAATCGACCGACATGCCCGCGGCAACGCAGCCGCCCGAAGCGCACGCTCAACCGACACGCGAATACCCGGAAACGAACGGCTTGCGCGTGCCGTCCTCGCGGTAGACCGTGCGCTCGACCGCGCCGATGTCCGCGCCGTAGACATGGATGCTGATCGACACGCGATCGGCGAACGCATTGCTCACGCGATGAATATCGCCGACCGACGGCGACACCGCCTCGACGCGCCCCGGCTCGAGCCGCACCGCGTCGCCCGCGGGCAGCGGCCGGCCGTCGGGCGCGAGCGCGTACGGCTGCGAATACTCGGCGCCGCGCAGCATGCCGATCAGCCCCCAGACGGTGTGATCGTGGATCGGCGTTGTCTGCCCCGGCCCCCACACGAAGCTCACGACCGAAAAGCGCGCGGCCGGATCGAGATGCAGCAGGAACTGCTGGTAGCGCTCGGGATCGCAACGGGCATACGCGGCGGGCAGCCAGTCGTCGCGTGCGACGAGATCCGCGAGCAGCGCCGCGCCGTCGCGCAGGATGCGCGGCTCGTCCGGGCGCGTGTCGACGAGCCGCTCGAACGCGGCGACGAACGCGCGCAACGGCACGCTCGCGCGCAACGCAGCCGCAGAGGATTCGTTATGCAAAGAATGCGCGCTCATCGGCAGCCTCTTCGAATATGATTGTTCGACATGATGCACCTTAAACTCCATGCAAGACAAACATGAAAATCAGTGACATCGACGCATACGCCGCCGTGGTCCGCTGCCAGTCGCTGAGCCTGGCGGCGGCCGAGCTCGGCATCACGCAGCCGGCGATCACGCGCCGCGTGCAGAATCTCGAGGAAGCGCTCGGCGTCGAGCTGCTCGACCGCAACACGAAGCCGCCGCGCCCGACCGAGATGGGCTGGCGCGTGCACGACCAGTGCCGCACGGTGCTGCGCGAGATGCGCGCGCTGCGCGAGCTCGTCGCCGAGCCGCTGCCGCCGGCGGGCGAGTTCCGGCTCGGGCTCACGCACGGCATCGGCGAGCTGCTGCTGCTCGATCTGCTCGCGATGCTGCGCGACCGCTGGCCCGCGCTCGCGCCGCAAGTCGCGACCGGCTGGGGCGGCGCGTTGCTCGACCAGCTCGGCCATGACGCGCTCGACGCGGCGCTCGTGTTCCTCGCGCGCGAGATCGCGCTGCCGGCGCATGTCGCGGGCGAGCGGCTCATCGGCACGCGGCTCGTCGTGGTCGCGCGCAAGGGCGACTTTCCGCGCCGCGGCTACCGGCTCGCCGACTGCCATGAGGCCGGCTGGGTGCTGAACCCGGACGGTTGCGGATTCCGCGCGGGCCTGAAGCGCGCGCTCGACGCGCAGCGGCTGCCGCTGCGCGTCACGCTCGACACATACGGGCGCGAGCTGCAATTGCAGAGCGTCGCGAACGGGCTCGGCCTCGGCCTCATGCCGCTGCCGCTCGTCGAGATGAGCCCGCTGCGCGACGCGCTCGACATCGTGCCGATCGCCGATTTCAAGCCGCAGATCGATCTGTGGGCGCTGCGGCGGGAGCACGCTTCGCGCCTCGCCGCGCCTGCCGGCGCGATCGGCCAGCTCGCGCGGACGCGATTGCGCGCGCTCGGCGATGCGCGCGAGCCGCATGCGGCTCGCGATACGCGATCGCCGCGCGGGCGAATCGACGGCGCCGCGAAACGGGCGCGCGATTCGATTTGAGCGCGAGCGCGGCCGCGCCGGCCGATGCGGCGCGGCACGCCACGCGCCAGGCGTTGCAGGCCGCATCGCGGCGCGCGGCGCGGTTCATCGCGCCGTTCACGCCGTTCGCTTCGCACGTCGTCGCACGCCCCTCGGAACGCGTCACCGCCCATCGCCATGCGCAGCGAACGCCGCGCGTCCCGCCGCGACGAGAATCGAATCGTCCTGCGGCGTGTGAATCCGGCTGCACAGCGCGTCGCGATGATGGCGCTCGAGCGGGTTGTGGCGGCTCAGCCCGTGATTGCCCGATAGCTGCAACGCCAGCTCCGTCACGCGGATCGCGTGGCTCGTCACCGTGAATTTGACAAGCCCGCTCGCGTCGACGTCGAGCGGCGCGCCGGCATCCGCGCGCGCGGCCGCATCGTCGAGCAGCACGCGGTTCACCTGCAGCAGCGCGTCGATCTCGCCGACGATTTCCTGCACGCGCGGCAGCGTCGCGAGCGGCGCGCCGAGGCTCGCGGGCGCGCGCGCCTTCGCGAACCCGACGACCCAGTCGCGCGCCGCCCGCGCGAGCGCGTCGTACAGGCTGCCGAGCAGCACGATCATCCACGCTTGCTGGTCGGCGTGCGCATCGACGTCGGCCTGGCTCGCGCCCGTCGGCGCCCACGCGTCGGGCGCGCGCAGATCGACGGCGTGATCGAGCGGAATCCGCACGTCGTCGAACACCACCTCGTGACTGCCCGACGCTCGCAGCCCGAGGTGATTCCAGCTTTCGATCACGCGGATGCCGTCGCCGCCCGCCTGCCCCCGCGCCGCGTCGCGCGGCACGAGAAACACGCCGACGCGCGGCCGCGCTTCGTCCGTGCGCGCCCACACCGCGAGCCAGCGCAGCGCCGGGATGCCGGTGCTGTACAGCTTGTGGCCGCTGATGCGCCAGCCGTCGCCGTCGCGGCGCGCGACGCTCGCCGGGAGCCCGCCGCGCGCGGGCGAGCCGAGCTCGGGCTCGACGCGCAATGCGTTGATCAACGCGCCGTCGGCGACCGCGCTCGCGAACACCGCGCGCCGCGCGGCCGCCGGCCAGCGGCTGTCCGCGCGGCCGAGCGCGCGGTGCTGCAAATAAGTCATCGTCAGCACGAGCGCGGTCGCGGCGTCCGCGCGGGCGATCGCGCCGACGATCCGGCGCGCGCGGGCGAGCGTCGCGCCGCCTCCGCCGTACTCGCGCGGCACGGCCTGCGCGATCAGGCCGTGCGCGTGCAGCCATTCGAAATGCGCGTGCGGGAAGCTGCCGTCAGCGTCGTGCCGCGCCGCGCCCTCCGCGATGCGCGGCGCGAGCTCGGCGAGGCTCGCGTCGAGCCGGGCGTCGTCGCTCGCGGTGCTCGCGAACTCGGGCGGCACGAGGGCGGGCGAAGTAGTCGGCGGGGTCGATGCTGTTGATGCTGTTGATGCTGTTGATGCTGTTGATGCTGTTGATGCTGTTGATGCTGTTGATGCTGTTGATGCTGTTGATGCTGTTGATGCTGTTGATGCC